>JAUNRE010000002.1:0-30352 GCA_030535795.1 Akkermansia sp.
ATTGTACTTTCGCCCCGCTCAGCGGGGCTTTTGAATTCCGCTCACCTTCGGTTCGACCGATCGGTCGATTGTATTGGGGGGCTGAGTTGTTATTTACCGATGATTCTGCGGAAGTAAGCGATTGTGCGGTCGAGGCCTTCGCTGAGATTAACCGTGGGAGCCCAGCCGAGTTTTTCGGCTGCGAGCGAAATATCGGGTTTGCGCTGAGTGGGGTCGTCCGCGGGCAGGGGGTGGTAAACGAGCTTGCTCTGTGAGGGGATTTTCGCCAGCACCTGTTCGGCCAGTTGGAGGATGGTGAACTCGCCGGGGTTGCCGATGTTGACGGGGCCGACGAAGCCCTGTTCGTTTTCCATCATGCGCACCATGCCCTCGATGAGGTCGTCGATATATTGGAATGAGCGAGTCTGTTGGCCTTGCCCGTAGATGGAGATATCCTCCCCCCGAAGAGCCTGACAAATGAAGTTGGACACCACGCGGCCGTCTTCCGGGTTCATGTAAGGACCGTATGTGTTGAAGATGCGGATAACGCGAATATCGACTCCCTCATAACGGTTATAATTGAAAAAGAGGCTTTCTGCGCAGCGTTTACCCTCATCATAGCAGGCGCGGATGCCGATGGGATTCACGTTGCCTCGGTAGCTTTCGGGCTGCGGGTGTTGGGTGGGCTCGCCGTATACCTCTGATGTGCTGCTCATCAGGATGCGTGCGCCCTTGCGCTTTGCCAGCTCCAGCATATTGAGCGCGCCCAGCACGCAGGTCTTGGTGGTGAAGATGGAACGGGAGCCCTGGTAGAATGGAGGGGAGGCCGGGCAGGCCAGGCTGTAGATGCGATCCAGCGGTTCCTCGCAATCCCAGGGTTCGATGACATCATGCTCCACAAAGCGGAATCGCGGGTTATCCGTCAGACCAGCCACATTGGAGAGAGAGCCGGTGTAATTATTGTCCAGGCAGATGACGCGGTGCCCCTCGGCAATGAGCCTGTGGCAGAGATTGGAGCCGATGAAACCTGTGCCGCCTGTGACGAGTATGTTTTTCATTTCGCATGGTATTATAGGGTAAAGCGGGAGCGCTTGCAAGCATAGTCTGCGCTATAACGCGAAAAAAGGGGCTACAGGCAGACGTTTGACTTGCAATCCGGGGGATATTATGGTAGGCTCGGTGCATGCCTATTGCTGATTTACAAACTGCCTTGGAGCTCGTGTCTCAGAACTGGGGCGCGTTCCTGGCAGATGCCGGTATGGTTATCGTGAGTCTGGTACTCATTGAAGGTCTGTTGTCTGTGGATAATGCCCTGGGAATTGCAGCGATGGCCTCGCACTTGCCTAAGCACCAGCAGAAATCCGCACTGCGCTGGGGGTTAATCGGCGCTTATCTTTTCCGTGGTATTGCGCTGGCACTTGTTTCCTGGCTGATGCATAATGAGTGGGTCAAGTGGTTCGGTGCCATCTACCTCATCTACCTGGCTTGCGACCACCTCCAGCTCAAGCGTGAAATGCACACGGAAGACATAGCTTCGGCAGCGGCTAAAACAGCCGGGAAGGGCTTTATCGCCACAATTTGCAGTATTGAGCTGATGGATCTTTCTCTTTCGCTTGATAACGTGGTGGCTGCAGTGGGCGTGGTAGCCGGCTCGAAGGGTATACCCGAGGAGCTGCACATCTGGGTGGTATGTCTGGGCGTCTTTATTGGTATTGCTGCGCTGCGAATTGTGGCCGGCTGGTGTATCGACATCATTGCCCGCCACCCCATTCTCGGTCATGTAGCGTTCGTGCTGGTTGGCTTCGTGGGTTTTGTCATGACGGCATCTCTGGTACTGGAGAGCGCCTGGGGCATTGAGTGGCACATGTCGGTGGGACCCAAGTTTGCCATCATTGTAGCCATTGTGGCGCTGAGTATATGCTACGAGAAATACGCCGGTCTGCACACGGCGATGTACCCGCTGGTACGCGTTTTCCGAGTGTTGTGCACGGCATTTGCCTGCACCGTACACGGCATCCTCACCCCGTGGAAACTCTTCAAGAAAAAAGCTTAACCTTATTTATTCGAAATGAGTGAACCTGAATTATCTCCCGCGCTGATTCGCGCGGCGCTTACAACGGTAAAGTATCCCGGATTCAGCCGCGATATTGTTTCGTTCGGTCTGGTGAAGGAAATCACAGTGTCTCCTAAGGGCGCTGTGGTGGTAGAGCTCCTTATTGAAAGCAAGAATGCCGATGTGCCTCGCTTCATCTATGAGAACGTGATGGCCACGGTGAAGGAGCTGCCCGGTGTGAAGAAGCTGGATGTGAATATCGAGCACCATGCCCCCAAGAGCAACCGCGTTGCAAATAACGATGACCCCGCTGACTGGAAGTCCAGCGTGCCCGGCGTGAAGCATGTGATTGCTGTTTCCTCCGGTAAGGGCGGCGTGGGTAAGAGCACTGTATCGGCGAATCTGGCCGTGGCTCTTTCCCGCCTGGGGTATAAGACCGGTCTGCTCGATCTGGATATTTACGGCCCCTCCATGGCGCTGATGTTCGGCACCAAGGAGCGCCCCGGCTGCTCGGAGAAAGAGCAGTTTCTGCCTGTTGAGGCTCACGGCGTGAAGATTCTCTCCATGGGGCTGATGATTGATGAGGCATCCCCCGTGGCGGTGCGCGGCCCGCTGGCAACCCGCTATGTGCAGCAGTTCCTTCGCGATGTGGAATGGGGAGGTCTGGACTTCCTCATCCTCGATATGCCCCCCGGCACGGGCGATATTCAGCTCACGATTGTGCAGACAGTTGATTTGTCGGGCGTTGTGGTGGTGACAACTCCGCAGGAGGTGGCGCTTATCGATGCCCGCAAGGCTGTGGGGCTCTTCCAGCGCGTAGAGACACCCATTCTGGGCATTATCGAGAATATGAGCTATTTCGTCTGCCCGAGCGACGGCCTTATCTACAATATCTTTGGAGAAGGCGGCGGCGAGCGCGAGGCTCAGAAACTCGGCGTGCCCTTGCTGGGGCGCATTCCGCTCGATATCGAGACTCGCTCCTGCGGCGATGAAGGCGCACCCGTGGCGCTGAAAGACCCGGGGCAGAGCATGGTGTCGGCCGCCTTCCAAGGGGTGGCGACGATGCTGGCAAGCGTACTGGGCGAATAAAATATTCATCGGCTGAGGTGTGATTCCGGGCAGGGACACACCTCAGCTAATTTTCAGCAAGATTTATGGCGGAAGTTGTTCTCAATTCCTTTCTCTCCACGATTCCGGTGTTCGTTTTTTTCGCCATCGGATTCTGGTTGCGACACAAGGGGGCGATAGAAACGCAGCATGATGCCGTCATCACGCGTCTGGCCATGGACGTGGGGTATCCCTGCCTGATATTCTTCAATATCATGAAATACATGGTCACGGAAGCCGATGCCCGCATCACCGGTATTGCGTTTTCGGGGCAGGCGATAGCCTGCGGGTTTCTGGAGATGGCCATCGGCGTGCTGATAGCCTGGCTCGTGGCGAGGGTGTTGCGGCTTCGCATCGGCACCGGGCTGCGCACCTTCACGCTGACCGCCGGGGTGCAGAACTACGCCTTTTTCGTCATTCCTATCGTGCAGATGCTTTTCTGTATGCCGGGCGACCCGTCCATGGGTGTGCTATTTATCCACAACATGGGTTGCGAACTCTTTGTGTGGAGTGTCGGAGTTATTCTGATGTGCGGCGGATTGGGGAACCTGAGCTTTGCCTCACTCTTCCGCGGCCCGCTGCTGGCGGTGTGTTTTTCGTTGCTGCTGGCCTGGAGCGGTCTGGGGCAATATGTGGCCGTGGCGCCGGTCATGAAAACAGCTGAGATGGTGGGTGCCATTGCCACCCCCATCTGCCTGATTATATTCGGGTGCTCGATGTATGATTTATCGCGCAACTTTACTTGGCAGCCCCGCATGCTGGCCGCCGGGTTGGTGGCGCGCCTGCTCATCACGCCGGCCTGTATTCTGCTGGTGGCATGGGCTCTGCCCGTGGACCCGCTGATTAAGCGCATTATGGTGATACAGAGTGCGATACCGAGCGCGGTGATACCTGTTATCATTGCCCGGAGATTCGGGGGGCAGCCTGACGTAGGCACCCAGATTCTGCTCTCCACCACCGTGTGCTCCTTCCTGACTCTGCCGGTCTGGCTGGCGGTGGGCAATACCTACGTGGCGGAATTGATGCCCCGATAACGCATCTATCATGCTTTATCGCTGATTTTTAGCTTGCAGTCAGCGGGCTATTTTGGTAGTATCAGTAAGCTAATACCTGTTACTATGCTAGAAGCACGCAATATATGCCTGGAGGTGGAGTCCGGTGAGGAGTCGCTTTTTCTTCTCAACGATGTGAATTTCTGTGTGCCCAAAGGGCATTTCATGGCGATTGTCGGTCCTTCCGGTTGCGGTAAGACAACACTCCTCAAGGCCATCGCCGGCATCAAATCCACCACCGATGGCTCTTTCTATTGGGAGGGGCGCGACTTATCGGAGGAAGGGGATTTTGAACCGCATGAAATCGGGTATGTGCCGCAGTTCAGTATCGCATACGATGAACTGACTGTGGATGAGAGTATTGAAAGCTCCGCACGCCTGCGTGTGAATGCCGATGAGGATGAGCTCAATGATATCATTGACAATGTGTTGGCGGAAACCGGGCTAACAGATATTGCCGACCGTCAGGTCAAGCTGCTGTCCGGTGGCCAGAAACGCCGCCTGGCTTTGGCTATGGAGCTGGTGAGCAGCCCGCGCATTCTGCTGTGCGATGAGGTGACGAGCGGCCTCGACCCTCGCTCCGAGCGCGAGATTGTGCAGCTTCTGCATGATTTGAGCATGAAGGATGGCCGTATCGTCATCTCCGTGACGCACAGTCTGGCGCAGATGGAGCTCTACGACAGTATCATGGTGATGGTGCGCGGCAACCTCGCTTACCACGGCTCGCCCTCCGTGATGGTGCACTATTTCTCCGTGGAGGATTTTGAGGAAGTTTACCCTCGCTTGGCTCTGCGCGCCCCCGAGGAGTGGAGCATGAGCTGGATGAAACACCGCATCGACTACTACAAGCGGCTGGAGAAAGAACACCTCGAAAAGTTCGAGAAACGCGGTGAAGACCCGCCACCCCCCAGTCCGCGCGGGGATGAGGATGACGCCCCCATGTCGCCCGGCTTCATGGCGCAGATGATGATGCTGCTGCGCCGCCGTTTTGCCATCCTGATGCGCGACCGCACGCAGCTCATGTTGCAGGTGGCCATGATTGTAGTTTTCCCTATCCTGGTGGCGCTCTTCTCCAGCAAAGGGCAGGATCAGTTGCTTAACCTGACGGATGTGATGGGGAGCGATATTGCGGCCGAAGTGCAGGCGCAGCAGGAGCAGGCCGAGGTGCGAGCCCGTGTCGGCTCGGCTGTGTCAGGCATCATCATGTTCGAGGTCATTCTGCTGGGGCTGATGGGCTCCAACAACTCCGCCCGCGAGGTCGCCGGTGAACGCCTCATCATGGAAAAGGAGAAGTTCGCCGGTACCGGTATCGGTGCCTATGTGGCGTCCAAGGCTGTGTTCCTCTCTGTGCTGGTTCTCATACAAAGCCTTTGGATGTACTTCTTTGTGGAGTGGTTCTGGCCGTTGCGCGGTGATTCGCTCAACCACTTGGGATTCCTGCTGCTGGCCAATGCAGCCATGACAAGCGTGTGCCTTGGTATCTCCGCCAACTGCAAAACGCCGGATCAGGCATCACTACTGAGCATCTATCTGGTGGGCTTCCAGCTGCCGCTTTCCGGTGCCGTGCTGGCACTGCCGGATGCTGTTGAGTCTCTGACGCAGCCGTTCATTTCGGCCTATTGGGCATGGAGCGGCAGTATTGAAGGCGGGTTGCAGCCGGATGTGCTGAAAGCGGTGAAGAGTATCGTGCAGACATCCTTTACCGGAGCGGACGTCTGTCGCATCGTGCTGGTGCTGCACATCATTGTGGGTATGGCTCTTACCTATATCGGCGTACGCCGCACACGCTGGGAATGATTTTTTAACACTCAAACGATAAAACGATGGCTAGAAGTTCACGCCGCGGTCGCGGCAAGAAGAAGAATATGACCCCTCTTATCATAGGTGGTCTGTGTTTGCTGGTAACGTTGCTGGCGGGTATGTTGTTTTTCAAACCCTCTGCCCGCAGCGGCAATGAAGCCAAGCCCTTTAACATAGCTCAGTACCGCCAGGACGGCTCTCGCTTTGCCTCCACCGGCAACCGCTATGTGCTTGAGGGTAAGGTGGAGAACATTGAAACTCACGGGAATAACCGCATGGTTGCCATCTCGATGAAAAACAATCGCCAGGAGCGTCTGCCGCTGCTGGTGCTGGGCTCTATACCGCTTCAGATTAACATCACCCGAGGGGATACGTTCATCTTCGATGTTTCCTGCCGCACGGGCAGGGATGCCGCCGGTAATGAGGTAAAGGGTATTCTGGTAGTAAACGATGTAAGGACTAAGTGATATGAAATCGCTGCGTTATATTCCTCTTATTCCGTTGATGGTGGGTATTGCCTACGCGCAGATGCCCAATAGTTTCGATGCTTCCGGTCGCAGTACGCAGGCGCAGAGCGGTGTTACGAACGACGACCCGAACCGCATGGGGGAGACGCCGCCCCCGCAGATGTTCGGTATGGAGCTGCCCGTGCTCGACCCGTCCAACGATACCATGTCGTATGGTGGCGGCAAGTTCGATGTCGGCAACAATGCCCTCGTGCGTGAGCGCTTCGAGAAATTCCTGCGCCAGACCCCCGATGATACGGAGGAATCCCGCATTTACCGTAAGAAGCTCGAAACGATTCTGGACTTCACTCAGCGTTATTCGAAAGGTGCCGATAAGATTGGTAGCAAGACGCTGATAAAAATCGGCACGGGGCTGTATGAAATGTCCTCCTATCCCGGTGATGGTGAGCAATCCGGCGTGTTGGCCAGTGCCATTGTGAGTGCCCTGGACGTACTGCGTGCGAATCGCCGCCGAGACAAGGCCAATGCCGAGCTGGATAAGGAAATCGACAAGTTAATCAACAAGACGAACACGCTCACCAACCGCAACACGCAGAAAGGTTCTCGCTCCTCGAAGACATCGCAGGGCGGTGGCGGCAGCGGTTACACCTCGCACACTTACCTCATTGCGGCCAATACCAGCAAGATTGCTGAGAAAAAGGCCAAGCAGCCGGCCAATGAGGCTGCCAGCCTGGCATCCCTGCAAGGGGCGAAGATTAACTATCAGGCGCTTGTGCTGTGGTTCCTGGCGCAGCGCCGCTATGACCACGCTGTCATTGGTGCGCGCGTGTACCGCCATGTGTTCAAGGATGGCGATACGGAGGTGAAACTCGATAAGAACTCTGATGCTTACAAGATGGCGTTCGGTATATCGGGGCTTCCGCCCACCATCAATACCGTGGATGCTCTGGCTAACAATGCCCGCCGAGAGGTGGCTCAGAGTATTGATGCCGTGTACAGCGCGCTTGCTCAAAATAAGCTGGGCGAGGCTACTAACCGCCTCATCACAGCTGTTGCCGCCGGTGAGTATATGCAGTGCGTGGCTACGTTCCCGACCAAGGATCGCCTGCGCGTGGCGGAGTATTGGAGCCTGCGCAAGCGCTCGCTCACGGCGCTCAATGCCCGCGACTATGATAACGTGGAACGCATTGCCGATGAGATGAAGAAGCTCGACTCTGAGTTCGATGACTCGATGCTGCGCTCATACACGTCCGGTAAGAAGCGCCAGAGTAACTTTGCGCTCCGAGCTGCCCGCAAGGCTTTGCAGGCCGGCAATGATGAGGAGTTCAAGAAACACGTCACCGAGGCCGCCATCATCTGGCCGCTTAATCCCAACCTCGACAAGGGCGAGGAAGAAATTGCCAAGCTTGACAGCTTCGAGCCCCAGAAGGCCGAATTCCGTGTGCTGGTGGAACGCAAGGAATACCGCACTATCTATCGTGAGCGCGAGCGTTTCAAGGTAGTGGCTACCGACCCGGAGCTGGAGAAGAAGTTCACCGAGGTTATCGAGCATGTCGCCCGTATCGATGCAACGCTGGCCGAGCTGCGTAACTTTGCCGAGCAGGATCGCACCATCGGCCCGTGCGCCGCGTACGAGAAGCTCGATGAAATGAAGAAGAAGGATGCTCTCTTCGCGGCGGATAAGGCATTCATGGATGAGTTCAACCGCTATGCATCCGTGGCTCATGACTTCGTGGAGGCTATCCGCTATGCCGAAGACTGCGAAAAACGCGGCGAACACGGCTCCGCGCTGGCTTGCTACTACAGAGCACGGTGCTTCTATCCGAACTCCAAACTGGCCAAGGAGGGTGCTGACCGCATCACGAAAATCATCGTAAGCGCTCAGTATTGATGTCCTCGCCCGTTACTCGCTTTGCCCCCACGCCCAGCGGTCCGCTGCACGTGGGGCATTTGCTGGCTGCACTTCAGGCGCGGCGCTTTGCGGACACGCACGGCGGGTGCTGTCTGCTGCGAATCGAGGATATTGATGTCACGCGCTCACGCAGCCGCGAGTGGGTGGAGCTGATGTATGAGGACCTGGCCTGGCTGGGCTTGCATTTTGATGGCGATGTCATGGTGCAGAGCGAGCGCTTCGATGTGTACGCGGCCGCGTTGGAGCGCATGCGAGAGCAGGGGCTGCTGTACCCGTGCTTTTGCACCCGCAGCGAGATTAAGGCTCAGATTGCCGAAATGGGCAGGGCGCCGCACAGCAGCCTGGGGTATCTGTACCCCGGCACCTGCCGCTCCTTGCCGCCGGACGTGGTGGCAGAACGTTTGGCACGGGGAGACGCGCACGCCTGGCGAATCGACATGCAGCGCGTGCAGGATTTGATTGGTTGCCCCGAGTGGGAGGACTTGCGGCGCGGCGTGCAGCGCTGTGTGCCTACAGAGTATGGCGATGTGGTACTGGCTCGCAAGGAAATGCCGGCGAGTTACCACCTGGCCGTGGTAGTGGACGATGCCGCGCAGGGAGTGACCCATGTGACTCGCGGGGAAGATTTGTTCGATGCAACCCACATCCACCGCGCTTTGCAGGCTGTGTTGGATCTGCCGACCCCGCTGTATTGCCACCACGAGTTATTGAAAGACAACGCGGGAAAGCGATTAGCCAAGCGAGACGGCGCGCGTTCGCTGGCATCCCTGCGAGCTGCGGGTTACAGCCCTCAGGCTGTGGTGGATTCTCTGCATGCAGCGCTGGCGAACGGTGGTATTTGGCAGGTATGAAGCGCCTTTTCAGTCCGCTTTGAGGGAAATCAGGAGCTTCATCAGGCTCTGATTGTTGTGAGCGCGTGCTATATCGAAGGCGCTCTGTCCGGCCTTGTTGCGGTGATGCAGGTCGATGCCGTGCTCAATGAGGTATTCATGTGTTTTTTCCTCGCCAAGCGGCAAGTGCGCAATGGCTTGCAGGGCATTGTTGCCGAGATTGTTTGTTGCGTTGATATCGGCGCCGGCTTCCATCAGCACATCCAGAGATTCCGTGCAGCAATAAATGTTTGTTGAGGCACCATAAAAAAGTGCCGTTTCGCCTTCGTTGTCGCGAAGCTCCGTTTCGGCACCATGCGCCAGCAGCCAGCGGGTGGCGCGCTCCCAGTTAGAGCCGACAGCTGTCATCAGCATGCTTTTGCCCGGTGAGGTGCGGTGGTTGATATCGCATCCGCAGGCCAACAGGCGTTTCATGGCTGCCATGGAGCCGCCGCATGAGTCGGCAGACAGCGTCCCTATTGTGTCCGCGTCCGTGTAAAAGGAGGTTTCGGCATACATGTCGGCTCCGGCGCGTATGAGAATCTCGATGGAATCTGCCACTTGGTAATCCGCACAACTGTGTATGGGGCACATGTCGGATTGGTCGCGCAGGTTGACATCGGCCCCGGCATCGATAAGCAGTTGCATGATATCGGGCTGCTTGACGCTTTCGGAGAGCAGGCTGTAGCCTTTCTCGTTCAGAGAATCCGGGCTGTAGCCCATTGTCAGGTAGCGGCGGACGGTTGCGGTATCGCCCTTTTGGGCGGCGTCGAACAGGAGTTGGGTGTCATTCATAAGGTAGGGAGTGGGAGGGTGCGCCCCGCAACGCATGTGCGCTGCGGGGCGGGTGAAATTGCGGTGTGGTTTATGCCATGCGGCTGCGGGCATCTGCCTCGACGGCTGCCCACAGGCTGTTGATACAGGCGGTAACAGCGGCTTTGGCCGAAGTAAGCTCTGCACCCTTTTCGCCATGGGCAAAGAGGTAGTACTTAATCTTGGGCTCGGTGCCACTGGGGCGCACAGCGAAGCTGCGGCCATCGGCCAGATCGATGAAGAGCATCTTCTCTGCCGGAATGGCGTCACCCTCGGCATCCACCAGCTTACCGGTGGAGAAGTCGCGCACGTTGACTACGGCAGCGCCATCCATCTCAGTGGGCGGGGTCTGCATGTAGCTCTGGGTGAGGGCGGCAATCTTGGCTGCACCGTCGGCGCCTTCCATCACAAGGCTCTTGCCTAGCTCCATGTAATACCCCAACTCGGTGTAGATGTTGTTGAGGCACTCCAGCAGGCCGATGCCCTGGGACGCCAGATAGGCATTCATCTCAGCCAGGCAAAGGGCGGCGGCGTTGGCGTCTTTGTCGCGCACAAAGTCCTGAGCCAGATAGCCGTAGCTTTCCTCGCCACCGAAAATGAAGTACTTGCTGTACTGCAAGCGCAGCTCGCGGGTCTGAGCCTCGGTCATATTGCGATAGCCCTCGCGCTTATCGGCGGGGATAGCCTGTTCATACTTACCGAGCTTGGCGGCGATGTATTTGAAGCCGGTGAGCACATTGACCGTGGAGATGCCGAAGGAAGCGGCGATAGCATCCTGCAGCGGGCTGGTGACAAAAGTTTTCACCATGACGCTGTGGTCGATATTCTGCGGTGTGATGATGCCGAGCTCAATGGCGCTCATGCAGCGGTACCACGCCATCAGGCAGCCGGTCTGGTTGCCGGTGAGCAGCTGCATTTTGCCGGTGGCAGTGTCGCGCACGGCAATGCCCATGCGGTCGCTGTCTGGGTCGGTGGCAATGACAAGGTCGGCATTCTCGGCATCAGCCTGAGCAATGGCCATATCGAGAGCAGGGGCGTTCTCCGGGTTCGGGCTGGCCACGGTGGGGAAGCGGCCATCAAGTACGTCTTGCTCCGCTACCGTGCTCACATTGCAGCCAATCTGCTTGAGGATGGGCACGATGCAGCGGCCGCCCGTGCCGTGCAGGTTGGTGTAAACAACCTTGGCGCTTGCTTTCTCAAACACATCCGGACGCAGGATGATGCCCTTGAGCTTCTCGATGTAGATGGCGTCGAACTCCGGCCCGAGGATGCTCAGCTTGCCCTGCTGTTCGGCGGGCAGCGGCTCGTAGCTATCGCTGGCAAGAGCGTTTACCTCTGCGATGACGGCTTTGTCGTGCGGGGCAATGAGCTGGGCGCCATCGTTGAAATAGGCTTTGAAGCCATTGTCGTGAGCAGGATTGTGCGAGGCTGTCAGTACCACACCGGTATCGGCATTCAGCTCGCGGATGGCAAAGGATACCTCAGGCGTGGAGCAGGGGCCGTCGAACAGAGCGCAGTCGCAGCCCAAATCCGTGGCAATCTTAGCGCAGTACTCGGCGAAGTCTCGCGAAAAGTGGCGCGTGTCGTGGCCGACAACAATGCGGGGCTTGCGGCCGCTGCCTTCTGCCTCGACAAAGCGATTCACATAGGTGATGAGGCCGCGCATGGCGCGCCCCACGTTAAAGTAGTTCATGCTGGCGGTACCGACACAGGGGAACTCCGGGCGCCCGTTGATGCCGCCTTTGCCTTGCTCGGCAGGGGCTACCACCATGCCGATGGTGCGACCGCGCAGACCGCCGGTGCCGAATGCAAGGGTCTTGTAAAATCGGTTGTTAAGCTCTGCCCATTCTCCGGCAGAGGCAAGCTCGGTAATAGCTGCCGGTGCCACCGGGTCCTGGGTGCCGGCCAGCAGCAATTGTATATTGGTGAGGGAATCAGCCAGCAGTTTGCCATCGGCAACTGCCTGCTCAAGCGTGGAAAGAAGTGTGCTATCCATCATATGTGCGTGCATTATACTCCAATCGCACTACGCTGGCAAGTCTTTTCGGCGTCTATGCCTCCTGCCAAAGTGAAAGCCCTGAGGCGACAACCTCAGGGCTTTCAGCATCCCCACGCGGATTCGAACCGCGGTTCTATGACTGAGAATCATATGTCCTAACCCCTAGACGATGGGGACTTGTGTAGTACGCGGACCGGGACTCGAACCCGGGACCAATAGATTAAAAGTCTACTGCTCTACCGACTGAGCTATCCGCGCACTGATTGCTGCGATGCAGCGCGGCTATACTACACGAGCTGCCGCGCATTGTCAAGCAAAAATCTTTAAAGAAAGTAAAAAAATACGGCAGGGGGTGCGGAAGATAAAAAAGTGCAGACCGCAAGGGACGAAGCCATTGCGGTCTGCGGAAGTTGAGCTGTCGGTTTAATCCGTACAGGTCGGAGCCGTGATTTACTTGGTCACAACCTTGGCGGCAGCCTCCTTGAGGGTCTTGCCCACCTTGAACTTCACCACGGAGCGAGCAGGAATCGGTACGTCCTTACCCGGATCCTTAGGATTGCGGCCAATCTTGGCCTTAACCTCCTTCACGGTGAAGGTGCCGAAGTTACGAAGCACTACGCGGTCGCCGTTGCCCAGGGACTCGATGATCAGATCAACAGCCTTCTGGATAACCTCGAGCACATCGTTCTGAGTGAGGTCGCTGCGGGTTTCGGCGCAGATCTTGTTAACAAGCTCTCGTTTTGTAATTGTATTAGCCATAAGTTTTTTGCTTGGTTGAAGAAGCCGCAGAGACTATATCGCATTTTCTTCCCTTTGGCACGCAAAAAAAGCGCCTTCCGCGTTTTTTTTGTGTCAACAAGAGCAAAAAATAGGCTTTTAGGGGCAATTTATGTTGACGAAAGCCGCAAATGAGGGCATTTTAGGTGCGTTATGGCTAATCAGCACAGCATTCAGCTTGGTAAGGAAGAGGCGGAATCACTGCGCCGTAAGCTTCTCTCGCGTGCCGGGTACGAAGCATGCGAGCGCGATTACGCGGATTTCAGTTTCACCGGTCCGCATGTGAACGTGAGCTATTACCCCAAGAAGGGAAAGCTGCTGGTGCAGGGCGCCGGGGCGGATGAGTTCCTGGAGTTTGTCATGCTGATGGACCCGAAAACCGGTGTTTCTGCGGTGTCGGGCAAGCCGGCCGGCAAGACCGCGGCCAAGGTGAGCGCCGCGTTGGATGTGACGCCCCACTTTGGTGTGGACGAGAGCGGTAAGGGGGATTATTTCGGCCCGCTTGTCATCGCCGGTGTGTATTCCGATGAGCGAACGGCTGCTGAGCTGGTGCGTCTGGGCTGCCAGGATAGCAAGAATATACCCGATGACCGCAAGATTGCCGCCATAGCTGCCAAAGTGATGGCGCTGCCCGGGGTGTCGTATGAGGTTGTGTGCATCGGGCCTAAGCGGTATAATGAGTTGTACGCTGAGTTTGGTAATCTTAACCGCCTGCTCGCGTGGGGGCACGCGCGCGCAATAGCCGCATTGCACGAGAAGGTGCCTGCTTGTCCCCGGGCTCTTAGCGATCAGTTTGCCAACGAGTGGGTGCTCAAAACAGCTCTCTCCAAGCGCAAGGTGCCCGTTAAACTGGAGCAGCGCGTGCGCGGTGAAAGCGATGTGGCTGTGGCTGCTGCCTCCATCCTGGCTCGCGCTCGTTTTGTCAAGTGGGTACGCGATGCCGCCGCCGCTGCCGCTTGCGAGTTTCCGCTCGGTTGCGGGCCTCACGTTACCAAGGCTGCTCGCCAATTCGTTGCTACTCATGGTGAAGAACGCCTTACTGATGTTGCAAAACTCCATTTCAAGACCACTGCCAAAGTTTTGAAATAAGTTTAAAAGTAATAAAAATTAAAAAAGTGCAACTTTTATTGAACAAGTTGCCGATATGCTGTGTCTATGATTGCGAAGGGACACGACAGCTCCCTGCAACCACAAACACATAGACAAGCATTATGAAAAAGCAATTCGTTAAGTTGGCCGCAGTAGCGGTGATGGCAATGGGCATGCTGAGCGCACAGGCAAGTGCAGCCCTTTCGGTAAATGTGAGTCTTGCCCATGGCAAGGTGAATGTAGTCGTGAACGACAATTCCTGCAAGCATGACAAGAAGGTCGATAAGAAGCACGACAGGAAGTTCGCCGGTAAGTTCGACAAGAAGCATGATAAGCGCAAAGACGTTAAGAAAAAGAACGATGTGAAGCGCCGTGTTGCCGTGAACAAGAACAATCGCCGCCGTAAGTAAATCCTCCCTCAATCAATGAACCATTAATACAGAAAGGAACCACAACAATGAACAACAAAATCGCAAAATTGGCAGCAGTTGCCGTCATGGCAATGGGTATGCTGGGTGTAGAGGCAAATGCCGCAAGCTTCTCCATCAATCTCGGGCATGGCGCCTATATCTCAGTAGGTGAGCACTGCCACCACGGTAAGGGTAAGTTCATGAAGCACGGCAAAAAACACTTCAACGGGAAGCGTCACGATGTCCGTCGCCATGACCGCCGCGATGAGGATCGTTTCCGCCGTGAGAATCGCCGCCATGATCGCCGTGACCGCCGCCGTTGATGAGACTGAGCTCCCAAGGAGAAAATCACCATGGATGACCCACCACAGGATGGCACAGTAGCCACTATTCCACGCCGCTGAGAGTTTTTGCAATGCAGACCTCAGCGGCGTTTTTGTGTCGTCATTTCAGCCTTTGTCCATCGGTAGAAAGAAAAAGGGCAGAGCCAATGTTGACTCTGCCCCTTGCTGATGAAAAAACAGGCGGATTTTATTTGCCGAAAGCGGTCTTGTATACCTCAAGCACCTCCTCGCGAGTGCAGGGGCGGGGGTTGCCGCCGGTGCAGACGTCGGCCATGGCGGCGTCGGTGAGAGCCTCAAGATCTTCTTCCTTTACGCCGATTTCTGCCAGCGTCTGGGGAATCTTCACATCGATGGAGAGCTGCTTCACAGCATCGATAGCCGCCTTGCGGTATTCCTCCTGGCTCATGGCATCCACACCCTGCACACCCATGGCGCGGGCGATTTCGCGGAACTTCTCGCCGGTGTAGGGAGCATTGTACTCCATGACGTAGGGCAGAAGCACAGCGTTGGCTACACCGTGGGGGGTATTGTAGAAGGCGCTCAGGGGGTGAGCCATGCCGTGTACGACACCGAGGCCGACGTTGGAGAAAGCCATGCCGGTCATGTACTGCCCCAGAGCCATACCTTCGCGACCATCCGGGTCGTTCACCACAGCCTTGCGCAGATTCTTGGCAATAAGCTCAACCGCTTTGATGTTCAGCGTGTCGGCCAGTTCCCAGGCTGCCAGTGTGGTGTAACCCTCGATGGCGTGGGTCAGGGCATCCATACCGGTGGCTGCGGTCAGGCCGGCAGGCATGGAGGACATCATGTCCGGGTCAACAACGGCTACCACGGGAATGTCGTGCGGGTCAACGCACACAAACTTGCGGCGCTTAGCTTCATCGGTAATCACATAGTTGATGGTTGTTTCGGCTGCAGTACCGGCTGTGGTGGCCACGGCAATGACGGGTACGCACTTGTTCTTGGTGGGGGCAAGCCCTTCCAGGGAAACGACATCGGCGAACTCAGGGTTGTTGATGATGATGCCGATGGCCTTGGCTGTATCCTGCGGGGAACCGCCGCCAATGGCAATCATGTAATCAGCACCGGCTGCCTTGAAGGCTTCTACACCGCCTTCTACAACGGCTACGCTCGGGTTGGCTTTCACTTTGTCGTAAATCTCATAGGAACAGCCGGCTGCATCCAGCAGGTCTGTCACTTTGGCTACGACTCCAAAGCGTACAAGGTCGGCGTCTGTCACTACCAGAGCCTTGGCAAAACCGCGGTTTTTTACCTCGGTTACGATTTCTTTGACGGCGCCATGGCCGTGGTAACTCGTCTCGTTCAGAATAAAGCGTTTTGCGGACATGAACACAATTTACCTGAAAATCAGGCAGATGGCAAGCCTCTTCTGTGGGATTAAGAAAAAAATGCTCTTCTGACGTAAATTCAGATGGACAAAACGCCCGGCTCAAGGTAACATAGCAACGCGCCAAGGACGATAAAATCGCCTTTTTATCTAAATCTTTCATTACAATACAATTATGTTCAAAGGATACTCCTCCTCCCGCAATAAGCCCGAGCCCGCTCCCGCACCTGCTTCCACCTTCACGGATACTGATGTGCCGTCGGATTGGACTGCTCCGGCTTCTGCCACGCCCGAGCCTGCGATGCAGGGTGGTTTCTTCGGTGGTGCCGAGCCGACACCGTCTCCCTTCGGTACAACTCCCGTGGCTGCTCCCACGGCTGTTTCTTCCCGCAATGTGCTGAACTCCGACGTATCTGTTGTGGGTATTCTTCGCTTTACGGACGACCTGCTTGTGGACGGTGCCGTTGAGGGTGAGATTACCTCTGACGGTGAGCTGACGGTGGGCGCCAACGCCACGATTCAGGCCGGTGCCGATACCAAGGTTGCCGTGCGCACCAAGAGCGCTATCATTCACGGCCGCGTGACCGGTGATGTGGTGGTATCTGACCGCGTGGAGCTTACCTCCACCGCTGAGTTGGTGGGCGATGTGACCGCTGCCAAGATTTCCATTCAGGAGGGTGCCGTATTCATCGGCCACTGCATGGTGGGGGTTGCTTCTGCCTCCGCCGTGCCGACCGCAGCCCCCGCCAAGAAGGCTAAGGTGGCTAAGGCTCCTGTCAGCAACAACCTGCTGGGTTAATCCCGGCACAGCCATTCATGCCGGAGTATAAGACAGAGCCCATTGTCGTGCCCGTCAACTCCGGGATTTTACCTGAAGGTGAGCGCAACCGACGTGTTGCGCTCACTTCTTTTGCCGGGTTGCAGCCACCGCCGCAGGTGCCACGGCATACGGTGGTATGCTATGAGTGCGGGCAGTTGACAGAGGTGCCGGCGGCGGCACTTTCGGCCAAGTGCTCTGCATGCAATGCCCACCTCAAGATGACGGATGTGACGCTGAAGCCCGGGGCTCAGCGGTTGACGGTGCGCACGCTGGGCGATGTGACGGTGCAGTCCGGTGCCGTTCTCTCGCAGGTGACAGTGGTGTGCCGTCATTGTTATGTCAACGGTCGCGCTTCCGGCTCGTACCAATGCAGCGGTAACATGGAGGTGAGTTGCAGCAACCGCATGGAGGGGCCGGTACAGGCCGACAAGTTGGTGGTGGATCGTGCCGTCAATCTCATCCTGACGCAAGGCGCCACGGTGGGCGTGCTGGAAGTTTGCGGCCGTGTGACCGGCCGCATAGTGGCGCGTGAATCAGTGATACTTCGTCGGGGTGCCGAGTTGATAGGCACATGTTATTCGCCTTCGTTGAAGCGCGAACCGGGTGCGGTGCATCGCGGTGAGTGGCACAACGAGGTGCCGAGCTAAGCTTTGAGTGAGGCTGTATGGATATTGTCATAACAGGTGCTTCGCAGAACACTTTGCGCCACATCGACCTCACACTTCCTGCGGGGCGACTCATTGCGCTCATGGGTCCCAGTGGCTCGGGGAAGAGTACGCTGGCGCACGATACCCTTTTTGCCGAATCTCGCCGGCGTTTTCTTGATTGTCTCTCCGCCGGGGCTCGCCGCTTGCTGGCTCGCCCGGAAAAACCACGAGTGGACGCCATCGATGGCTTGCCGCCGGCCTTATGCCTGGAGCAACAGATGCCCCCGGGACACAGCAGAGCGGTGCTGGGCTCGATTACGGAGGTGCTTGATTACCTGCGCATTATCTACGCGGCTATCGGTATCCCTCATGATCCCGCCACCGGCGAGCGTCTCTCCCGCCTCAGTCCCGATGAAATCGCCGCTACCCTCGCATCGTTGCCGGAAGGAGCACGCCTGACCCTCCTGGCTCCGCTGTCGGCTTCATTTGGAGCAGAGCCAGAAAGCGATATCCTGCAACTGCGCAAACTGGGGTATCTGCGTGTACGGGTGGATGGCTGTGTTCGCGAGTTGGAGGAACTGGAAGCGGCTCCGCCGTCATCGGATTCCGTCTGCGAACTAGTGGTGGATCGCATTGTGGTGCGCCCCGGAAGTGATTCGCGTATAGCGGATTCGGTGCAGGTGGCGTTGCGTCTGTGGCCGGATGAACTGCGTGCGTTGGTGCAACAAAGGGGGGAGGAGCCCGTGTTGCAGTGTTTTCATACCCGCTATCGCAACCCCGAGACAGGCTTTACCTTGCCGGATCTCACGCCTCAGCTGTTTTCCCATTATTCGGCGCGGGGGGCTTGCGAGGCGTGCGAGGGCACCGGAGTAAAGGAAGGTTCTGATGGCAATGCCATTGTTTGCCCGGTCTGTAAGGGCATGCGCCTGAATGCCGTAGCGCTGGCAGTCACGCTCTGCTTCGGCTCGCAGGAGGTGAATATGGGCGATTTCTGCAACCTCACCATCAGCCGCAACCGCGATTTGTTGCAGCAGTTGCAAATACCCCCTGTGTATCGGGAAGCTCTGCAAACAGCCGTGCAGGAGCTGATGCGGCGCCTAGATTGTTTGCAGGAGCTTGGTCTCGGCTACCTGTCGCTTTCGCGAGCAGCCCATACTCTTTCCGGCGGTGAATTGCAGCGCGCTCGTCTGGCCGGGCAGATAGGCGGCGGCCTTTCCGGCGTGCTGTATATCCTCGATGAACCCACTATCGGGTTGCATCCCTCCGAAACGGACCGCTTGCTGCGTGCACTCAAGCGTTTGCGCGACAAGGGGAATACTATCCTGGTGGTGGAGCATGACCCCCAACTGCTGGCAGAGGCAGATTGGCTCGTGGAGATGGGACCCGGCAGCGGGCCGCTTGGCGGGCAGGTGCTGGCACAGGGGACTTATGCTGATTTTCTTGCCAACGAGGCATCACCCACGGCTGCGTGGCTGAACGGAAAGCGTCAGTTCTGCAAGAGCGAACCGGTGGAGCTGAGCGCCTGCAAATGGATTGAGCTGAAGCATGCCAATGCCCGAAACTTGAAGGATGTGACCCTGCGGCTACCGCTTGGTGCCTTTACCTGCATGAGCGGCCCCGGTGGCTCCGGCAAGAGTACGTTGGTGCATGAGTGTCTGTTGCCGGCGCTCAAGGCTGGCAAACTGACCGGGGCAGACAAGGGACTGCGAGCCGTGTTGCTCGACCAAAGCCTGCCGGGCGGGACATCCCGCTCCACACCGGCTACCGCCACCGGGTTGCTGGATGTCCTGCGCCCGCTGTATGCCTCCCTGCCGCTTTCTCGTCAGCGTGGTTATTCTGCCGGGCGCTTCTCGCTCAATGTGCGCGGCGGGCGCTGCGAGCGTTGCTGCGGTACCGGGCACCTGCAGGTGGATATGAACTTCCTGGCCGACCTCTACACCCCGTGCGATGCCTGCCATGGTGCTCGCTACAATCGCGAGACGCTGGAGGTGACGTGGCGCGGAAAATCCATTGCTCAGGCAATGGCGCTGACCGTGGATGAAGCGCTGGAGTTTTTCTCCCCCATACCGGCAGCGGCTGCTATTTTGCAGGCGATGCATGATATAGGCCTTGGGTATCTGCAGCTGGATCGCCCGTCATCCGGTCTTTCCGGGGGCGAGGCGCAGCGTGTGAAGATTGCCACCTATCTGGCCAAAGCCGCACCGAAACGCGGTCGGCGTGAAGGGGAACGTCTCCTCCTTGTGCTCGATGAGCCGTCTACGGGGCTGCACTTCAGCGAGGTGGATTTATTGCTGCGAGCTCTTTATCGCTTGCGTGCTGCCGGGCACACGGTATTGTGCATCGAGCACCATCAGGGTATTCTTTCTCGCGCTGATTACCTGGTGGAACTCGGCCCCGGTTCCGGCCCGGAGGGCGGACAGATTGTAAGCGAAGGACCGCCATAAACTTTTCGACACTCACTCTCTCCAATGAAACAGAAATCTCTCCTCCCTCTATTCTCGCTGCTGCTCAGTTGCTGCCTGCTGATGCTCTGCTCCTGCTCGTACTCGGATTTTAAGCGCATCCCCGAAACCGGATACCTTCGGCACAAGAAAGAGAATACCCACTCCCACATGCCCTTTGTTTCCTATTGGGATAATCTTAACACTGCAGAGTGGGACAAACGCACACGCCCTGTCGCACGCCGTTCCCATAAAATTCACCTCAAGCCGATGACGTTGCAGTACTTCGATAAATGGCCCAAGGACAAGGATGACCAACGGGAAATCGAAGAGTTGCGCGGGTATTTTGATGCGACCCTCAGACGCCGTCTTTCGCTTTACACTCACTCATACCCCGCCTTGCAGATTGTCGACAAACCGGGTCGAGGGGTGTGGACGCTGGACTTCGCGCTGCTGGCGGCCAAGCCTGCCCGAGTATTGAAGAATATGGTGATGGAGGTGCCCGGTTTCCTAGTGACCGGTGGTTCCTCAGCTGCTAAAATTGTGTTCGGCCGCAAGGAAGACTCCGGCTATATATCATTCGGCATGAGGGTGTTTGATGACAAGGGCAAGCTTGTTGCCGAAATAGCCGATTTCCAGTACGGCATGTCGGTAGTAGGGTTTGATTCCAAAAGCTTCCGCTCTTACGCCTTTCAGCGTCGTTCTATCGAGCGATGGGTGGAAGGCATCTGCCGCTTGCTCGTGTCCGCCTCCGACCGCAAGATATATAAGCAGATGTTCAGCGTCAATCCGTTCTGATTTTTTTGCTCTTACTGCCACATGTCGATGTATACCTGCCTGCTTGGTGTGTGTAACAATATGACGGCGTGAAGCGAGCTGTGCTCGGGCAGGATGAATCCCTGTGTGTCTTCCGGCTTGATGTGTGGCTGTTTTTGCTGAAAAAGCGTGAAATGGTAGTAGTGTTCAGAGTCTTCTGACAATTCCGTTTGTTTCCAGCTATCCGGTATCGGGCCGTTCAGTATGCCGATAACCGTCCATTGGTGCTCCTGTAAGCCTCCGAAATCGAATTCATTCGACTGAATATCTACATGGGCAAGTTCCTGCAAGCGATAGGGCATCGTGGCGTCAAGCAGGATGACAACGGGTATGAGCGCCAGATAGACCAGCGGCAGCAACAGGAGCCATTTGAGTACTTTCTTCATTTCTGAATGAGTCGCAATATGTTAACGGGGGCATCCGTCGCCTGTACCGGGAAGACAATGTTGCCGGGGAAGATAAGGTAGTGCTGCCCTTGTCGGGGAAGGCTGAACGTGGCAAACTTGCGCATGTCATCGCGTTTGGTGGGCAAGGGGCATTCTTCCAGTATCTTGCCGGAGGCATCGACCAGCTGCACGATCCTCTCCTCATCCGTGCGGGGGTGCAATTCCAGCATCAGCCTCTGCCTGTCGGCCGGTAAGCCGCTTTTGGCATACCAGTCCTTGGCGAGTGCCCGATAGCGTTCCGTGACATCTTCGGCCGCAAGGGGATTCGTCTCCATGTCACCCAAGGGGAATACCATTTTTCCCTCGGGATGCCGCGCCACAATACGTTGCCAGGGATGCTGCGGATCCAGCATTCCGATATTTTCCATGACCCAAGGGGTGTTGAAGTCCTTTTCGTTGAACTCAATCATGTGCCATTTGCCGTCCAGCCATACTTCCGGCCAGGTATGGTTGCCCTGCACATGGTTCCACGTCAGGATGCCGACCGCGCGTGCCGGTATGCCGACAGAGCGAAAGGCGCACACCATGAGAATCGTTTGCCCGGTGCAGGAGATTTTCTTTTCTGCCAGGGCTTCCATGGCATTCATTGTCTGCTTCCGGCGTTCGGCGGAATAGTAGGTGCCGGTCAGCTTGGTCATGTTCGCGGCAATGTGCAGCACGGCCTCGCGTGCGGAGCGGCAATCTTTCACCGCCGGGACAAAGATATCGGCCACGGGCTGACGCCAGTCACAGCTCTCTTCGCTCAGCACTTTGTCATTTTCCAGATACAGGGTACGAATGTCCTGCGGTATTTCCTGCTCCCACTGCGCGAACGCAGGGCAGATGCAAAGCAGGGGAGCAATGAGGCGGAGGAGGGTGTTCATGATTGTACGGAGCCGTAGAGAGTAAAGCCGGTGCATTCATCGATGCGCACCGGCACAATGGTGCCTACCTGAGCCGAGTCGCCGGCGATGATGACGGGTTTGTTCTGCGAGGTGCGCCCCTGAAGTCGCTCCGCATTATTCTTGCTGGGACCTTCTACCAGGATGCTCTGCTGTGTGCCTACCAGTGCCATGTTACGCGCGGTTGCAATACGGTTTACGCATTCCAGCAGGTCGTGGTTGCGTTCCTCTTTCACGCGCAGGCATATCTGGTTTTCCATGGCTGCTGCGGGTGTGTCGCGACGCGGGGAATACTGGAAAATGAAAGCGTTGTCGAACTGAATGCGCTCTACGGCTGCTTTCGTTTGCTGATAGTCCTCGTCTGTTTCTCCCGGGAAACCGACGATGATATCGGTGGTGATGGCCAGGTCGGGGCGAGCCTCGCGCATGGCCTCACAGAGTTGCAGGTACTTCTCGTTCTTGTAGGGGCGCAACATGAGCTTGAGAATGCGGTCGCTTCCGCTCTGCATCGGGAAGTGAATGTGGCTGCACAGTTTGGGCAAATAGGTGTAGGCGTTCACCAGATCCTGTCGGAAGCCGATGGGGTGGGGCGAGGTGAAGCGTATGCGCTCCAGTCCGTCGATTTCATGCAGCGCTTCCAGGAGACGCACGAACGCGCCTCGGCCGTTCACAACGGGCTCATCCTTGCCGTAGCGGTTGACAATCTGTCCCAGCAGGGTGATTTCCTTCACTCCGCGAGCCACCAGTTCACGCGCCTCGGTGATGATGTCGGCCTGCGGTCGGCTGCATTCGCTGCCGCGCGTGCTGGGGACGATGCAGTAGGAGCATTTCATATCACACCCCTGCATGATGGAAACGAATGCCGTGCAGTTGCCGCTCGGTGGCATGTGGTCCTTGATGGCATTCTGGAAGCCGTCTTCATGCTCCACGGCGCAGATATGAGCTCCCTTGCGGAACGGCTCGGTGATATTCTGCCCCAGGCGGCTGCGCAGCAGGCGGTTGCAGTGTTTATAGACGTTGTGATATTGGCGAGTACCGCTGACGAGGTCGAGGCGCGGCAGCTCACGGAAGAGGCTGCGCTGGCGGCTTTGGCACATGCAGCCCATGAATCCGTAGACAACCCAGGGTTTGGCCGTGGGGCGAGAGCAGAGCAAGCCCATTTTGCCTAGGGCTTTCAGCTCGGCTTTTTCTCGTACGGAGCAGGTGTTGATGAGGATAACATCGGCTTCCGCCTCATCCTTCGTAATGTCATACCCGCCTGCCAGAAACATGCTCAGCACTTGTTCGCTGTCACGCTCGTTCATCTGGCAACCATAGGTTTTTATCAGTACACT
This sequence comes from Akkermansia sp., assembly GCA_030535795.1. Classification (GTDB taxonomy): domain Bacteria; phylum Verrucomicrobiota; class Verrucomicrobiia; order Verrucomicrobiales; family Akkermansiaceae; genus Akkermansia. The sequence continues at coordinate 23,405 of JAUNRE010000002.1, forward strand.
CGGCATTGTCTTAACGGTAAATGAATTATCGCAGGGTATCGCTTACCCGCATGCGCGCGAGTAGTCTACCAGTTTTGCCCCGCCTTTGCAAGTCTTTTTCATGACTCTCTTCCGTTTTCATCGCCGCCGTTTCTGCCCTTTTTGTGATATGTCTCAATTATCTTATGGTAAATGTCGTAATATGTCATGTAATATTCTTGTCGGCCGGTTGGTTATGTGTTATACAGATAACATCTTCCATGACTCTCTTGCGAACAGTTTCTTCTCTCTCTTTCTGTGCTATTCTCGCGGCTTTTCTCTCTCCCGCGAGTGCGATGACGGATTACAATATCCCCGATGAATTAGACCCGCCCGATACTACGGCGCAACCCGCTATAAAATACCGTAATCCACTAGTGGAGATGATGCGCAGTTATCATCAGCCGGTGCAGATTGAGATTGACCCCGCCTGGAATCTGACAGAGCTGCAAAAAGATACGGCGCTCCAGCCCCCGTGTTGGGTTATTCGCAAGGGGCGTGTACGTTATTATTACCCGGAAGATGCGGAGCCGACCCCGGAGCAGATAGCAGACGGAACTGCCCTCACCCCCAAACAACGGAGGCTGATTCACATCGCCCGTGCGCGCGGCCGACAGCAAGCCGCCTGGAAAGCTCGCCTCGCGGCAGAAGAACACAACCGCCTTCATTCCCAGGCTCTCGCAGCCGCCGAAAAGGCAGGGCGTCACATCGTCATTCAGCTCGGTAAACAGCGTGGCTCGTTCATGGAGGGTGCCAAGGAAATTCGTTCATTCCGCGTGTGCAGCGGTAAGCGCTCCACCCCTACGCCCAAGGGGCATTTTCATGTCATGGAGAAACATAAGGACCACCGCTCCAACCTTTATAACAACGCTGCTATGCCATTTTTCATGCGTCTTACCGTGGATGGCGTGGGGTTGCATCAAGGGCCGGTGCGTTCCTGGCCGGCGTCCCATGGCTGTATTCGCCTTCGCTACGATGATGCTCGCTACCTCTTTGAGCAGTGCGAGGTGGGAACACCTGTTTTTGTCATAGACTGAGAGTCCGTTAATCGGCGTCTGCCCGATGAAGTTCTTTAGTCTGCCTGTTCGGACTTGGGGGCTTTCTGACGCACGAAGAGGTACATAAGATAGAAGAGAAGGAGCGCCGGGATTTGGAGCTTGAGGTAGTACCATGGACCGGGGCCGAGTTGGGCAAGAAGCGTATTAGCCGGTCCTTCGGCGGTGAAGCCGTAATTGCTGCCGAGCAGCATGTTGATGGGGTGGATGACAAGGACGTAGGCATCCATGATGAGTACGGCCAGAATCGGATCCCGACGGCGGGCTCGCCATCCTATCACAGCCGTTTGCACCAGAGCGGCCAGAAGCAGCAGGCTGTGTGAGATAAAGAAATTGAAAAAGGCGATGGTGGGGAAGTCGTCGTGCAGAACCGGAGTGATGAGCGCCTGAATACTGGCGCTGAGGACGCCGAAGTAAACGAGACAGCAAGCCCAGGGGCGTTGCCACCACAAGGCAATGATGCTCACCCAGGTCATAAAGGCGCAGAAATGCAGTGGTAGCAGTTGCATGCTCACGCAGGCTGCCGGTCCATAGGTGCAGAGACGCCAGCTGTATTCAAAAATGAAAAAGAGCAGCATGACAAGCCCGATGCGGCGGGCAAAGTAAAGGCGCTGCTGCTGCGGCAGATTTCGCCCGTAGCGGATAAGAAAGGTGATGACCAGGGCAATGACGCCGAGAGTGATGAGATGAGTGCAGCCCCAGTTGGTAAAGTTATCGTTCATTCACGCGTTGAAATAATGAGAAGGTTAGGCCTATTTTGACGACTAAATTGGAGTTTGTATACATTTACAATCTACAATTTACAATCTACAAAGTCACGATTACTTTGTCAATTGTAAATTGTAAATCCATCTCGACAAATTTCCATTTTCCAAATTGTTCCAACGCGTGTTCATTCGTTATTTTCGGCTTTTTGCTGCCACAGGCGGGCGAGTTGAGCGCATGCCATCAACTGAACCTGGTGAAACACCATGAGGGGGAGCAGCAGGTTGTTGTCGAGCTCACCAAAAATGGCGAGCATCATGGGGGCGCCCACGGCCAGGCTCTTTTTGGAGCCGCAAAAGACAATGGTGATGCGATCCTGCCGGTTGAATCCCATCCACTTGCTGCTGTAGTATGTCGCGGCAAATGTGATGGACAGAAAAATCGCACACACCAGAATAAGCCCCAGCAGGTGGTGCCAGGAGAGCATTTGCCAGTAACCATGCGATGTCGCATTGGAAAACGATGTGTAAATGACGAGCCAGATGGTGCCCTGGTCATTCCACTTAATGAGGCTTTTGTGGCGACTGACCCATTCTCGCAGCCAGCGTTGGCTGAGCTGCCCCAGAGTGAAGGGCAGCAGTATCTGGTAGCAGATTTTCAGCACGGTGTCGAGCCCGATTTCGGCTCCGCCTGCGTGAGTGCCGCTGAACAGCAGTCCCACGAGTAGGGGGGTAAGGAATACCCCTAGCAGACTTGATACGGATGCCGAGCAGACGGCAGCCGGCACATTGCCGCCGGCTACGGCTGTGAAGGCAATGCTGCTTTGCACCGTGGAGGGCAGACAGGCTACATAGATGAGCCCCATGAAGAGAGCGCCGCCCACCAGCGGCTCAAACATGGGGCGCAGCAGGGGCATCACCATCGGGAAAAAAACAAAGGTGAAGCCGAATACCATGAGCTGCAGGCGCCAGTTCAGCAGGCCGGCTATGACGCTTTCGCGTGAGAGCTTGACGCCATACAGATAGAATAGCAGCACAATAGCGGCGTTTGTCAGGGCATCGAACCCTTCTGCCGCTATGCCGTGGCAGGGCAGCAAAAGTCCCAGTATGACACTGAGGATGATGCCGACGGTGAAGCGATCCGCGCGTGCGAAGATTCTGAGTATCTGTATCATGGCGCCTGCGTACCTGTGACCCCGCGATTATTTGCGAGGGGGGAAGTCGTAGGATATACGACCGGTCGTGGGGGTGAATACCAGATAGGCATCGAACTTCTTGCCGCTCTTGTGGCTGATGAAATCCTTGATGAGATCCGTCTTCCCCTTGGTGAGCAGGCGTGCTACGACTTCGGCTGTGAGGGTGATGCCGCACATGACCTTGGGGACGACCATGGGCTTGCGGTTCTTGCCGTAGGTGAGGCCGTCCACATGCCAGGCATCTTCGGTTTCCAGCAGTTCGTACTCGCTCTTACCCTTGACTTTAATGACACCGTGACGGGTGGCCTTGGAGAGGTCTTGTGCCGTGGCATCGGCTGCTGTGAACTTCTTGTCGGCTGCGGCGTTGGAATCTTTTTTGCGGGGTTCGCGCGGGGGGAACTCGAAGGCGACGGTGCCTTTGCGGGCATCCAGCACGAGGTAGGCGTCAAACGGGCGATTGGTGCGCTGCGAGACGAAGCCGGTGATGAGGTCGCTCTTGCCTTCGGCCAGTACTTTGTAAAGCTGCTCGATGTCCATTTGTTTGCCAAGAATGGTGCGGGACATGGTAAAGCCGCTCTTGTTGCCGCTCTGGCGGAAATCGGGCACGCTCCACTGGCGGTCGTTTTCGAGCAGTCCCAGTTCGCCCTGATCTTTCACCTGTACTTTGCCCAGGCTCGTCTGCACGCCTTCCGGCTGAGGGGGAGTCGCTTTGTCTTCCTCGAAGTAGAACTCGGCTTTCCAGGCGCCGCCGTCCTTTTCGGGGGTAAGGAGGCGCAGCCCTGCCTTGAAGGGCTTGCCGAACTTGGAGCGGAAGCCTTCCATGACAGGTAATTCGCGCTTGGTTATCAGCTCGGCCATCAGCTCATCGCCCAGCCCCAAGCCGGCATGTACACGGCGCAGGCGGAACTTGCAGGCGGTGCAGGATACGGCGTCGATGCGGCTGCTGAGAGTGCTGTTGCCGCAAGCCGGGCACGGAATGGCGAGATCGGGATTTTTGCCGTTCTGCATGTAGTCGCGCACGCATTCCACAATGTCGGATGTGTAGGTGCGGATGTCCTTCATGAATGCGTCACGGCCGAGTTTGCCGCTTTCCATGAGCTTGAGGCGGTATTCCCACTCGCCGGTAAGTTCGGGGCTGGAGAGGGTGCTGAGGCCGATTTTGGAGAGCAGGTCGATGAGATCCATGCCGCGACGGGTGGCCACCAGGTCTTTGCCATCGCGTGCTATGTATTCCTGAGTGAGCAGCCCCTCGATAATGGCGGCGCGGGTGGCCGGAGTGCCGAGGCCGCGCTCTTTCATGGCGTAGGCGAGCTCTTCGTCTTCCACGAGCTTGCCCGCAGTTTCCATGGCGGTGAGCAGGGTGGCTTCCGTGTAGGCTGCGGGTGCTTTCGTGCGGTCTTCCATGGCGGCGGCTTTTTCGGTGAGCACCTGCTCGCCGGGGGCAACGGAGCAGAGCTCATCTTTCTTACGACTGCCGGGTGTGGCGTGGAGTGCTTTCCAGCCGGCTTTGAGCAGGACACGCCCGTGGGTGTAGAAGTGGTCTTTAGCACCCGGGCTGCTGACGATGCTGGTGCGGTCGGTGTCTTCGTATTCCGCATTGGGCATGAAGACACCGAGGAAGCGCTGAACAACGAGGTTGAAGATGCGGGCGGCATCGCCGCTGAGGTTGACAAACTTGCCTGTGGGGATGATGGCAAAGTGGTCGCTCACCTTGCTGCTGTCGAACACGCGCTTGCTGGGGCGAATGCGGTGGTTCTCCAGAATCTCGCTGGTAAAGGGCGCGAGTTCCGGCAGGTTTTCGCCGATGGCGGCTACCGTGCGCGTGGCGATTTTCAGATAGTCGTTGGGCAGGAACTTGGAGTCTGTACGCGGGTAGGTGAGCACCTTGTGCTTTTCGTAGCATTCCTGGGCAATTTGCAGGGTGCGGCTGGCCGAGAATCCGAAGCGGTTGCTCGCTTCTTTCTGAAGGGAGGTGAGGTCGAACAGCAGAGGTGCCGGTACGGATACGGGCTTCTTCGTTTCCTTGACAACGGCCGGGCGTCCTTCACAGCGTGCGGCTATTGCGGCGGCCGTGGCGGCATCCCACAGTCGCTCGCGCGTGCGCTGCGGGGCTGTTTCGTCCTTTTTCCATTCCGGGTCAAACCAGCGGCCTTCATACGTGCCGGCTTGCGCCTTGAAGGTGGCGCGTACCTCGTGGTATGTTTCGGGTTGGAAGGAGAGAATGTCTTTCTGGCGTGCCGCCAGCAGAGCCAGAGTAGGGGTCTGCACACGCCCTGTGGGGGTGATGTTGAAGCCTCCCGCCGCGGATTGCAACACGGTGAGGGCTCGTGTGCTGTTGAGTCCCACCAGCCAGTCGGACTCGGAGCGGCATACTGCGGCATCGGCCAGATTTGTCATGGCGGCATCGCTCTTCAGGGTATCCCAGGCTTCCAGAATGGCGTCATCCGTCATACTTTGCATCCACAGGCGGCTCAGCGGTTTCTTTATTTTGCCGTAGCGGATGATGTTGCGGAAGATAAGCTCACCTTCGCGCCCGGCATCGCATGCATTCACCAGGGCTGTCACCTCCTTGCAGCGTGCCAGCTTGAGGACTTTCTTGAGGCGGTCGGCAGATTTTGCGATGGGCTCCAGCTCCATGCTTTTGGGCATGACGGGCAGATAATCCATTTTCCACGGTAAGCTTTTACCGTCTTCGGTCTGCGGCTTTTTCTGTTCGACAAGGTGACCCACGGCGGAGGTGATAATCAATGAATCGTTGACATAACTGCCTGTGCTGTCATCTTTTTTGAACTTGCCTGTCTTTTTGCCCAGCACTCGGGCCAGATCGCCTGCCACACTGGGCTTCTCTGCGATAATGAGCGTTTTTGACATACTGGTGAGAAATCGTGTTTGTGAATCGTGGAAAACTGATACGCACCCCCGCGGGGCGCTTCGCTTAACCTATAGTGAGCCAGAAAAGTCCCCCTCTTGTCAAGCTTAATCCACGTCATTGCTTGGAAAGTTGTGCTGCGCTGTGTCTTGTGTGGTTCCGGTGTTGCGGAAGTTGGCAGCTGGCTGAATTTTTGCTTGCATTTACTGCCTGTAAGGTGTTAGCATAAGGGTATGATGACACCTGTACTGGCACAATTCGGTTCTCCGACGCACTGGCTTATTTTTCTTATTGTTGTTTTGGTGGTATTCGGCGCACGCCGTTTGCCGGAAGTAGCACGGAGCCTCGGCAAGAGTATGGGGGAGTTTAAGAAGGCTAGGCGGGAGTTTGAGGAGGAGCTGATGAAGGCTGAGAAGAAGGGTGAGGGTGAGGCTCCGGCCGGTGATGAGAAAGATAAAAAAGAAGAGGCGCCGTAAGCGTCTCTTCCTTTTTTTTGGGGGGTACGACCGGCTGAAAGATGTACGAATGGTGTGGTTATGCACCGGAGTCGGGCTCCATCGGGAAATGGGAGTCGCAGAATTGCTGGTTGGGGCCGGTTCCTTTCAGGTCTTCGAGGGAGTAGCTCTCCAAGTATTGTTTGATGACATCCTGCAAGCCCATCCAAAGCGGAAGCGTGTTGCATTCCTCGTGAAGAGGGCAGAAATTCTGCGGGGTGGAAAGGCAGTGTACGGTTGAAAGGTCGCCTTCGGCTGCTTTCAGAATTTCATACACGGTGTATTCTGAGGCAGGGCGGGAAAGGTAGTAGCCGCCGGCTTTGCCTCGGATGCTCACAACGAGTCCGGCGCGAAGCAGGTGGGTCATGATGCCTTCCATGTACTTTAGGGTAATGTCCTGCCGCTCTGCAACAGAACGCAGGGATACCGGCTCCCCGCTTTTCTGGTGAGAGAGGTCTATCATAATGCGCAGGGCATAGCGCCCTTTGGTAGAAATTCTCATCATAAACTTTACGTGAGTATTTTTATCATGTTAGTAGGAAATCGTCAAGTAAAAAGCCGCTTTTCTGATAGGGAAAAGCGGCTTTGTAGACGGAAGAGGGCAATATTCTG
>JAUNRE010000002.1:30362-73598 GCA_030535795.1 Akkermansia sp.
ACATTAAGCGAACGAACAGCTGAGTCTGTCAACGAGTTCTCTCAATTTTGCATCACTTGCCATCTTGTCCTCGATGGTCTTGGCTGCATGGATGACGGTGCCGTGATCGCGCCCGCCAAATGCTGCGCCAATATCCTGTAGGGAGCTCTGGGTGCAGCGGCGGGAGAGGTACATAGCCAGCTGACGAGGGTGGGCGATGTTGGCAGTGCGGCGGCGGCCGTTGATGTCGGCAACGCGGATGTTGAATTCCTCAGCCACACGACGCTGGATGTCGGCAATGGTGACATCTTCATTGCTTTTCTCTTCCTTGAGGAGGTCGTTGAGCTGCACGCGGGCATCCTGAACACTGGGGCTCTTCTGGGAGAAAGATGCGAAGGTTGCCAGGCGAATGAGGGCACCCTCCAGGCGGCGGACGGAGCGGGTGATGTTCTTGGCCAGGTATTCCAGCACCTCGTCGCTGATGAGTGTGCTCTTCCACATGCGGCGCTTTTTGCGCAGGATGGCGAGGCGTGTCTCGTAGTCCGGCACGTTGAGTGCAACGGTAAGCCCCTGCTCAAAGCGAGAGGTGAGGCGGTCATCGAGCTTGGTGATTTCGCCGGCGGGGCAGTCGGCGGAGAGAATAATCTGCTTGCCGCTGGCAAAAAGTGCGTTGAAGGTGTGGAAGAATTCTTCCTGTGTCTTGCCTTTCTGGGAGAGGAACTGCACGTCGTCGATGATGAGAACGTCTGCCTTGCGGTACTTGCGGCGGAAGTTGCTCAGCGAATCGCCCTGACGGGAGATGGCATCGATGTAGGAATTGGTGAAGTCCTCGCTGGTGACATAGAGCACCTGAATGGAGGAGTCTTTTTCGCAGATGGCGTTGCCGATGGCCTGCAGGAGGTGTGTCTTGCCCATGCCTGATGCACCGTGAATGAAGAGAGGGTTGTACATCTTGCTGGGAGAGTTCACCACGGCCTTGGCGGCGGCAACGGCGAACTCGCTGTTGGAGCCCACGACGAAGCTGTCGAAGGTGTAGTCTGCGTTGAGTCCGCTGTTGAAGGTTTGCTTTTTGGTGCGCTTGCCGGTCTTGGCTTTGGCGGCAGGCGTCGGCTGAACTGGGGCAGAGGGGGCAAAGAGCGGGAGCTCTTCCATAAGCGGGGCTTTTTCTGTCTCTGCCTGTTCGGCTTCCTCGGCTGCTGCCGGTACGTATTCCAGCTCACGCGCTGCGTCGAGCACGCGTGCTGCGCTGATTCTGATTTCGTTTGAGTAGTAAGTCTCCACCCAGTCGATGAACATGTCGGCCGGGTATTCGAACACCAGCTTGGTGCCCGTGTCACTGATAAGCTTCAGTTGAGAGATATAAGACTCGAACCCAAAATCACCCACATTGCCCTGACGCCGGACATCCTCTTTGATGTCCTCCCAGAGCTTCCTTTCCTTTTCCGTTTGGTTCATTGCTTGTATCTCGTTTTTCTTGTTTTGCTCGCTCGTCGTTTTTCTGTCCGGCGGTGAGGCGTGGGAGAAATATGCCACGACTCCCACCTTCGTGAAAGTTTTTTTTCAATCTGCGGGTCAGGTGTGGCTCCCTTAACTGTTGTTCCATGGGCGTTCCACGACTTTTTATTTTTTGTGGCATGTCGGATAGGGATAGTTAAGCTAACTTGATATTTTTGTCCGATGTCAAAAAATGCCAATCGAGTCTTGTGGAACATTGTTATGAATTATATGTAAGAGATTGCATGCCAAATGACTGAACTAATTTGCGAGCATTTGTGCATAGTGATAGTATGTTAGATGACTATAGCGTTAGGTTATTGAAAATGAGCGCTTATGCTCTGAAGTGCTGCCAGCCTTGAGAAAGGGAATTTTGGCCGCTTGTGTCGAGGGTGCCTATTGCAAAGATGCCGCCGGGTAGTGTGGCAGAAGCAAGGACTTCAAAATCAGTGGGAGCGAGGGTAAAGAGGAGCTCGTAGTCCTCGCCGTCGCTTATGGCCTGCTCTGCTGAGCAGCCGGGATTGCATGGAATGGCGGATGTGTTGAGCGAAAAACCGCAGCGCGAGGCTGCTGCCAGGCGGGGTAAATCGCAGCCTAAGCCGTCGGATAAATCCATCATGGCCGTAGGGGTGGGGCCGTGCTCCATGAAGTGGCGCGCGAGCTCCAGGCGTGGCTCGAAGTCCAGGTGATGCCCGCTGGGGAATGAGCCGCCCAGCGGGCCGCTCACGCAGATGATATCGCCGGGGCGGCCTCCGCTGCGCAGAATGGCGCGCCCGTGCTCTACTCGGCCTGTCAGAGCGACGTTGATGACAAGACCGTCGTATGGCAGGGATGACGTTTCGCCTCCGGCCACGGAAATGCCGCAACGTGCCGCGAGGCTGTTGATGCCGCGGTAGATACCCTCGGCAGTCTCAACGGAGCGCTGCGGGTGCATCAGGAGCGTAATAAGGGCATATTCCGGTATGCCGCCCATGGCGGCGATGTCCGACACGGCACGGGCGAGGGCTTTGTGGCCGATTCTTTCCGGCTCGGTATCGCGTGTAAAGTGCACGGCTTCGACCACGACATCCGTTTTGAGAAGAGTATCCCACTGCTGATTGCGTGCAACAACGGCGCAGTCATCCCCGGGTCCCGTAAGCATGGGGGCTTGAGTGGTGAGGCGGCTCAGCAGACGATGCAGCACGGCATTCTCACCCAGCTGACTGAGTGGTGTAGTCACAGAGGTACGTCAGGATAAAAGAAGAATGGCGATGGTGGAGATAGTATTGAATATCATGTGCAGCAGAATGCAGTACGTCAGCGAGCGCGTTTTTTCGTACAAAGCACATTGAACGCAGGCAAAAACAAAGAGAGGCAGTGTTTGTATGAGAGAGACGTGTACGGCAGAGAATAAAAGGGATGAAGCCAGTGTTGCGGCGATGATGCCGCATCTCTGCCTCAGCACGTTGAATAGGAAGCCGCGGAAAGCGAACTCCTCCAAAATCGGGGCTGCGATGATAGAGCTGAAACAAAGGCCGGCCAGTGCGGGTGAATTCTTGTTTTGTGATAGCTCGGTGCTGACCTCCTGTAATTTGGGGCTTCCTGTGAGTTCTATCAGGTAATTGCAGAAGCCGCTGGCGTTGATCACAAAGTTGAAGGCATAGATGCAGATGAGCCCGGCAAAGACGTAAAGCAGGTACCTGAGCGGCCGGTGCTGTGGCATGGGCAAAGTGATATAGCGCAGTGCAAACGGGCAGAAAATGATGATGTGGATGAATGTGCTCATCCAGATGTTGTCAGGGGTGTGTTCTGCCGGTGCTGAGAATTGGTTGGTCAGTGCGCTCGTCGCAAAAAATCCCATGAAGATGAGGACGAAGAGTTCATCGGCAATGCCGGGAAATGAGCTTCCGCTGAAACGACTGATGCGTGGCAGTCCGAGGCCGGTTAGCTGCTGACGGACGAAGCCGAAAATCCAGAGCAGGTAACACAGCAGCAGGCTACCGATTAAAAGTGAGCTGTTAACCCATTTATAGAGAGGCTGAGAAGAAAGATACTCAATCATGACTGCATCTGATGTATCATATTAGCATGTTCGGCAGGAGCCTGCAAGCTTGAAGTGGAGAAAGCTACTGCCGCTCGGTATCCCGGCGCAGGAGCGAAGAGGTTGACTCGGATTGGCGTGTCTGCAAGCAGGCGAATGTGCCCGGTGTGCCAGAGGTAGGGGAATTGCTTTGCCTGCCAGATGGTGGCGCCTGCCTGCTTGACGAGTGCTTCGGTTGTGCACCAGCAGTCGAAGAACTCTTGAGTGTCGGCTCCTCGTTGTTGCCATGCGGCGAGTTGTTGCGGGCACATGATACGTCTGGCGAGGCGTGGGGTTGCCTGAGCCGGGCGTATCTGCTGTACGTCGATGCCGATGGGGGCGTGGTGAAAGGCTATGCAGAGCAGGTCGCCGGAGTGGCTGATGTTGAAATGGAGCTGGCAGCCCGGTAAATAGGGCTTGCCGTGCTCGCCGGTGGCCAGGCGAAGCATCTGTGCATCGCAGCCGAGCCTCATGGCAAGCGCGCGCTTGAGGGTGCTTCGGGTCTTCAGGAAAGACTCGCCACGCCGGGCGTAGATGGCTCGTTCCTCGTCATTGAGCGTACTGACGGCTGAATCATCGGCCGGTAGCTCGCTCAGGTTGTAACAGAGGTAGGTCATCAGAGTCGGTGGTGAGTCAGTGAATTGTCCTGTGTATTGTAGACGGCGAACCCGGGAGCGCTGCGTACCCCTGCTATTTCGCCGGGGTTGGCCAGCAGTGTTTTGCCGCAGGTGTGCTGCTCGGCAAAGTGTGTGTGGCCGAAGAATACGGCATCGTAAAGCCCGATTTGAGCGGCCTGCGCAGCGATGTGCGGGTAATGTGTCAGATAGATGCGGCGCCCGGCCAGGTTGATGTCTGCGGTATCCCCATGGTGGCAGGTGTCATGAAACTGCTCCGCCAGTTGCATGAAGGTACGGCGGTCGAACTCGTTGTTGCCGAATACAAGGTCTATGCCGTGCGGCCATTCCTCGCGCAAGGTGCGAAAGGTGCTCAGTGTGGCCATGTCGCCCGTAAAGAGCAGGTGGGTGCATCCCATGCGCTCCGCCTCTGCCAGCGCGAGCAGCAGGTTGGTGGTGTTGTCGTGTATGTCTGACATCAGGGCGATGAGCATTGACGTAAGGATGGGGGGGGATTATGGACGAGTGGCGGTGAACACAGGTGAGAAGATAGCAGGCGATTCCGGGGCTTCACCGGCTTTGGTGGCGATGATGCCGCCTTCTGTTGAGAGGTACCAGATAGCGGTATCCGGGGCGAGATTGCGGAAGATGGCGGCTTGTCCCTTTTCATTGATGTAGCCGCTGAAGCTGGCTCCCACTTTGACAAGCGAGCCGAAGTTCTGCTTGATTTCCTTCGTGTAATCTGCGCCACTGTGGGTACGGAACCAGTTGTCGAAGTCCTGCTCGGCCGCACTCAGCTGCGGTGATTTGCCCAGCCAGCATCCGGCACGGAGCTCGATGCCGTGTTTTTCTACCAGTTGCTTGAAGGAGGCTGCGTGCTTGCGCAGGGTGGGGCTGTAGCTGATGCCGGTGAGCAGGGGGTGTTTGTGCTCGCTGATGAGTTGCAGCAGACGGTGGTAAATGAAAGCCGTGGCGAGTGCCGGGCAGTTGCGGTGCCTGAAGTTCAGTACCGTTGTCAGCAGAGCCGGAAGATTCCTGTCGCGGAAGAAGGTGGGCTTATCGATGTTGATGGCTTTTTTGAGCGGTCGGGTGTCGATGGTTCGCTTCCAGACGTTGGCTGCGTCATCCCAGTAAACATCGCGATTGCCGGTGCTGAAGCCGGGGTCCAGATCGGAGCGCCTGATGTGAACCCGCTTGCTGGCATCGATAGTGGGTTCCTGTTCTGTGTAGCACACACGGCCGTCTGCGTGGGTGATTTCATACAGGCAGACTTGTAACGAGGGCGCGGTGAAGATATCCTCCATCAGGTGCACCTGAGTTTGCGTGGCCGGATAGGCCGCCGTAAAGGTGGGGCCGTTTTTCAGCAGTGTGTCGATGGCGGCTTTCGTTTCGTTGTCATCAATTTTGCGCTCAGGATCCTGGATGAGGCTGCGTACGTTTTCTTCCGCCGGCAGCTTGTCGCGTATCTTCATGAGCGCTATGGCCGGGGTGTAGTGCCGGGGGGTGTAGTTTTGCAGTGTTTCGCGGAAGCGGTCGTAGGTACGCTGGTGCCGCAGGCGCTGCAAAAGATCCTTGTAGGCGTCGATTTCTGCCTGACAGGTGCGGATGAATGCCAGACGCTCCTCGGCCGAGGAGGTAAATGAGGCATCTAACTTATAACTCTTCGGGGCGTCTCGGAACAGACGCAGGCGCCCACGGGCTTCAGCTCGCAGCACTACCAGCGCGTCTGTATCTTCCGCCGGGTTGCCGGTGTAGGTCGGAAGCGGCGAGAGCGGGGTGAGCAGTTGGCGCACGAGAAGTGATTTTTGGTACTCCAACGCGGCTTTTTCTTTTTCGCAGAGTTTGTTCCAGCGGTTGGTGAGGCTGCTGAAATCCGCCGGCATGGCTTCGAGCTCACGCTCAATTTCCGCGCGGAGCGACAGGCGCATGTCCGAGACGCTGCCGTGTCCGGCTTCGATGCGGGAAATGTGCTTTTCAAGCCGCTTGCGTCTGTTCTCCATGTCTGTAAGCCAGCGATTGGCCTGATGTATTGTGTTTTCCAGCTCGGAGCACAATAGTCTGTTAAATGGAGTATCGGCTACCGATGCGATGTTCTGCGCGCGCTCCCAGGCTTTTGCTTGCAGGGATTGCCTTAAATCCGATTCCAAATCAGCGGCGCGTTTGTAGCACAGCATGCCGATGCCCGCGATGAGGGCCACTGCTCCTAAAATGCCCCCGGTGCGAATCCCTCGGCGGCGGACACGTCCCAGACCGCGGCGACGCAGTTCTTTTTGCAGGCTGGTGTTATATGCTTTCAGAGCCGGGCTTTCTGATTGTCCTGCTGCCTTGAGTTTGCGGAGCGCCTCCTGTATTCTGGAGCGCAAATCGCTCAGTCGCTCCGTGCTTCTGGTGGAAAGGCTGGGCTCCGGGTACAAATCCATGATGTTCAGAAGCGTTTCGCAAGCTTCCGTTGCTTCTCGTTTTTTGCGCTGAGCGGCTGTTTCGGTTGCACGCAGCGGCAGGCCGTCCTCCAGGCGTTGGAGTTCGTTCTTGGCCTCTTCGTCATCGGGCTTTTCTTCCAGGCGCTGTAAGAGCAGATGTCGGCAAGCTTTGAGATTTCCCGCAATGGCGTATCGGCGCAGCGTCCTTTGGTATGATTGGTCGTTTTTGCGTGCCATCAGGGAGTGGGTGTTTGTAAGATAAAGTACCAAGTGAGTTCGCTGTCCGGGCCGAGGCTGACGCGCTCCAGTTTTAATTGCAGGTTGACGGCGGAATCAACGGTCTGTTTCGCGTAAGCGGCCTCGTAGGCTCGGGTGACACTGCGGGTAAGAAGCTCGCAGATGCGCAGGCGCATAATCCGGCGGATATTGCTTTCCTTGAGCGTGCGGGTGATTCGATTACGCGCTTGGTTGTGGGTGGCGCCGCGTTTGTTGATTTCATCATCCGTCAGCTCTAAGCCCAGGTCTGTTCCCAGGATGAGCGGCAGTCGGGAAACGAAGCGTTTGTCGGTGTGCAGGCTGTAGAAGCGATCCACCACGGCATTAAATTCCTTACGCGTTTTTCCTTTGTGTTTTTCATCTGCTACGCTATAGAGTGCAGCAATGCTGTAGCGAGGGTCGCCGTTGGGGACTTCGCCGCAGCAGGAGCTATTGGCCACCTGTAGGAAGGTTTGCAGCACCGGCGCAGCAAAGGAATACCGGCGGTTTATGGAGCAAGCCCATGAGTTGATACTATCACTGTCGGTGGTGATACGCTTGTGATTCCAACTGTAGGGAATGGCCTGTTTTGCATCCGGTTGCAGGGCTATAATCTGATTTTTACCCGTGAAATTCGGCAGAACGATGTGCAGTGGCGGATTGAGTGTCACCGGGACTTCTGTGTTGAGGTTGCTGAAGTCGTTGTGTTTCTGCAAGTCGAGTTTGCCGGCTGGCGCATTGGGTTCCGGCTTGCCGAGTGTGAGGCGATCCGGTGTAATCGTCAGCTGGGAGGGAGTGGCTTTGGCCGGAGCTTTAGAGAGGATTCCCACTACCGGGATTTCCAGAGACGGAATCAGCAGGTAAGTTTGGCGACGGGAGTTGTCGATGTGGCGAAGTTTGACAGCCGTTGGTACTCCGTTGCTGCTGAGGGCGGTGAGTATGCCGTCTTGGGAAAGTGTCATACGCACCGGTGCGGCGGTGCCTTCTGCCCGGATGAGCCAGGTGTTGGCATTGTCGCCGGGGGTGATGCTGAGTTTCTGCCCGTGCTTTACAACCGTGGGCGGGATGAGTGCTGTGGTGTTGGAGCCTATGGCGATGGCTTCATATTCACAGTTTGTCAGCTTCACTTCTTCACCGGAGAAAAGTTTACGCAACCCTGCCGGAAGTTGGCGGCCAACGGTGACGAGTTCGGGCACCAGAGCATCCGTTATGTCCTGTTCCGGAGTCTGCTGTGTCGGCTCCGGGGTGGCGTCAACCTTCGGCTCCGGTTCAGGTGTCACGACCGCAGGTGTGGGGGTGACGGGCTCCTCTCCTATGTCCGTTGTTGTTACGCTGTTTTTATCAAGCACGTCGGCCATGTAGGGGTAGAACTTTTCCTCCTGAAGTAGCGGCTTGATGAAAGACCATTGGCTGAGCAAATGCAGCCATCCTTGGAATTCTGTGTTGCTGGTGTTGCTCTGCCACTCTTCAAGCGGGCGGTCGTGTATCGCTTCATTCAGGTAGAGCCGGCAAAGTCCATCCGGTGAAATATCCAAAGCCTCAGCACATTCGATGAGGCGGCTCATATTGCTCGGGTGTCCGTGCGCATCCGTGGAGGCGCATCGCAGCAACTGTACACATTCTCGCAGCAGTTCGCGTTTTCTGATGGGCTTCTCAGTGGGTGGCAAGGCTCGCAGGTGTGACTCAAGCTGGTCAAGCTTTCGTGCTGTCGAGTTGGGGGAATAGGGGGCTGACGCCAGCTCCGAAAGTAGCTGAATATCCTCCTGCTCGTTGATTTTCGTAATGATTTGCCCGGTAATTTCACCGGCATCATCAATGAATATCCCCGAAACGAGTGAGGATGCACACCAGATAATACCGAGACCGCCCAGAACAAAGGCAAGGCGCACCCACTTCTTGGGCTTAGGTAGGATGTTGAACACGTCCTCATCAGGCGTTTCCGTATATTTGTATGGAATGGCCGGTGCAGAAGTGTGCGTGGGAGGTGGGGCGAAAGCAATGGGCTGATGATGCGTGTTGACGCCGAGAGGTGCAGAAACAGGGACGGTATCGTTTTCCTGCGTGATGACCAGTTCATCATTAATTGTCAGGATGGTAGCCGCGCGGGCTATGGCGTCTTTTTCTATTTTGCTGCCGGGAGTGGTGAAGATTCGTGTGAACTCCTGGTGCGTATCCTGCTCGCTTCCGTGTGTCGTAAAGGTCTTACCCCATCCTCTGGAGGATGTGAGCCAATCACTCTCATGGCAGAGTTTCAAGATGTCCTCCGTAGAGGTGCCGCGCGGTACTGTGATGATGCATTCGCGGTCGTAGGGGTATACAAAAAATGCTTTTGCATTGCCTTTGTGACCGGAAAGCTGCTTCCAAGTGGGTTGTACAGAGGCATCCGGCAGTGCAGCCGCCGTCAGTCGGGGCTCTGTTTCGACATCCTCGTTGTCTGCATCCCAGACGCCGATTTTTCCCAATGCAACAATGACGCCGGCCGGGGTGGGACGAGAGGCGTTGCGTCGCAGGGCTTGCACTTCATCTTCCGTCAGGGCTAACAAGCGGGTGGTATAGCCATTGTCTGCGGTGTGGTAGTGCGTGCAGCTCAGAATGTGGAATGAGGTGGCCGCGCATATCACCTGGCGGTAGTTGAAGGAGGGTTCACCCTGTTGTGTCGGGCGAGAGCCGGGGTGCGGGCGGCTGATGGCCGAGAGCTCCTGCTCCAGTGCCTGAGGGATGCTATTACAGAGGATGCGCCGCTCCGCAACCCGGGATTGTCCGGGAAGTAGAGGGCCGCTGAAAATGCATTGGTAAGACATGATCGGGAGCTTAATCAGCTGTTAGTGCCGGGGAAAAGTGAGGGCTCAAGGCTGCTGAGAGCCCATAAGAGCGGGTCGGTGACTCGGAAGGGATTGAGGCTGCCGGAAGCGGGGCCCATGACGACGTCTCCTGTTTCTTCATCAGTGAACTCCACGGGGGCGGCACCCATAGCGGAGGCGGCAAAGTAGCACACGTTGTCAGACACAGCCTCGGCGTTGGTGCAGATGTTGGGGCTGATGCGGAAGAGAAGTTCGCGCAGGCGATTGGAGTTTGCGATGATGTTTTCCTGCTTGAGTTGTCCGTTTCTCACCAGTGGGAGCAGGGGTTCAGCCCCCAGCAGGCTGCGCCAGGCGTCGCTCTTGCCCAGAATGATTGCCAGCGGCGTGTTGACGCGTTGTCCCGGCTTGAGGTTGAGGGCGGAGCGCAGGCGGTGTTCCATGTCGGCCAGCAGACGAGCCTGGCGCCCCGGCGGGGTGAGGCAATTTCGCAGTTGCGGGTCATCTTCATTCTTCAGAAGAGCTCGGAACTCCGGATTTGTTGTCGGGTCAAACAGGAAAAAGAGAGCATCGGCAACTTTGAGGTGGTTGAGGGAGGAATCCACCCCTTGCGCCTCGCTCCCGTCTCGGTTGTTGTAGAAGACAATCGAGTGTGCCCCTGATCCTTTGCTGAGGGTATAGATAAAGGGGCGCGGCATGTTGATGTAGGCGCCATCTTTCCAAACTTTGCGGTAGAGGCTGTTGCTGAGGTGCGTCTTACCGAGATGTGCCGCCTGGGGTGAGTCCGCCGTGAACACGCGCATACGCATGTCGTTGAGCGGGGCGTTGGACGTGGGGTCGGCATCTCGGAAGGGGATTCCGAAGTCGCGGGGCATGGTACGCTCCAGCTCATGCACCAGTGATGAGAGGTAATACGACCTGCCGGCGGACGGTACGCCGACGAGGGAGATGATATGCTGGTTAATTTGCCCGAAATAGGGCGGCAGCTTGTGGTGGCAGTAGGGGCAGGCTCGCTCATGGCAGCGGGAGCCGCGGCTGTCGGTGGCATAGTCTGCCTTGGTGATGACTTCGGGGGCAAAGCGTTGCATGGCATCCGGCCCCAGGCGTTCATCACCGCAGAGCGAGGGATGCGTGGCAATGAAAAGGGCTTCCTCTTTGATGAATGTAGCCCTGCAGGAGGGGCATCGGTATTTTCCCTTGGGGGTGGAGCCTTGCATGTGGGCTCGCTGTACGGCACCTTCCATGCGTGATACGAAATCGGCTACGCTGAGGATATCTGACAAGCGAAAGGCCTGGTGTCCCAGGCCTTCGAAGGCCGCAAGCGCTGTGTTAGATGCGGCTTCGGGGCAGCGAGGCAAATCAAGCAGCGCATGTGCCGAACTCCATGCTCGCGTTTCGGGGGTGTAGATGTACCATACGCGTGGGCGATAGGCTGCAAAGTCCGGTCTGTTTTCCTCGCTGCCGTACCAACAGATAAAACATCCGCCGGCCAGAACGAAAAGGTGGGTGCTGTCGGGCAGAATGTTGTGGTCGTGAGATTGTGCATGCCCATCAAGGGAGTATGATTCCAGTGAGGAATGCGGGAAGAAGCGGCATTTGCCGTCTCGCTGGGCGAAGACACCTCCGTTATCGGCGGCCATCGTCACTCGGAATGTGCTCTTGGGATTCTTGCCGATAGTCATAAAGCTGCCATCCGACACACGTAATTTTCCTGTCAGGCAATCGAAGATGTAGAGCTGATAATTCATGAGCGGAGGCGAATTGCTTTGCGTACCATTCTTATAGCATACACGGTTGCAGGCGTCAAGTAAATCTCGTGAAATCCCCGGGTGCTGATTCAGGAGCGGCGGAGCGTCTCTGTACTTCGCGCACAAAGGGTTCACCCGTTAGGGTGGGGATGATGTAGAGCGCCACACGGGCTCGTGTGCAGGCTACATAGAAATCATTGAGGGAGAAAGCCGGTGTTTCTCCTAATGCGGGGATATCTGTCAGGATGACGATGAGTGATTCAAGGCCTTTGAAGGCGCGAATGCTCTCTCCGAGCACATGTTCGTTCCGGTGCCAGCGTTCATGGCGGGCAAGGGATTGTTCCGGCTGTTCGCCTGGCTGAGCTCCTGCAACACCCGGTATGCGGCAAAGAGATGATTTTTCCGCTTTTTTCCACGGGGAGAGGACGACAATATCGCGTGCTGAATAGGTTTGTAACAACTCGCTGACAAGCTTTGACGCCTTGGCTGCGCGGGTGTCTACATTGTCAGACCCCGGTAGAATATGCACTTTCTGCGAGTTAAGGGGAAGAGCGTAGACTGTTGTGCCCGGTGGCAGGAGTGTGTGGCTATAGGTTGCTATATCCTTGCTGTTGCGGATATTGTGATGCAGGGTAATGCGAGTGGGCGGCTCCGGAACGGTGTTTTTATGGCCGTAAAGGGATTGGTTGGTATCGGTAAAAAGATAGAGCTTGCCATTGGGGCGCAGGGCTTGCTTGACAAGTGGCCACCAGGATGGGTGAAAATCCTGTGCTTCATCGACAAACACATAATCGAATTGCCAATTTTGGGTAATCTGTTCACGGAGCTGGCGCGTATAGGCAGCAACCTCACTTTCGGCTTTGCGCCAATCTATTGTCAAGTTGAGCGGTGTCAGCACATCATCGCAGAATCGAGCAAAGGTATTGGCGTAAACAATGTCGGCTTGACGCAGTTTGTAAATGGATTTCTGTTCGCGCAGGTTATGGGCGAGATGCCGATTGAAACAGAGCAGCAGGATGCGCTCTTGTCCTTCGTTTTGCAGGATGCGTTTCCCGATTCGCTTGACTTCCGAGGCCGCCATCAGCGTCTTGCCGGAGCCGGCACAGCCGTCCACACGAATGCCCCCGGTGCTGTTTTCCAGCAGGTAGAGTGTGCGGGTCAGTGTTTCGCTCGCCATATCGAGCATTGAGGCATGGCTGCGCAGGTTTTTCTCATACTGAATCGTTTGAACGAGATAGGCTCGGATGGCCTCCATCTGCTCCCGGGCAAACGCATGCCCGTTGATAAAGAGTGACTCTATGCGTTGCTGTAGGTTGTCCTGCATTTCTTCGATGCCGAATACCATCATGTCATCCAACCCTTGCGGCAGGCCGACATCATCTCGCCGCTGCTGCAGGAGGATGGCTAGGCTGCGAAACTCGACATGGTTCACATCGAAGCGATAGCTAAGGCAATCCATGAGGCGTTTGGAGCCGAGATAGGCCTGTTGCACGGGCGATATGTAGGAGCCGAGGGGCTTTTCGCGCCCCTGTTCGTCAAGAAACATCCACTGGCCCGATTCAACCCAGAGGGTGCGAACATTTTTGACTTCTATCACCAACAGGCCTTTGTTCGGAACCAGTACGATGAAGTCCGTTTCGTAATTGGCGTATTGTTTCCGGTTGTGTTGGAAGAAATAGCGCCATAAATCGTGGATGACAATCCAATCATCCGGTAGGTTATCACGCAGAAACTCGTAGACAATACGTTCTCCCACCACACCGGAGTTGGGGCTTTGATTTGTGAAACAAGCGGGGAACATGGAGGCCATAACGATGGGGTATTGTTGGGTTAGTTGTTGAGGAGTTCTGCTGCGGATACCAGCTTCTTGACGGAGGCGCGTCCCTTGAGTGACAAGGTGGGGGCAAAGAGCGAAAGCCGATATTCTGCCACCATGAGGCCGTATGCCTGCCAGGCGGGTGAGTGGACATGGCGCGGATATTCCTCATAAAAGCCCGGAATGATGGCAGCGTTGAGGGCGTCGATACGCTCCAGCTCACGGACTGCCGGTTGCTGAGCGATTTTCTGGAGGCGTTGCTGAAGTCCGCGGGCAAAACGTGAAATATCCTGAAGGGTTGTGGGAGGCAGCTCCGAAAGGAAGAAGGGGCGTGTGAGCCATTGCCACTCGCGTTGCAGGTCTTCGGCAATGCGGGATGCATAGCGGTCGCGGCTTGCCGTGAGACAGAACTCGCGCAGCGGTGCATCGGCTGCAGCCAGTTGCTCCCACACTTTGGCCAAGGGGCCGGCAATGGTGTCGTAGAGTTTTTCGCGCATGCGCAGGCAGGCAGCATCAAAATCTGCGGCGTTGTATGGCAGCGGTGCCAGTGTTGCATCCATGGCGGCATAGATGGTATCGGCTACGTTATTTTTAGGGCAGGCGCCCAGTGTGGTGATAGCCAGTTTTGCCTCAACTGATTTGATGGGCAATCGTTTGCGTATGCTGCTGATGAAATCGCCATGCCGAATCAGCGCCAGACGACGCACTCCTATACGGTGGATGTGTCGGGCTTCTTCCTCGGTGGGATACACTTTGATGCGAACGTGCTCTCCGTCATCAAACAAAGCGGGGTATCCCGTGCCGGTGCCTACCTCGACGGTGGTAGGCAGGTCGCCGCAGTCCCAGCGGGTCATGGCGGTGGCGGAGAAGGTGCGAGCTGCTTTTTTCTTGAAGCGTTTTTGACGAACGCTTTCTAAGCGCTCGCGGAGAGCCTGCATATTGCTGCCCATGGCGAGCGTCTGTTCCTCATCATTGAACACCCAGACTTTTGTTTGCAGGTCGTTAGGGATTCTGGAAAAATCGAACTGCTGGGCATTGCAGAATTTCTGCGTGCGGCGCATAACGAATTCTGCCAGTGCCTGGCTGAGGGGACGGTCGGGTGTGCGGTCGTACCATTCCTCCGCAAAATCATCTGCCGCACTGCCGATGGGCATGAGAAACTGTCGCACGTCTTTGGGAAGTGTGCGCAACAATATCTCGGCTCTGTCTGCCAGATGCGCCTGTACTCCCCACTCAGGCAACCAGTCGGGGAAATCGGTAAAGCTGTCAATGTGAATGCCTAGGGTGACGCCGTCATCAGGCTCGCCGGGATGGTGGGCGTAGTAGACGGCACAGGTGATGTCGCCGACGGTTATTTCATCCGGGTAGAGGTCTGCCGGGGCATGATCCTCACCGGGATAGACACAATCCTCGTAGGGAACGAAGAGGAGTTCGGGGGATGTTGCCTCTGCTTTTTCGCGCCAGCGGCGCAGGGCTCTGGCAGAGGCGCAATCCTTGGGCAATATGCCGGCAAAGAAGTTGTAGACACCTTCTTCACACCAGATGAGATCTCGCCTGCGTAATTTCGCTTCGGTGGTGCGCACCGTTTCCCTCATTTCCTGCAAGTGGCGAATGAAGGGGGGCTCGTCTCGCAGCTGCATCCCCAGAATGCCCTCACGAATCATGATTTCGCGTGCAGCCTGCAGGTTGTAGCGAGCGTAGGAGATGCGGCGGGAGTCAATGATAGTAAGGCCGCCGCAGGTGACTCGCTCTTTGGCATGAACTACGCCTGCATCTTTATCCCACGCTGCATCATAGGCATGGCATGCGCAGAGTTGTGGCGCGACCTGTTCGACCCAGGCGGGATCCAACACTGCGCAGCGGCGCATGAATAGCTTGCTCGTTTCTACCAGCTCTGAGCCGAAAATCCACTCTGCTCGTTTGTTGCGCCGGAAAAGACCGCTACCGGGGAAGATGCTGAAATCGCGTCCGCCCGCGCCTCTGTATACTTTATCCTCCGGTCTCCATACACCGATTTGGAGCGGGGCGCCGGCTAGAAGCGAGCGGTGAATCATCTCGGGCGTGGCTTGTTTGTCGGCGGGGGGAAGTTCCGGTATGCGCCAGCGAAGTGTTTCCTGCAAAGCGGCGGCTAAATCCTGAGTCAGATTGTTCCATTCCACCATGCGCAGGAAGTTGAGGTAGTTTTTAGAGCACCATTTTCTGAGCTGGTTACGTTTCAGCGTCCGTTTTTCGCGGAACTCGAGGGAACTGCGCCACAGGGAAAGCATGGAAAGGAAGTCGCTGTCTGCGTTTTTCCATTGGGCATGCGCCTGGTCGGCCTGTGTTGTGAACTCCTGCGGGCGTTCTCGCGGATCCATGATGCTCAACCCGGCGACGATAACAAGCATTTCCGCCAGGCAGTGCTCGTGCCCGGCCTCCAGCAGCATTCGCCCCAGACGCGGATCTAGCGGGAGCCTGGCCAGGCTGCGCCCGGTATCCGTCATTTTCTTGCTGCGGTCAAGCGCGCCTATTTCCCGCAAGGTTTTATAGCCCTCGTTGATGAGGCGGGGACTTGGCGGATCCGGCAGCGGAAATTCACCGAGCGGGGGAAGTCGCAGGTCTGCCATGCGTAGGATTACACCTGCCAGCGCGCTGCGCTTGATTTCCGGGTCGGTGAAGGCGTCGCGTTGCTCAAAGTCTGTTTCTGAGTACAGGCGAATACAAACACCCTCGGTGATACGGCCGCATCGGCCGGCTCTCTGGCGGGCACTGGCCTGCGATATGGGTTCTACCTGTAGCCTTTGAATCTGCCGCCCCGGCAGGTAGCGGGAAATACGGGCTAATCCGCTGTCGATAACATAGATGATCCCCGGAATGGTAAGCGATGTTTCTGCGACATTGGTTGCCAGAACAATGCGTCTGGTGTTTTTCGATGGCCGGAAAATGCGCTGTTGTTCCGCCAGGCCTAGGCGGGCGAAGAGGGGCAGGATGTCTGTGTGCGGCAGGTTCAGGTATTCCAGTTCATCGGCGCAGTCGCGAATCTCGCGTTCGCCGGGAAGAAAGACTAGCACGTCACCCCGGTCATCAAGCTCTGATAACCAGGTAACGGCACGAGCCACATGCTGCGGTAACTCTTCATCCGGATGGCGCTGCGGCATGTAATGCAAGTCCACATGGTAGGTGCGCCCTTCGACGTTGATGATGGGGGCTCCGCCGAAGAACTCGGAGAAAGCCCCGGCATCCATTGTAGCGGAGGAGATGATGAGCTTAAGATCCGGGCGGCGGGTCAGCAGCAGTTTCATATACCCGAGCAGGAAGTCAATGTTGAGACTTCGCTCATGGGCTTCATCGAGAATGATGGTATGGTATTTGCGTAAATCCCTATCATCCTGTGTTTCTGCCAACAGGATGCCATCGGTCATGAGTTTTAACCGGGTGTTGCGCCCGGTTTTGTCATCGAAGCGCACCTGGTATCCGACATAATCGCCAAGCTCGCAGCCCACCTCTTCGGCGATTCTTCGTGCTACGGCCACAGCCGCCAGCCTGCGGGGCTGGGTACAGCCGAGCATGCCTCGCCTGTTGCCTGCCACTTCGAGGGCAATCTTGGGGAGCTGCGTGGTTTTACCGCTGCCGGTTTCGCCCACTACCACAACCACCTGGTTGTGGCGCAACGCCTCCGCTATCTCCTTCCTGCGGCGGGAGATGGGCAAATCCGGATACCGGAAATCAGGGCGATTAGCGGCAGTTGTGTCAGTCATGCTGCGTTGGTTACCAGTTTTGCATGGCTCCGTTGGCCAGCCGGGATTTTTCTGCAAGGAAGACAATGCGATGCCCGGTGATGGAATCCTCTATCAGCGTTTTGCCGGGGGATGTCGGCTCACCGCGCAGGTAGGCTATGAAATCCAGCACAACTTCGCGGTCGCCCCCACCGTGGTGGCGGCCTTCCTGTGCTTCCGTAACGTCTACTACATGCCTTATGCGTCCTTCTGGAGCCTCGGGGGCAATGGTGGAAATGGTGAAACGGCCTGTTTCAAATGTGCCGTATATTTCACCGCGAGTACCGGTGATGTGGATGCTTCGCTCGGATATGGAGGAGCCTCCGGTCATGGAGAAGGTGCCTGTCGCGCCATCGGCATATTCGATGAGGACGGACTGATGATCCACAATATCAGTTTTGCAGCGGTAGACACAGGCGCCGTAGGGGTTATCCGGGGCGCTGAGAATGGCTTGCTTTTCTTCGTCGGTTTCCGGACGGCGCATGTTGGAGTCGTGCCACACATTATCTGCCCAACGCTGGGGGTGTTCAATGTAGAGGCGCCGGGCGGAGTAGGGGCAATCGCGCTCCACCGGGCAATCGGTAAGACAATGGGTGCCGGCGCCTTCCGGTGCCTGCTCCGGGACAAATTGGAACATGCTGCCGACGCTGGCAATGCGGCGGGGGTGATTCTCGCCCATGAGCCAGGCCATCAAATCCAGATCATGGCTGCACTTGGTGAGCAACATGCCGGAGCCACATATCTCGGCCGAGGCATATTTTCCGCGTACAAACGATACGCTCTCATGGAAGTAGTTCACCTGTGCGGACATGCGGATGTTGATGACTCTGCCGATCTCTCCGCTTTCCATGGCTCGCTTGAGCCTCTGAAAGTACGGAGCATAGCGCAGCACATGGCATACCATGACGGTGCGGCCGGTTTCGCGCACGCATTCAAGCAGTTCTCTGGCTTCCTCTTCGTTAAGAGCAAAGGGTTTTTCCAACAGCATGTCGTAGCCATGACGAAGCAGGGGAATGCTGGTGCTCACATGGAGTCTGTCCATGGTGCCATTGATAACGGCATCGGCAAACTGCGGCACTGATACGAGTTCCTCGACGCTTGTGAAACAGCAGGTTTTGTCCAGCCCGAAGGTGACGCGGGCATACTCCCTGCGCTTTTCATCCACATCCACCACCCCTACAATTTCCAGTAGCTCCGGGTTAGTGAGTGCAACTCGGGTGTAAATCATGGAGCGCACACCCATGCCCACTACGATAACACGCAGCGGCGGCTTGGTGCCTGTGCTGATTTCTGTCGTCATACGAAAAATTATTTACCCCATCGTTGCGTGATGCCGGTGTATGAATCGATTCGGCGGTCGCGGAAGAAAGGCCAGATGCGGCGGTGTGCCTCGAGGGCGGCGAGGTCGAGGTCTGCAAAAAGGACGGTGCGTTCCTTGACCGGTGCTTTGGCTACAATTTGCCCGCAGTAGTCGCTGACGAAGCTTTGCCCCCAGAAGGTTGTTTCGCCTTCCTTTCCGCAGCGATTCACGGCGCAGATGTAGCAACCATTTGCAACACCGTGGCCTCGCTGTACCGTTTCCCATGCGCAGTGCTGGGCGGTGTAGAGTTCCTCTTCACCGGGAATCCAGCCGATGGCTGTCGGATAAAAGATAATTTCGGCACCCTGCATGGCAGTAAGTCTTGCTGCTTCCGGATACCACTGATCCCAGCATATCAGCACGCCGATGCGCCCGTACTTCGTGTCGAAGCATTTGTAACCCAAATCTCCGGGCGTGAAGTAGAACTTCTCTTCGAATCCCGGATCCTGGGGAATATGCATTTTACGGTAGAGCCCGAGGAAGGTGCCATCGGCGTCAATCACCCAGGCCGTGTTGTGATAAAGGCCGGTGGCTCGCTTTTCGAAGCCGGCTGCCACGATAACAATGCTCAGCTCGCGCGCTAAGTCGCAGAGTTCATCAGTCCAAGGCCCGGGGATGGAGTCTGCCGTGTTGAACAGCTCACAGTCTTGTGTGCGGCAGAAATAGAGAGTCGTGCACATCTCCTGTGTGCAAACTATTTGTGCGCCGCCGGCGGCGGCCTCGCGTATGGCCTCCATTTGCAGGCGCTTGTTTTCTGCCGGATCTGCTACGGCCTCTTGCTGGATGAGTGCGATGCGGGGCATGCCGCGAAATATACCATAAATTGAGTTATTTTTCAAGACATCTGCCGTAATTTACTTGCAAAAAAGCGCTCGACGGATGATGCTCTGCTTATTTCCGGGAATGAGGAGCGGTCTATGGCGACCTTCGTTCGTGTCTCCGTAATCAGGACTTCGCTTGCGGTACAATTTCCCTGTAGAGTTTCTTGTATGTTGCGGCTGTGTCGGAAAGACGGTAGGGGAAAGGAATTTCCGGGGCCGTGGAGGGGCTGTAGGTGTTCCACTGCGACAGTGTATCGATGATGGAGGCTGTATCGCCCGGGGCAACTCGCCCCTCCGGCAAAAAGGCCTCCAGCAACTCTCCGATTACCCCGTGGTCGTAGCCGACAACCGGGCGCCCGAGCGTCAGCGCTTCCAGCACTGGTCGATCCCAGGTGGCCGGTTCGCGGGTGAGTGAGAGCGTGACATCGCAGGCACAAAGGACGTCGCGCAGGTCGGCTCTGGCACCAATCCAAGTGATGTGGTCACTCAGTTGGGCATCTGCAAACTTTTGTTTCAGCTCAGCAACGTAGTCTTCGTTGGCGCGGCGGGTGTCGCCGGCAATAAAGACATGTGCTCCGATTCCGGAACGTAGCAACCCCGTCAGAATGGGGACGATGTCTTCCAGCCCGTGAAGCGGAGAAATAGCACCGGGAACACAAATGGACATTTTGTCGGCTCCGGCGTTCGGATTGTTGCGTCGCCATTGTTCCAGCCAGGCCGTAGTCGGGGTGTAGCCGGGGTAACACAGGCGCTCATTCACGCCATAAGGGATAACCCATGGCTTGCTGCTCAGCGGGGAGCCGGGGGCGTCCAAAACATTGCGCAGATGCTTCGATATAGCTGTGAATACATGGCAGTGGCGCCACCCCACTTTAGGAGTCCCCGGTGTTGGGTATCCTGTCAGAACACCAACGATACGGGGACGGGCGCTCGGTCGCAAACGGCGACTTGCCATGCTCGTAACCCATGCAGCCTCAGCAGAATATACTTGTACTACAGCCGGCTTATGATTGCGGATGATATTGCGGAGGCGTCGTATCTCCTGCCAGGTCGTCATCAGGTTGATACTGCGGCTGATAATATGCCTGACCCCCGCTGCGTTTTGTCGGCTGATAAGTTCGCAGGGCGGCGAGACAACGATGTTCTCACAATCGCTGCTTTGCAGAGCGCATGCCAAATCCGCAGCCAGAGCTGATGGCCCGCCGCTACGTAATTTAGGACTGTAGTGGATGATTCTCATGTGTTATTTTTGCTCACACAGCTCTTTGTATACGGCTATGTAGGCATTAATCATATCCTCTCTACGATGAGGGGCAGATACAGGGCGGTGTGGTTTGCATGGATTTTGATACCATTCAGCTAACAGATTAGCCATAGCCTCAGGATCAGCAGTTTTTACCTTGCCTTCGGGTAAATATATGCTCAATTGCTCGCCGACTCCGCCCGCTTCATAACCGGCAGTCGGACGACCGAGAGCTAAGGCTTCAAGTGTCGTTTTACCAAATGGTTCAGGAACGAGATTGAGCGACACCACTACGTTACTGGCTACCATAATGTCCCGGATGTCGCGTCGCAGACCTGTCCATGTTATATTTTGAGCAACGCCTGCTTTTTCAAACTTCCTTAAGAGCTCTTTGCGGAAAGATTCTTTGCGTTTTTTTACTTCTCCTACGAGCAGCGCATGTGCAGGTATGCCTCGTTTCTTGAGAGATGCAAGAACGGGGGCTAAATGCTCGGCGCCTTTCTGGCGAGCAACACGCCCCGGGAGACAAATCACATATTTTCCTTTGAGCTCAGGATACTGCGCATACCATTTTTCGTACCATTCCTCAGAAGGTCGATAATCTGTGTTATGCTGCGAAGGATCGATAGAGTTTGGTATAACCGTAATCCGATCTTCAGGGGTGCTCGGATAACATTTCAGGATAAACTCTCGCATAAAGTCAGAAACCGCCACAACTTTGTCACCCTTTGACATGATTGCTGAATAAGGGTTGACGGAATAATGGGAATGAAAAGTAGCGACTATTTTAGGACGTTTCTCAATCGGAAGTTTTCTTACAGCCCAGTGTCCGAACCACGCTGGCAGGCGTGAGTGAAAGTTAAGTACGTCAGGTCGTTCTTTTTCTATCAGCTGAGCTAGCTGACTAACAACGAAAGGTATGCGAAAACTCTTCTTGCCTACTTCCAAGGTGAAATGACGAGCCCCTGTATTTTCAATATCTGGAACCATTGCGCCCCCACCGGATACGACCACACTTTCGTGGCCGTTCTTAATCAATCCTTCACATTGTTCAAGAACGACTTGCTCTACACCTCCGGAGGTGAGAGAGGGGAGTAAATGCATAATCTTCATAGTTTTGTATTGTTTGTTGTTTCTGATCGAAAGTTGTTAATTGGGAAGAAGGTCGGGGAACTTGGAAAGAATGTAGTCAGCCGCTCGGGCTGCTTCATCGATAACGTTTTCCGGATGCGGCAGGGTGTTCGTCTTTGCCCATTCGGTAAAGGAGTTGGTACCACCATCCGCAATCAGCATATTGATACCTCGCTCGATGCGAGATTGCTTGTTCTTGTGCGGCGGTCTCTTGCGAGGCATTTCTATAATACCGACAGGCGACCCGCTGGAGAGAGCTTCGTAGACCATGGTGCCGCTGTCTTGCGTTACCCATACTTCGGCCGCACTGGCGAGCTGGTCGGCAACCCAGGTGTCTCCGGTCTGTTCGAATGCTTCAACTCTGATATTCGGGCAGGCGGAAGTGACATCGTCCACGAAGTCGGATGGTGTGCGGCGTGAGGTCGTGAGCAAAATGGGCCGACTGCTCTTGGAGGCAATTGTTCGAAGCTGGGTAAGAATGTGCTCAGCTTCCCATTTGAACTCCTTGTTGGGACCGCCAATGAGCACCAGGGTGTATTTCTTCTCCTTTTCCGGATGCGGCTTTATATTATTGATGGAGCCGTTTGTCAGGAAAACATTGCTGGCAGGAACGCCGTTTTCCGGCACATCGTGGCGGGGGGTAATGCACAAATCAAACATACTCAGCGGCAGGCTGGGACGCATGCATACCATGCACAGGCAGCGCAGGTGGCGCGCAAGACTTAACGCCGCGAGGTGGGTGCTGTGACCGGCGCAGAGAATTAAATGCGGACGAGGCAGTTCCAAATCCTTACCTTTGTAAAAAAGCTTGGCAAACCAGCTCTTGCCGGCAACAGATATCTCATGGCAGGAGTGTTGCATTTCGGGGCATGCTTTTCGCGCACGTTCCAGCAAAGCATCTGCCAGACCTCTCGTTTGGGTGAGGTGGTCGTGCTTGCCATCGCTAATGATGTAAATAATCATATAGTGAGGAGAGAGTAGGAAAAGTTAATTAATCGGCAGAGTCACAGTGCCGCTCAGCGTTGTGCCGAGCATCGGGTTATTAAGAGTGCCGCAGCTGAGCGTATCCGCTGTTACTTCGTAGGGCGAATCCGGCGAGAACAGGAGCAGGGGGGCGGTGATGGGTGTGTCCTCTTCGCTGTCGTAGGGCGACACAATGGCGGCCGGTGCGGTGCAGCAGGTGCGCACAACATCTGCCCATGTGAGTTTGCCCGGCTTAATCAGATGCGTGTAAATCGCCGGAAGCAATGTGTCGAGTGCTACCATGCCCTGCGGCGCACTGATGAAGTCTTGCTTCTTGGCAAAAGGCATGCAGGGGGTGTGGTCAGAGACGATGCAGTCTATCGTCCCGTCTTTCAGCCCGGCAAGAAGTGCCTCGCAATCCTTCTTTTCGCGCAGCGGAGGCGTCGTTTTGAATGTGGTGTTATAGTCGCCTATATCCTCGTGTGTATAGAGCAGATGATGCAGCGCAACCTCAGCGGTGAGGCCTTTCATGCCGCTTCTACGTGCTCTGCGGATGATGTCCACGCCCTCAGCGGTGCTGACTGTCTGAATATGCAGCCGTGCACCGGTATCGGCTGCAAGACGGATAAGTGTTTCAATACCGATTTCTTCGGCGCAGGCCGGAGTACTGTGCAACCCGAGCTTATAGGATGTCGTCCCGGGGTGAGCATATGTATTGCGGGTAAGCGCCGGCACATCACCGCGTATGGCAAAGGTAAGATCCATCTCTGCCGCATACTTCATGGCACGGTATAGCAGCAGCAGGTTGTCAGGCATGTTGCCTCCATCGCTCAGGATGGTGATGCCGCGCGCGGACAGTGTGTTATAGGGTGCCTGTTGCTCGCCTTTCATGCCCTCAGTGATACAGCCGGCAGGCACCATAGTGGCAAAGGAGCGTTCGCTGACGGCTTCGGCAAAGCTGTCGAGTGTTGCTGCATTGTCAAACACAAACCCGCGGGAAGGCATGACGAGCATACCCCATACACCACCACGGTTGGCAGCCTGACCGGCGCGGTAAATGCTTTCGCGCTTGCTGTGGCCTTCCAGATTAATGGTGGCATGCATATCAAAGAGGGCCGGCAGCAGAATCTTCCCGTCGGCATCAATGGTGCGGGCTCCGGCGGGAACTCTCATTTCGCCCGCCGGGGCTACGGCGGTTACGCCGGGCAAGGGAATGTCGTTGAGAATAATCCCCGTTGACTCATCACCATGTCCCACTCGCAGGTCAAGACGTTCGTTGGTGAGAGCCCAGGTTGCATTTAAGATGTAAGTGTCAGTCATTGCTCTGCGTCTCGGGGGTAAGGTGATAAAGTATGCTCATACGCGCGGCTATGCCGTTTTCTACCTGATTATTGATGAGGTTGTTGCGATAATCCATGGCTGCATCGCATATTTCCACGCCTCGATTGACCGGGCCGGGGTGCATGATGCTCAGGTCGAGGTCATCGATGCGGCGCAGGCGTTCCTCGGTGACACCGAACGCGGCATGGTAATCCGCAGCCGGAAAGAAGGGGGAATCAATGCGCTCATTTTGTACGCGCAGCAGGTAGATGACATCCGGCTTCCATTCAAAAATCTGATCCCAGTTGGTGAAACGCGGTATGCCGGTGTGCTGCTGCAACGGCACGAGCGGGCCGGGACCCATGTAGGCGACCTGGGCACCGAGGCGGCGCAGGATGGTGCTGGTGGAGCGGGCAACGCGGCTGTGCAGGATGTCGCCGATAATGACGACGCGCTTGCCTGCGACCTCGCCATATTTCTCTTTGATGGTGAAAGCGTCCAGGAACGCCTGGCTGGGGTGAGCGTGTGCGCCGTCACCGGCATTGATGACGGAGGCCTTGCAGTGGCGGGCAATAACTGCGGGGATGCCGCTATTCTTATGGCGTACAATGATGTAGTCCATCTTCATGCTCATGAGCGTGTCGATGGTGTCGTGAACACTCTCTCCCTTCACAACCGATGAAGTGGATACGGTGAATGTCGTGACATCTGCCGACAAACGATGGGCGGCTACCTCAAAAGAGGAGCGGGTGCGTGTACTCGGTTCGTAGAAGAGGGTGAGCACGGATTTGCCTTTGAGTGCCGGTACTTTCTTCACGCTTCGTGTAAAGATGTCCTTCATGGCTGAGGTGCTATCCAGTATGGTGCGGATATCCTCATCGCTCAACGCGTCAATCGTTATTAAATCCTTGCGCGGGTTCATGGAATGTGAAAGTTGTAGTTCAGTACGTTATCTCATCTTTGCCGTCGATTTCCCGGAGGCTTACCTTTACTTCTTTGGCATGCGCTTCCGAAAGGTCGAAGGCTACATAGTCGGGCTGAATAGGCAGCTGGCGGCCTCCTTTGTCTGCCAGGCAGTGCAGCTGTACACTTTCCGGGCGACCGTACTCCCACAGCACCTCCAGCGCGGCTCGTGCTGTGCGTCCGGTGCTCAGCACATCATCCACCAGTACCAGCCGCAAATCATCTGTGGAGAACGGCAGGTGGGAGGAACGCAGAGCCGGGCGCTTTCCTCGAAAGGAAAGGTCATCCCGATACAGGGTAATATCTATTGCACCGTAGAGGGCGTCGCAGCCGGCTGCGGCAAGCTTCTCCACCAGGCGTTTGGCCAGCACGTCCCCGTGGCTCACGATGCCGACAATAGCCAGAGCTGTCTCCTGTTGTGCATCTGTCGTTTGCAACAGGTGAGCGGCCCAGGCATCCAATGCCCTTCCAATCTCTTCTTCGCTGATACCGGGCATGGTGAATGAAAAATGCGTTTACTTGGCGAGGTTGATAATGCGATGTGCGGCCATAGCGGCGTTGACAGGGGTCTTCTTGTGCAGACCCACCGTAGTGGCCGGAACTCCGCCCGGAAGCTGGGAAATAGCAAGAAGCGCATCCACTCCGTTCAGGGGACCACAGGGAACGGGTACCCCGATGACCGGCAGCTGAGTGTTCATGACAACGACACCGGGCAGGGCTGCGGACAGGCCGGCTACGCACAGAAGTACGGCTTTCGTGCCACTTTCCTCAAGACCTTTCAGGTACTCGATGAGAGCGGGTAAATCGCGGTGTGCGGAATAGATGACCTCTTCGTGCTCAATACCATTTTCTGCAAGGTACTCGCGAGCGGGCTCCATGAAGGGAAGGTCGCTCTTGCTGCCGTAAATAGTGATAACTTTCATGCTAGCACGCATCTTATCATGTCAAGACCGCCAAAGCAAGAAAATTTCACGTATTCACTCAGTATTTCAAGCCAGACAGCCGGGGCAATTGCGCACAAAGTGACCGGGGCTGTGTTCCACCATCTCCGGAATGCGATCGGTGAGACAAAGCTCCGGCTTGCCGATGATGTTTCGTGGCTTGAAAGAACAACCGCATACAGGGCTGCGAAGAGTCGGCGGAAGCCCCGGTATCGTTTGTAAGCGGCTGCCTCGGGAATGCATAGCCGGGATGCTGGCCATCAGGGAGCGGGTATAGGCGTGCAGAGGGTGGCGCAGCAGTTCCTCGGTAGGGGCGCTTTCTATCGTGCTGCCTGCGTACATTACCTGCACCCTGTGGGCATATTGGCGTACCACGCCAAGGTCGTGAGTGATGAGGATGATAGCTGTCCCCAGTTCTTCTTGGCGTGCCCGCAGTAAATCCAATACCTGTTTTTGCACGGTGACGTCGAGAGCTGTTGTCGGCTCGTCTGCAATGAGGAACGACGGTCTGGTGATAAGCGCCATTGCTATCATGACACGCTGGCGCATGCCCCCGGAGAACTCATGGGGGTAGGCCTTCGCACGCTCTGCCGGATTCGGAATACCGGTGCGAGCGAGCTCCTCGATAGCCAGTTGCAGGGCTTCGCGGCGTTTCACCCCTCGGTGGATGATGAGGGGTTCCGCTACCTGGTCGCCTATTGTCATGCAGGGGTTCAGGCTGGTCATCGGATCCTGAAATATCATGGAGATTCGATTCCCCCTCAGCGCGGACATCTCACGTTCTTTCATGCGCAGCAAGTCTTTACCTTCAAACAGCGCTGTCGCGTTTTCCGAAATGTGTGCAGGCGGCTTAGGCAGCAATCCCATGAGCGCAGAGCAACTGACGGACTTGCCGGAACCGCTTTCACCCACAATGCCGAGAGTCTCCCCTCGATGCAGTTCAAAACTAACATCATTAACGGCATAGTTCACCCCTGCACGAGTCCGGAACTCGACACTCAGGTTGTTCACGCTCAGAATAGGCTGCTCACTCATCAGTAGCTGCATTATACCCGCCATCATCGGTGGAGTCAATGGATATGACCGAGAATTACTGAGACAGAGCTTTGACTTCGGTCTTTATGGAAGCGTCACCCTTTTTCACCCACAGCGAGGTGCCGGGTGTGCTGTGTTCTGTGCTGACGTATGCAATGGCATAGCTGTGTCCATTGGCCGGTGATGTGGCTGAGCTGGTAATGTTACCGATAGCGCGTCCGCAGTGGTCGTGAACGGTATCGCCCGGGGAAAGCGTATGCCCCGGTGTGCTGCAATGGAGTGATACCAGTCGCCCGGCATCGCTATCCGTAGGTGGGGTGGAGCCGGTGTCTTTGTCGGTAGTACATAGGTGGCTCAGGCCGGCAGAGGCAGGCGTGCAACCTGCGGCATCTTTCTTAACATCGGTGCGTCCTTGTTCCAATCTCAGAATTTCGCGTGTTTGCAGGCCACAGGGAATTGCACCGGCTGCCATGAGTTGCTCAAACCAACCGATACCGGTCGCGGCTGGACAAAATAACTCCATGCTGTCATTGTTAATCAACCCGGCTCGCGTCAGAATGCAGCGCTGGCCTCCTCGACGAAAACAACAGAACTCTCCTTTTGCCGGAATCTCCACCGCAAAATGCACCCTCGATAACACTTTGCCCGCTTCAGGCCCAACTAAAGCTATCGCGCAAAGTGTATCTGTCTCGTCCTCTAACTCTAAAGCTTCTCGCTGCGCAAAGCGACTCAGTGAGGCAAGGTCGGCCTCTACCTGAGAAGCTGAGCCGATGATAAAAAAGCGCCCGGCGCTTATTCGGCATAGTGTAACCCGGTCAAGTATCATTCCCTTAGTTGTCAACATCAGTGTTTGTTGGGTGTGGCCGTCGCGACAATTCCCTATGCGATTGCTCAGGATTCCGTCCAGATATTCTTGTGCTCCATTGCCTGTCAATCTGAACTTACCAAGATTGGAAATATCAAATATTCCGCACGCAGAGCGGGTGGACATGTGCTCATGCAGCAAATCAGTGTACTGCTGCGGCATTTGCCAGCCGTATTCATTTGTCATAGAAGCACCTAGGCGCCGATGCAGAGGAGTGAGCTGCGTTTCTTTCATATCACGCATTTTACGATGATGCGTTGCTAATGCAAGAAGTTAGTTCCAGCCGTTAGTTTTTCGATAAATTGTCTTGAGTTTTGCCGTGCATTTGGATATACTGTCGCCTGTCATGGCGTTGAAACATTTTTTTGTCGGTGCATCCTTGCTTCTGCTGAGCTCATTGGGGCTGTCGGCAGTTGATTTGTCTGATGCGTTGGTAAACGGCTCTATTTGGCAGAAGAATCGAAAGAAAGTTTGCTCGACAAATTTTGTCGGTCTTCGCTATATGCCCATAGACGACCATGCGATTCGACTTGTCCCTGAGCTTTCTGTCAATAACCAAGGGAATACCGGAGGCGAAGCCCTTACAATCGGGAAACTGAAATTCGGTGAAACGATAGTGCGTTGGGATGAAGACATGAAGACGCTCAACATGCTGGGGCTGGTATACAATCGCGGTGATAATGGTGATATCAGCCGCAATCAGTTCGCTCAACTCATTCGCACAAGTATCCAGGCGTTGGATGCGATGACGGCAAGTGCCGGCTATGTCCGAGAGGCAAAAGGAAAAGGCGATGAGGAACACGTCGGCGTTTCCGGTCTGCGTAACTGGTTCTGGCAGTGGGATAACGGTGTTATTCTGCTGGAGGCCTCGGCGACAGACATGGGCGGTGGTAGCATTCGCCCTGAGTTTATTCGCGTGAAGATGGGCGCCACCCCGGAAGCGATTGCGACCGGCGGAGCCGAGAATCTCACCAACGCCGCATGGTTGCATGAAAACGTGAAGCGCGAAGGTGATAAGGTGTACATTGCCGGTGTGCCGATGGTGGATCAGGGGCAGAAAGGATACTGTTTGCCTGCCTCCGTGGCACGAGTATTTGCCTATTACGGCGCAGATGCTGTTGACCAGCACGCCTTGGCTCAGGTGTGCAACACCCGCACAAGTGGCGGTACTTCGCTGGGCGTCATGTATAATGAATTGGTGGAGATGGGCAGAGTATTTAATTTTACTGTGCTGCCGTTATATGCCAATCCGGCAGATTTTAACAACTTGGTAAGTTACTATGTGAACCGCGGTATCCCCATGTTGTGGTGTGTGGAGTTGAATACGGCACGCGAAGCCGGTATCCCCATCAGAGCCCAAAATAAAGGTTGCCATGAGCGACTTATTATTGGGTACAATGCGCGGACAAAGGAAGTATATTTCTCGGATTCCTGGGGGCAGGGCCATGAACTGAAGAGTATGTCGGCGAGTGACGCCGCCAAGATTACCCTTGGGCTTCATGTGATGATTCCTAACCGATAAATCAGGAGACGTTATGTCGTTAAAGCAGCCACGGAATGCGCACCTCTCTCGGGAAAAAGGGCGTAGGCGTCAACCCCGACAAAACAACGCCGTACTATGCGCGCTTGTGGGGATTGTTTTCGGTGGGTTGTTCCTCCTGATGTTTAATCAGAATCAGGAGAAGGACAAGCGCGTACGTCGCCCCGTGGCTAAGGTGGAGATCGAGAAGGGAAAAATCCCGGCTGAGTCTCATGCTGCGCAGGATACTTCGGAGAAAACAACTCCCGTTGCTCCTGTGCCGCCACCGCAACCTGCTGAGGTGGACGACAACGATGCGCCTGCGAGGCTGGCTGTTGCTAATGATAACCCCTCGAAGACTACACCGGATGTCCCCGGTAAATCTACACCTGTAACCCCGAATCCGCCGGTTGTTCCGCCAACGTTACCTCATGAAGAGGCTCCTTGCAAAGATGACAGGTTGACAGCAACTAATTCATGCGGGGAGAGGTATATTGACATGACCACCGGAACATTACTGTTCACGGAGGACTCGTCTCAGAATGATGAGAATCTCGAAGTCTATCTCGAGCATGTCATGGATACCTATGAGACGGAGGATTATGATCAGCAAGGCGCTGAGCGTAAAGATGAGAACAAGAAGGTGCGTTAAAGCCTAATCCTTGGCGGATTTGGGGTCGATGGCATCTCGCAGTCCGTCGCCCAGGAAATTGAGTGCCAGGAGCGTCAGGCAGAAAAAGGCCGCCGGGAAAAGCAACAGCTCGGGGGTCACTTCCATGCGATCGGCGCCTTCTTTGATGAGGGTGCCCCAGGAGGAGTTCGGCGCTTTGACGCCTAGCCCGATGAAGGAGAGCGTAGACTCGGTCAGCATGATGCCGGGCACTGCCAACGTAGTGTAGACGACAACCGTACCCAACAGATTGGGCGCGATGTGGCGGAACAGGATGCGCATGTGCCCCAATCCGAGAGACTGAGCCGCCATGATGTATTCCTGCGCTTTGATTTCCAGAGTTTGCGTGCGCACGATTCGCGCGAGTGTAAGCCACCCCAGTGAGCCGATGGCAATGAACAGTGGCACCAGTCCCAGAATGGGTGCAACTGCTTCACGACGCCAGCCTGTGATCTCTACAATAGCGGTTGTGAGTTGGCGGCTGGGTTCTTCAATGCTCAGCGAAAACACAATGACCAGCACAATAAAGGGCAGTGCAAAGAGCACATCTACCGTGCGCATCATGAAAGCATCCGTGCGGCCGCCGACATAGCCAGATATCAGCCCGTAAATCAGGCCGATGACGAGTGCCACCACCGTTGCCACCAGCCCCACCAGCAGGGAAATACGCCCGCCGTAGAGCACGCGTGCCAGCAGGTCGCGGCCGAGTTGGTCTGTGCCGAAGGGATGTGCAAGAGAGCAGGGGCCGGCAATGTTGTTCAAATCTGTAGCATTGGGGTTGGCGATGCAGGGGAACAACGGCAGAACAAAGCATGCCAAGGTCATGAAGACGAGGAATCCCAGCGAGGCCATAGCTGCTTTGTTGCGACTCAGGCGTAGCATGGCATCACGCCACAGCGAATTACCTTGTGTGTATGTTGTTGTTGCCATTATTGTATTATGCTGCACCCTGCGTGCGCAGGCGGGGGTTAAGCGCTACAAGAACTAAATCCACGATAAGATTGGCACTGACGATGAGGACGCCGTAGCAGAGAACAAGCCCCTGAATCAGGAAATAATCGCGGTCGGTTGTCGCGTTGACGAAGTGAAGCCCCATGCCCGGTACCTGGAAACATGTCTCCACCACAAAGGAGCCTGTGATGAGCGCCGCAAAGGCCGGCCCCAGGTATGATACCGCCGGAAGAAGCCCGCTTCGCAATGCGTGTACTACCAGCTGCCGCACCGCTCCGGCTCCCTTGGCGCGGGCGGTCCTCATGAAGTCCTGCGAAAGCACCTCCAGCATGCCGCCGCGTGTCAGGCGGGCAAGGTAGGCAGCATTGATGAGGCCCAGCGTCAGAGCGGGGAGTATGGCACAAAGCGGGTCATCCCATCCGGCTACACTCAATCCGGGGACATGCATGCCCAGCGTCTTGCCGAAGAGGGGGGCAACAACAAACGCAGGAATACATATACCCAGCATAGCTGCAAACATGAGCAGCATATCGGGCCATCTGTTTTTGCAACGTGCGGCCAGCATGCCGGCAGGTATGCCGATGAGGATGGCAATGCCCATGCCCAGAATGCCCAGCCACAGTGACACGGGGAAAGCCTCGGCAATGATGTCGCTTACCTGCATACCTTCTCGCACGAGCGAAGGCCCGAAATCGCCCTCGGTGAGGATGTTTTTCCAGTAGTTGTAATACTGCACATGAGCACTTTGATTCAGGCCATAGAGAGAGTTCAATTGTTCCATGACATGCTGCGGAAGCTTGCGCTCACCCAGGAATGGATTACCCGGCAGCATGCGCACCAGGAAAAAGGTAATCGTTTCCAGCACAAATACTACCAGAGCACCTTGCATCAGGCGTTTGAACAGTAACTTCATCATGGCTTTACTTGTACGGCATCAAGGGGGAAGTTATCCAACAAACGCGGCTGCCAGCCGCCTATGTGGCGGGAGGAGCGTAGGTAGGTGCGTTCGCTGTGGTAGAGCGGGAGTATGGGCTGAGCCTGTAACATGAGCTCCTCGGCTCGCTGAAGGTGAGCTCGTCGTTCATCGGCGTTGCCGGTGTTGCGGGCTGCCGTTAGTTCGGCATCACATTCAGGGCTGCCCCAGCCGGTGCAGTTATTGCCGCCTCCGCTGCGCCAGAGTTCTACAAAGGTGGCCGGGTCGAGGTAGTCGCCGCTCCAGGAAGACGAGGAAATATCGTATTCCATATTCTGTTGAGCCGCTTTATACGCCGTCCATTCACAGGAGCGGATATCAATGTGAATACCTAACACTTTTTCCCACATAGCCTGAATAGTCTCAGCCATCACGCGTTGCACATCGCGCGATGTGGTCATGAGCTCCAAGATGGGGAAGCCTTTGCCGTCTGGATACCCGGCGTCTGCCAGCAGCTTGCGAGCCAGGGCTTCGCGCTCTTCCTGCGTGGCGGGCTCGGTTGAGGGGTGCACGGCATAACCGGCTCCGGGCGGGGTGAAAACGGTTGTCGGTTTGCCTGCTCCGCGCACGACTTTGCCCACTAAAGCCTCGCGATTGATGGCGAGGTGCAGGGCGCGGCGCACGCGCAAATCGCGCAGCGGTCCTCGAGTTGTGTTCAGACGGTAGAAGATGGCGCAGTAGTAGGGGTCCTGGCAGTAATCCTGCGTGCATTTGCCTCGGGTATAGGAGAGCATCTCCGGCGGCACATTGTTGGTGATATGCAGCTTACCACCCATATACATGCGCGTTTCCGTGTACCCGTTCACAATGGGGAGGAAACGAATGCCTTTATTGCGGAGTTCGCCCTTACGCAGATAGAGGGGGTTGGGTTTAACACTCAGATAGTCATTGAAACGGTGCGCATCCAGCACATAGGCGCCGTTCCCGACCCAGTGTTCCGGGCGAGTCCAGAGGCTGCGGCGGTCAAGCATCCCTCCAAGCGCTTCCACTTTGTGAGTCGGTACCGGGAACCAGGTAAAGTGCAGCAAAAGGCGCGGCAGATGTGGCGTGGGGCCGCCGAGCGTCAGTTGCAGGGTATGTTCATCCAACGCTTTTGCTCCCACCTGTTGCCAATCGCACTTACCCTTGTTGTAATCTTCTGCATGCAACAAAGGATAAAGCATTTCGGCATATTTACCTGCGAATTGCGGGTGCAGCAGGCGATGGTAGGCATAGACAAAATCATGTGCGGTCAGCGGGGTGCCGTCGCTCCACTTCGCGTCTCGGTTCAGGTGAAAAGTCCAGATATCGGCACTTTCGTTGTGTTCCCATCGTTCGGCTACGCCGGGTAACACATCGCCGTCAGTCGTAGCAGATGGGCGAACAAGCCCTTCCAGAAGGGTGCAGATGATTTTTCCGTCTGCAACGGCGGTCGCTTTATGCGGATCTTGGCTTTGTGGCTCGGAATTATTGCCAAGTAACAGAATACCATCTTCTGCAAAACGCTCGGCTGAGCTCTTACGCTCTCCGCAAGCTGTCAGCAGCGAGCCCAGCAGCAGGGCTATGATGGCTCTTTTCATCTTCACGACCCGCAGTCTAGCATATTTTGCCGCATTCTGCAAGCTTCAAAACGTCCGCTGTCACAGGGCAGAAAAGCTACGGCAGGTCGATTAACTCGACCTGCCGTAGCGGAAAATGCAGAGCTGCCTGCGAACGGCTTAATACACGTCCTTCTGGTAGCGCTTATCCTTCTTCATATCGGCCAGGTAGGCTGCGGCTTCTTCTTCGCTGCGGCCACCCTTGGTCGCGATGATGTTAAGCAGTGCCTTCTCGACGTCCTTTGCCATGCGGTTGGCATCGCCGCACATATAGACGGCAGCACCATTCTCGAGCCATTGCCAGATTTCGTCAGAAGCCTGCTCCATGAGGTTCTGCACGTAAATCTTGTATTCCTGATCACGGCTCCATGCAACGGAAAGCTTCAGCTTACCGCTCTCAACAAGCGGTGCCAGTTCGTCTTCGTAGCAGCTGTCGGTTGCCTTGTAGGGGTTGCCGAAGAATAGCCACATGGGACCGGTGGCGCCGTCTGCTACGCGCTGCTGCCAGAAAGCGCGGAAGGGGGCGATACCGGTACCGGGCCCCACCATGATGATGGGCGTATCTCCATTTTCCGGCAGGCGGAAGTTCTTGTTGCTGTGCACAAACACGCGCACTTTGTCACCGGCGGAAATGCGGTCGGCCATGTAGGTGGAGCACACGCCGCCACGCTGGCGCTCGCCGCTCTTGTAGCGTACGGCACCCACGCAGAGGGAAACCTGGCCGGGGACGGCATCGGGGCTGCTGGCGATGGAGTACAGGCGCGGCAGCATCTTGCCGAGAATCCCCACAAAGGCAGTGGCATCGGTAAATGTGGCCTTCATCTCCGGATCCTGTGCTACGTCCAGCAGGTCACGTCCCCAACAGAAATCCTTGAGCGCATCCTTATCCTCAAGGATGGCAGCCAGTTTGGCGCTGTTGGCCACGGCATTCCACTTGGTGAGAACCGGTTTCTTGAGGTTGGTGATGTCGCAGGAGCTCGTGAGCACTTCTTTCAGCGTGCCGGAGCCGTTAGGCGTGGATACCTCGGCAGCGGGGTCGAGCCCCAGCTCGGCGATGAGAGCATCCACCAGTGCCGGGTCGTTACAGGGGATAACGCCCAGGGCATCACCGGTCACATAAGTCATACCGGAGCCTTCCAGAGAGTAATCCACATGGATTGTCTCCTTGGCGCTGCCGGGCTTGGTAACGGAGCGAACCCCTACCACAGTGGCAGGGAACGGGTTCTTCATGCTATATGGTTCCATAAATTGTATCGGTTAGTGAAAAACGGCTTGAGTTAAGTCTATAAAAGAGGGGTGAAATGTCAAGAAAAAACGATGAGGTTACTGAATCGCCTTGAGCCTGCGTGCTTCCTGCAAGGTGGGGGCTAACAGCTGGCGGATGGCATGGCAAAGCTCGATATCTTTTTCAGCAGCTGCAATGGATCGCCCGGTCTGTTCGCTCTGTTCGTAGGCTTCCAACTCGGTGCGAAGGCAGTTTTCCAACGCGCCGACGCGACGCGAGATGAACATGTCGAGAGCTTCACCCACTTTGCGCTTCCATGTTTCCATCCTGCCGGCTATATCTTCTCGGCCTGCTCGTCTCCACTGGGGGGCAGTGTCGTTGTAGCTGCATGTCCGGTTAATCATGCCCATGAAGGTTGTTTCTTTCAGGGCGCCCAGATTCACGGGGCTGCAATCAAGCGGTACGTCCGTCCAGGCGTTCAGTACGGCCTTGATATAGTCGCGGCGTATTTCGTCAACGGTGCGGCGTTGCAGGGTATCGGCGCAAGCCTGTAATTTTTCCTGTTCCAGGTCGGTGAGCTCGCAAATCTTGGCAGGTGCCAGAATGTGAGTTTCCTGCTCAGCCAACAATTCGCCGAGGTCATTTTCTGCCTTGATGCGAATGTGATTGAGTTCCTGCGCCAACATGTCACGCCCCATCCAGTCGGCGGGGAAATATCCGTCCACTGACAAGTCGAGGATGGCATCCAGTCGCTTGTTGAGCTCTTGCTTTGCCTGGTCGGCCAGATAGCCGCAGCGTATGCGGCCCTCGTGCATGTTGTTGCTTTCAACGGCTTCGCGCAGGCGGGCGGAATCCATGAGCTTATGCACGGTTGACTGAATAGAGTGGATGTGCGAAATGTGGTTCTGGCTGGTGCGGATGTATTCCTTGAGCCGCTCATCGATGGATTCCAGCGTCTTGAGCAAGTAGTCCGAGGAATTGCGGCGCAGGGTGGCTTCTGGGTTGCGCAGGTCTGCCAACACCTCCTTTTCCAGTTCTTCCAGATGCGAGGGCTTATCGCTTGCCGGAGCCGTTTGTTGGATATTCTCCGGGCGGAACTTCTGCTCCATCTGCCACCAGGCGAGGCCGGCATTGACCCAACTTCCGGGGATAACCTTGCGGATAAACTCGCTGAGCTGCTTCTGGGTGTTGAGCTGCTGCTTTTCCTGCTGCATGAGCTGTTCTTCGGCTGGCAGCCAATGTTGAGCTTCAATGCGGTTCTGCACCACGCGGATGGGACGCTGCGAGCGCTCCATGGCGGTGCGAAGGTAGGCGCGCGTATCGGGAGTGAGAGCAGAGAATGAGCTTTGCACCAGCAGGAAATAGTCCGCATTCTCATTCATCCATTCATGCAGCTTCTCATCATGCCAGTTGGAATCCAGCCCGTCCATGCCCGGCATATCGACGATGCCGATACCGGCCTGCAACAGCTTGGCCTCGGGTTCCACCAGGAAGATGGCGGCGCACCCGGCGCTGGTATGCCCCTGTCCCCAGGCTTCCAGATTTGCTTGGTTGATGTTGCGGCGGTCGATGGATACTTTTTCGTGGAAATTTTCGGGTTCGACTTTGCGCAGGTAGTCAATCACGAGCTCAAAGAGTTCCTGCTCGCTGAGCGTACCGGCTGCCAGCGGGGAGAATAACTCCATGCGCTCCGTGCCGTCATCACTGGCCAGTATCACCATGGGCAGGCGGGTTGTTTCGATGCCCAGGCGTGTGAGACACAGGTTGCGGCGTGTCAGGCAGTTGGTGAGGGTTGATTTGCCGCTCTTCACGGAACCGATGGTGGCCATGAGCAGGAGGTTGGAACGGAAGCGTGCGAGGCTGCGTTCAATCTCTCGTTCGCTTCGCTTCATGATACCCTGTAGCTCAGGGGAAGCATTGCTCATGCCGCTGAGCTTTTTGGCAAACTTGTCTGCTTTATTGCAGATATCTTTCAATTTAGCATCCATTGCATTCATTATACGC
Organism: Akkermansia sp.; assembly: GCA_030535795.1. Taxonomy (GTDB): domain Bacteria; phylum Verrucomicrobiota; class Verrucomicrobiia; order Verrucomicrobiales; family Akkermansiaceae; genus Akkermansia. The sequence goes on from JAUNRE010000002.1 coordinate 66,862, forward strand.
CCATACTTGGCAGCTCGCAAGCAAAAAGGCCGTTATGAAGAGATAAAAAACGCCCGACAGACATCTGCCTGTCGGGCGCAGTGAAAAAAACACTCAGGCCAAGGTGGCGCGGTGGGCATTGTGAATCAGCTCCGCTTCCTGCCTCACTCGCACCTGTAGGTCGGCCAATGCATTCATGTAGTAAATGTAGGCATCAAACGGTGAGGGGTAGGGGGTGAACCCGTTGCTCTTTTCCATGTAGTGGAAATGGTCTGCGCTTTGCAGCTTGCGCCACACATGAATCATATCGCGATCCTCACTGGCTTTCACCTGTGTTTCGAGTGCATAGATTTTTTTGATGGCTTCCTGCTGCATGACATTGCCGTTCCAATGTGTTGTTGTACCGAAGGTAGAGCAGCTCACAGGCTCGGGAACATCCAGCGTGCCGGTGGAGTCGAAGGTGCGGACGCACTCTGTGGGTGTCATGAAATTGTTGCCCGCAAAGAGGGTGGCCATAATCATGCTGCGCCAGAATTCGAACACCCCGGTCGTGTCGGGCTGGCGCTCACCAAGCGTCTCGTAGTCCATGGAGATATTGACTACCTGACCGTGCTGCTGCCCGAGCCAGTCGGCATAGGTGTAGGGCGAAAGCGGGTACTCGCTCCAGCTGGGGTCAACTCGGCGGTTGGCCAGGTCGTTAGAGAGATGGCGATGGCGCACCAGTGTCTTTGTTTTGGCAATGAGCGGGGCGCATTGCAGCTCGTTGGGGTGCAGGTTGCGCATCATGCGGCTGCTGCCATCGGCCATAATTCCTTCAAAGCCCATGTCATATGCCTGCGCCGCAATGGCGTTGGAGTACAGCATGCCGGTATTCCACAGCACTTTGGGAGTCTGGCCGAAGAGTTCTTCGATGAGGGCGATGTGTTCATTGACCTGTTCTGCAAACTCGCCGGTGGAATACAGCGATGCCAGAGAGGCATAATAAGGCATGGCCAGGAACTCCACACACCCGGTGTCTGCCAGCTCGCGGAAGGAGGCGATGAGGTCGGGGCGGTGGTATTTAGCCTGCTCCAGAATCACGCCGGATATGGCCAACGAGAACTTGAACTTGCCGTCCGAAAGCTCGATGAGCTGTCTCATGAGCCTGTTGGCGGGCAGGTAACACCGCTCGGCCACCTCACTGAGTACCAGGCCGTTCATTCGATCATCTTCGTAGAACGCATGCTCGCCGATCTTAAAGAAGTCGTAGGGTATCAGTCGGTTGGGCTGATGCGCATGAAATGTAAGTGAGATATTCATATTACCGTCTTATGGGTAAAAATCCTTTGTCATTTACCAACCGAGCACATGGTGGTAGACTCGCAGCATTTTATCCGCGGCCGTGTCCCAGTTGGAGTTCTTAATGTCCTGAGCGCTCTGCTCGGCAACTTTCTTGTAAAGCTCTTCATCGGTGATGAGATCCACAATGTGCTTGGCCATCATGTTCACATCCCAGAAATCTGCTTTGAGTGCCCCCTTCATAACCTCCGCTACACCACTCTGTTTGGAGATGACGGCAGGTATGTTGAACTGAGCTGCTTCCAGTGCTGATAAGCCGAACGGCTCGGATACCGAGGGCATGCAATACACATCGGTCATACTGAGTAGCTCATTCACTTTCTGCTTGTTGAGGAATCCGGTGAAGTGGAACTTGTCGCCCACGCCATGGAAGGCTCCTGTTTCGATAAGCTGGCGCAGTTTCTCGCCGGTGCCGGCCATCACGAAACGCACATTATCTGTCTGTTCCAGCACCTTGGCTGCAATCTCCAGGAAGAACTCCGGGCCTTTCTGCGCCGTGAGACGCCCAAGGAAGAGCACAAGCTTCTCGGGGAACTTCTTCTTGGTGTGGAAGACGTGCACAGGGTCTGCACCGTTGTGCACCGGGAAAATCTTGCCGGGGTCAATGCCGTAGTGGCCGGCTGCCACCGTGCCGGTGTACTTGGAAACGGGGATGACGGCGTCGGCCTGTTCCATGCCGTATTTCTCGATGTCGTATATCCAGCCTCGGGCATCCGCACCGGCTCGGTCAAACTGCGAGGCGTGCAGGTGGACGACAAGCGGCTTACCCGTGGCTTTCTTTACCTCCACACCGGCCAGATAGGTCATCCAGTCGTGCGCGTGCACCACATCGAAATCGTAGCGGCGAGCCATCACAGCGCATATCTTGGAGAACTCTATCACCTTGCGAGCCAAATCGCCGGCATACAAATCCTCCTTTCCGGTGAAGAGCGCTAAATCGGCTTTGTGCACCTTGCTGAACAACAGTTTACCTTCCTTGGTGAAGACAATGTTGCCCGGCGTCCCTTCTTCGCAGGCGTAGGGATCCAGATTCACGGGCGCCTTGCCCACTACGGTAAAGCTTTCGTATGTGTACCCTTCCTCAAGGGTCTCCATTTCCTGGTACTCCAGGTTGTTAATGCCCGTCAGCCCGAACCCTTCATAGGTCACACCGGGTTTTGCCTTGGGGACAATCACAGACAGGTCCACCTTCTTTGCCAGTGCCCTGGAAATGCCCATGCAGGCTACACCCAGGCCACCGTTGATCAGCGGCGGGAACTCCCATCCCAGCTTCAGCACTTTAATTCTTCTCATATTCTCTCGTTGTTGCGTTGGTTACCTGTTGGAGCAGGGGCGTTTTGCCCCAGCCTCCGCACTATTAAACACTTTTGCACGCCCTTTGTCCAGCTAAATTTTTGCGCCGTATCGCAATTCCTGCCATAACACTGCGTTTTTTCAGTGTTTTGTGAAAAATTAACAAATTTTGTCACCCTGTTCAGGCTCGGCGTAAGCGGGCGACGGAACGCCCGGATATCAGTTTTCGAGGTTGGCTCGGCGGATATCCTGCAAGGCCTCAATGAAGTCATCAAGGATTTCGGCGGGCACCATGATACGGTCGCGGTTGGAGCTGACCTTTTCGGTAATGCGCACCACACGGCCTCGGGCATTGCTCTTGAGGTCGATGAAGAATGTTTTGCGGTCCGCTATGATTTTCTCTGTGCAAATGATATCGTCGTCCACTGTACTTGTAACGGGGCGGTGTTGTGCGACCCGTGATGTTATAATATAGCATGAAAAGCGAGTGAGTCAACTATTAAATCCCGTGAAGGTCGGCATTTAGCTGATTTTTGTTGAGAAAAGCGCTTTGCGGGGCAAGGGGACGGCACTTTGGGCTTGATTTTTGCGCTGCAAAAAGGCATAATGAGCCTGCAACGGGCATGATTCGTATCTACACACAGTCTGCGCACGGAATAACCCGTACGGTTGGTCTTGAAGAACAGAGCAGCCGCCCGGAGGGTATTTTCTGGATTGATTTGCTGACACCCGATGCCGAGGAACTCGCCTACGCCGAACAGCTCTGCGCCATCGAAATGCCCACCAAGGATGAGATGCGAGAAATTGAGTCCACCTCGCGTTTGTATTGTGAGGACGGCGCCCGATTCATGACGACAACCGTGCTGTCGCGTGTGGAAACGGATGAACCCATGATTGCGGAAATCACGTTCATCCTGAAAGATAGGGTGCTCATCACCATCCGCCACACGGATTCATACTCCTTCCGCGTTTTCTCGCACCAGCTGCTGCGCCGCCAGGATACGAACCGCGACCTCGTTTTCATCGGGCTGCTGGAGACGCTGGTTGATCGCCAGGCTGACGTGCTGGAACGCTTCGGCGCAGACTTGGATGCTCTTTCCAAAAAGGTATTCGGTACACACAAGCGCCGCAAGGAGAAAGAGGATTCCCCTGATACCGATGACCTGCGTGATGCGTTAGAGGAACTGGGGCGCGTGGGTGACCTCATTACCCGCCAGCGAGATGCCCTGGTGAACCTGCTGCGCATGATAACCTTTGCCGGCAACGAGGATTCCTGCCTCAGCTCGCACGATAGTCTGTATGTGCCGTTGCGCCCCGTTTCCCGAGACGTGAACTCTCTGGCTGAATACGCGTCGTTCCTTTCCAACAAGATTAACTTCATGCTTGATGCCGTGCTGGGGCTGATTAACATCGACCAGAACGACATTGTGAAGGTGTTCACCATCATGAGTGTGGTATTCCTGCCGCCTACGCTCATTGCCAGCATCTTCGGCATGAACTTCGAGCACATGCCCTTCCTGCACCATGAGTGGGGATTCTGGCTTTCCATCGTCATGATGGTGCTGGCCGGTGTTATCCCTCTCGTCATTTTCAAACTCAAACGCTACATCTGAACCATGATCAGCACACGCAAGGTAATCAAACCCGAAGAGGAAATTCGCAAGGCCGATATCCTCATTGAAGCGCTGCCCTACATGCAGTCCTATCGCGACAAGACGGTACTCATCAAGTTCGGTGGCTCCGCCATGGATGACCCGGAGCTTGTTAAGTCTCTCATGCGCGATATCGTGGTGATGGAAGCCATGGGGCTCAATCCCGTTGTGGTACACGGCGGCGGCAAGGCTATTTCCAAGGCTATGGCCGATGCCGGGCTCGAAGCTCGTTTCGTGAACGGCCTGCGTGTAACGACACCCGAGGCCATCGATATTGTGGAGCGCACGCTCAGCGGCACTATCAACCCCGGCCTGGTGCAGATGGTGCGCGATGCCGGCGGTAAGGCCGTGGGCATACCCGGCACCAATGTGTTTGTGGGCGAGAAGCTCATGGAGAAGGATTCCGATGGTAACCCCGTCGATATCGGCATGGTGGGGCGCGTTATCGGCAGCCAGCTGCGCCGCGTGGAGGAGGCTCTCTCCCTGCAGCTCACCCCGGTTATTTCCCCCCTGGCTCGTGAGCTCGGTACCAACCAGGCACTGAATGTGAATGCCGATCTGGCCGCTGCGGCTTTGGCCTGCGAGCTCAAGCCGGTGAAGCTCGTGTACATTTCAGACGTGCCCGGACTGATGCTCGACCCGAAAGACCCCAGCACCATCATCAAGAGCATTGACCGCCGCGAGGCTTTCCAACTGATTGATGAAGGTGTCATTTCCGGTGGCATGATACCCAAGGTAAAGAGCGCTGTAGATGCGCTGAATGCCGGTGTACGCAAGGTGCACTTTGTGGATGGACGTCTGGCGCACACGCTGCTGCTCGAGATTTTCACTCCCGAGGGTATCGGTACGGAAATCGTGCGTGAGCAGCGCTGAACCAAGCTTTTTAACCATGATGCCGCCTCGCTCCATAGCTCTGCTTGCCGGTGTGCGCAACAGCGGCAATCGTGAGCTGATGCAGTCCCTCGCAGCAGCTCTGGCTTCTGCCGGACTGTCTGTGAGCGAGTACGACCGCGACGCAACCGAACAGCCCGACATGCTGCTCTGTCTGGGCGGGGATGGCACGATGCTGGCTGCAGCAACTCGCGCTGCGAGGCAGGGGATGATACTGGGCGGTATCAATACCGGCCATCTGGGCTTCCTGAGTGCCTGCGGGCGCAAGGAGGTTGATGCCTTGGTGGAAATCCTGGTAAGCGGGAGTTACAGAGTGGAAGAACGCGCCATGCTCCAGGCCAGCCAGAGCGGCTTGGAGGAAAGCTACCCGTACCCGCTTTTGGCACTCAATGAGGTGTGCCTCATGCGAGCTCGCACTGGCAAGATGATTGACGTGGATGTGGAGCTGGATGGCTGCTTGCTCAACCGCTACCATGCGGATGGTGTGCTGGTGGCAACCCCGACAGGTTCTACGGCGTATTCTCTGTCTGCCGGAGGTCCCTTATTGTGGCCGGATGCCGGGGTGATGAGCCTCACTCCCATCTGTCCCCATAGTCTGACAAGTCGACCTGTTGTGGTGTCCGATTCCGTGCAGATAACGCTTCGTCCTCGAGTGCGACGCGGGCGGGTAGAGGAGTCCATTATCTATTCCGTGGATGGTCGCTCGGCTCATGCTATCAATGTCAATGATTCTCTCAATATCCGCAAGGCGGATGTGCCGCTCAAACTCCTGACCCTGCCGGACAGTGATTATGCGGCGCGCTTGCGAGCCAAGCTGGGCTGGTAAAACACAATTCCAATACAATGACCGCTACCGCTACGACTGAAAAACAAGGCCGCTATTCCGGGCGCATGAGCCGCTACGATTTCTGGATGCGCATGATTCCGACTAATGTACTTTTTGGTTTGACAATCAGACTGATTGATCATTATTATGGCGTGCTTATCGAGAAGGAAACAACGCCTCTGATTCAGGAATTGGAAACATCTGCCGAGCACATGCAGCCTGAGCTTGTAGAGGAAAAAACATGGAATCTCCTCATGCTGACCTACAAGCATCTTTTGCCCAGCTTAGGCATTCAGACTTTGCTGATGGTACTATTCATTATCATCAGTTCGCCTTGGGTAGTCAAGCGCATGCACGACATTGGCATGAGCGGAAACTGGTATCTCCTTTGGGTATTCGCACAGCTTGGCCTGCTTAGTATGGGGCTTCTTGCCCCGATTGTCCCATTTGCAGATGTTGTGGGAATGCTTCTCTACATCTTGTCGGGCCTTTTCATCCTCATTTGCGGTATCAAGGATTCGCAGTACATGCCGAACTGCTACGGGGAATCCCCCAAATACGCCAAGTTCTACAAGCTGCCTCAGATTCCCCGTCAATAAGATAAAAGGCGCCGTTCGGGTTCTGTAAGCCAGATTCTGTCCACCCTTTCGGGCTGTGTGGCCATTTTTCTTACGGGGTGAACCCGTACCCTGCGTTTATAGCAGGGTGCAACTATTACCCGGGGATACAGCGGGCAGGCGACCCTTCCCCTGTTTGTC
>JAUNRE010000098.1 GCA_030535795.1 Akkermansia sp.
CCTTCGTACTCCCACAAATTGGCGTTTCCCTAATTATTCCAATGCATAAATAACATATTTACACCTACCCTTTTCGCCATCAGTTAATAACACAACATCAGCGCATAAGAGACACTTGACAGCCGGGGCGGCGGTTGTTATAATGCGCCTGCTATGTTCGCCATTGGTCAGACAGTTACCCCCAGCAAGACGGATTCGGAAGGCAGGCTCAAACTTTTCTGCGCGTTGCAGCTCATGCAGGATTGCTCGGAGATGTGGAAGGACAGTGAGCCGGCATTTCAGAAGCTCCTGCTCGACAACCATGCGGCACAGCTGCTGAACTTCCGGCAGGTGGAGGTGCTGCGCGTGCCGCAACTGGGGGAACAGCTTACCTGCCGCACCAGTGTGTATGGCGTGCAGGGAGCATTCGGCTACCGTAATACGGCTATCTATGATGAGCAGGAGCAGCCTTGCTACCGCTGCTGGTGCATAGGAGCTTTTGTGAGCGCGGAGAGCGGCCGCTTGGTACGCACGCCGCCAAATGTGGCGGAGCGTATGAAAATCGAACCGCCGCTGCCGATGGAATACGGAGAGCGCAAAGTAATCCCCCCGGCTGACTGCGCCGAACAGCCCATGCCGCCTATCCCGGTGCAGCGCAATGATATCGATTACAACCGCCATGTGAACAATGCCCACTACATCCGCATGGCGATGGAGCTGCTGCCCGAGGGCTTTGAACCCACCAACCTGCGCGTGGAATACAAGCGCCCCGTGGCTCTCGGTGCCACGATTGAGCCGGCCATCATCCCCACGCCCGATGCCGTGTGGGTGCTGATGCGTGTGGCGGGCACGCTTTGCTGCGCCATGGAGTTCCGCCGCTAATGCACCCCACGCCGGCGGACATTCCACGCCCCCCCGATACCGCCCTGCTGCGCCGAAGAAAATCGCGGCAAAAAAGATTTTTTGCAGTAAAAGGCGAAACAAAGCTTGACTTCACTCTAACTTTTCGTTAAGATGGGTGCAGAAAGCTATGCGTTATCCGATATTGACAGCAGAAGAGGCCGCCGCGCTGATAGAAGACGGCGAGTGCATAGGGCTGAGCGGATTCACCGAAGCCGGCGCCGTGAAGGTGGTGCCCAAGGCGATAGCCGAGCGGGCGAAGGCGGAGCATGCAGCGGGCAGACCGTTTAAGCTCAAGGTGATGTGCGGTGCTTCGAACAGTCCGGTGGTGGACGGCGAGTTGGCGCAGGCCGAGTGCGTGGGCATGCGAATGCCCTATATGTCCTGCCCGCACACCCGCACACTGATTAACAACGCAGAGGTGCCTTACATTGAGCCGCACATATCCCTGTTTGCGCAAAACATGCGCTATGGCATCATACCGCGCGTGAAGACGGCGATTGTGGAGGTATGCGATGTGACGGATGACGGCAAGCTGGTGTTCACCATGAGTCAAGGCTCATCGGCGGATTTCTGCCTGATGGCCGACCGAATCATCCTAGAGCTGAACACCTACCACAAGCCGTGCCTGGCAGATATACACGATATTTTCATACCCGAAGACCCGCCCAACCGCACGCCCATCCCCTTGGTGGCGCCTGAGGAAAAAATCGGCACGCCGTATGTGCAGGTAGACCCCGGGAAGATAGTGGGCGTGGTGATGACGCACAGCAAGGACGGCCTGCCGCACTACCGCCCGAATGATGCCGTAACGGACAAGATTGGCGAAAACGTCATCAAGTTTCTGGAACAGGAATATGCCTCCGGCCGCATACCGCCGGAGTTCCTACCGCTGCAGAGCGGTGTGGGTAACGTGGCCAATGCCGTGCTGAAGGCGCTGGGCAAGTCCACCGTGATACCGCCGGTCAAGATGTACACCGAGGTGATACAGGAGAGCGCTCTGGAGCTGGTGCGCAACGGGCGCGTGACCTTTGCGAGCGGCTGCTCGCTGTCGGTGAGCGATGAAGCCATGGAAGAGGTGTACGAGAACTTTGATTTCTACCGCGACAAGATTCTGCTGCGCCCCACGGAAATGACGAACAACCCCGCCATTGTGCGCCAGCTGGGGCTCATCTGCATGAACACCGCGCTGGAGGCCGACATCTTCGGCAACGTCAACAGCACCCATATCCTCGGCAGCAAGATTATGAACGGCATCGGCGGCAGTGGCGACTTTGCCCGCGCCGCCGCCATCACCATCTTCAGCTGCCCCTCCGTGGCTAAGGGAGGCGCCATTTCGGCCATTGTGCCCATGGTAAGCCATGTGGACCACACGGAGCACGATGTGCAGATACTCATCACTGAGCAAGGCATCGCCGACCTGCGCGGCAAATCCCCGCGCGAGCGTGCCGAAATCATCATCGAAAACTGTGCACACCCGGAATACCGCCCCCTGCTGCGCCGCTATGTGGCGCTAACGCCCACCGGGCATACCCCGCACAGCCTCGAAAAAGCGTACTCATTCCACCTTGCATTCAAAAACACGGGTGATATGAGAAATGTGGAGCTCTGACACACGAGCTCCCGTCAGTTTCGCGGTCGTTACTGTCCGCAGGTGAGAAGGAGCCGCGTCCCGGCAACGGGACGCGGCTTTTCCGTGCAGGCTTGACTCCGCCCCGCCAACGTGCTATGATGACGGCATGAGCAGCGAGGGCATAACATTTTACAACCGTTACACAGGCCAAATGGAGCAGGAAAAAGTGCTGGGCGAGAAATCCCTGCGCTGGGTGTACGGCACCCCTCTGGGGCAGCTGAGCCTGCATCTGCTGGTGAAGCGAGCCATCTTCTCGCGCCTGCTGGGCGCCATGAAAAACAGCCCACGCTCGGCGGCCTCCCTTCCGGCCTTCGTGAAGGAATACAACATTAATATGGATGAAGTAGAGCTGCCGCTGGAGGAGTACAAATGCTTCAATGACTTTTTCTACCGCAAGTTGAAACCGGGTGCTCGCCCGGTATGTGGCGAGGGGCTGGTAGCCCTGCCCGCCGATGGCCGACACAGCGGCTGGCAGAATGCCGCCGAGATGACCGGAGCCTTTGTGAAGGGGCAGAAGTTTGACCTGCCCGCCCTGCTGGGTAACGCCGAACTGGCAGAAAAGTATGCACAGGGCACCGTGGTGCTCAGCCGCCTGTGCCCGGTGGACTACCACCGCTTCCACTTTGTGGCTGAGGGCACGCCGGAAGCGCCGGTGCGGATACCCGGGCCGCTGGCCAGTGTGAGCCCGTACTGCCTGCGCCGCAAGCTTGCCTGGCTGTGGACCAACAAGCGCGAGCTCACCGTGCTGCACACCCCGCAGCTAGGCGATGTGCTGCAACTGGCCGTGGGTGCAACAGGCGTAGGTGCCATCTTCCAGACCTATGAGCCCGGTAAGCCTGTGCAGAAAGGCGCAGAGCAAGGCTACTTCGCCTTTGGCGGCTCCACGGTGATGACTTTCTTTGAACCGGGGCGCGTGCAACTGGCTGAGGACCTGGTAAAAAACACGGCGGAATGCGTGGAAACCTTCGCTCGCGTAGGCGATGTGCTCGGCCGCGTCATCAGCTGACACCACGCTCGATAGAGAAGCGTTCTGTTAAGCTCGGATGAGCAGTTGTGAGGAATCGCCTGCGGCGATGGTGAAGAACGCGCCGCACGAGGCGGCGCGTTGATTTTGGGGTTGACTTAAAGGCGGTTATAAGCTATATTTGCCCCCGTTATGTTACAGGCAGGTATTGTAGGACTTCCGAATGTAGGTAAATCGACCCTTTTCAACGCAGTGACACGCTCCCGCAAGGCGGAAGCGGCCAATTATCCCTTCTGCACCATCGACCCGAATGTGGGTGTGGTGGAGGTGCCGGATGCCCGCCTGGCCGTACTGGCCGAGATGAGCAAGTCCGAGAAGATTGTACCGGCAGCCATCGAGTTTGTGGACATTGCCGGGCTTGTGAAGGGCGCGGCCGAAGGCGCAGGCCTGGGTAACAAGTTCCTGTCCAACATCCGCGAGACCGATGCGATTGTGCAGGTGGTGCGCTGTTTCGAGAATGATGACATCATCCACGAGCTAGGTAGCGTGGATCCGGTCCGCGACATCGAAATCATTAACGCCGAGCTGATTCTGGCCGACCTAGCCGCTATGGAAAAGCGCAAGGAAAGCCGCATCAAGAAAGCCCGCGGCGGGGACAAAGAGGCCAAGGCCGAAGTGGAGCTCATTGAGAAGCTCATTCCCCACCTGGATGAAGGCAAGCCGGCTATCACCCTGGAGCTGAGCGATGACGAGCGCAAGCTCATGAAGGAGTTTTTCCTGCTTTCCAACAAGAAGAGCATTTTCGCCTGCAACGTGAGCGAGGACGAACTGGCCGAGGCAGTGCAGAACCCGGACGCCCACCCCTATGTGTCCGCCGTGCGCCGCTATGTGGCCGAACACCACAACGCCGAAGCCGTCGTGATTTCCGCCCGCATTGAGGAGGAACTTTCGGAGCTGCCGGCGGAAGAAGCCGCAGGGTTCCTGAATGACCTAGGCGTGCAGGACTCCGGCGTGAGCGACCTCATCCGCGCCGTATACCACCTGCTGGGGCTGCGTACTTACCTGACAACAGGTGTTAAGGAAACCCGCGCCTGGACCATCCGCGCCGGCGACAAAGCCCCTGCTGCGGCCGGTGTCATTCACACCGACTTCGAGCGCGGCTTCATTGCGGCACAGGTAGTGGCATACGAAGACCTGGTGGCCTGCGGGTCGCTGGCCAAAGCCAAGGAACAAGCCAAGCTGCGCATCGAAGGCAAGGATTATGTGATGCAGGACGGCGACGTGGTGGAGTTCCGCTTCAACGTATCCAAGTAAGCATACCGAACAGACGTTTTTGCCCAACGGGGAAGTTCCGGGAGGAGCTTCCCCGTGTGTTTTTCGGCCAAAACACAGCTTACCGCTTGCAAGGCGTAGTCTGATGTGCTAACATAAAGGGCATGAAGCTGTTCATGATAGCCGGAGAAAAGAGTGGCGACAAACAGGGAGCGCTGCTCATACAGGAACTGTTGCGCCGCAACCCCGATATCGAAATAGTGGGGCTGGGCGGCAGCCGCATGCATGCCCTGGCACCCGGCGTGGAAGACTGGGCAGAGCAGGCTGCCGTGATTGGAGTGGTGGAAGTGCTGAAGCACGCACGCTTCTTTGTGCGACGCCTCAAGGAAATGACAGCACGCATTGAGCAGGAACAGCCCGAAGGCCTCATCCTCATTGACTACCCCGGCTTCAACCAACGCCTGGCAGAGCGAGTGCACAAGAGCTGCCCCAACACCAAGATAGCCTGGTTCATCGCGCCGATGGTGTGGGCGTGGCACAAGAGCCGCGTACCCAAACTGGCACGTATTCTCGACCTGATGATGTGCACCTTCCCCTTCGAAAAACCGCTCTTTGAGGCCGCCGGCCTGCGCACGGAGTTTGTGGGGCATCCGCTGGTGGATGATATATTGGAGCAACGCCGCACCGATGTGCGCGAAAAAGGCCTCATCGGCCTCTTTCCCGGCAGCCGCATGCGCGAAATTGAACGCCACTTCCCCGTATTCCTCGAGCTGGTCAAAAAACTGCAAACCGTACACCCCGAGTGGCGCTTCGAAACTTCGGCCAGTTCTGAAAAGCTCGCAGGTATCATGCGCCGAATGGCAGAAAAAGCCGGGGTGGCGCCCGAGCTCATCAATATATGCCCCGGCAGCTACCATGGGTTGATGGACAGAGCTGAGGCGGCGCTTGTTACCTCGGGCACGGCCACGCTGGAGGCCGCGCTGCATGAGCTCCCCTTCGCCCTGGTCTACAAGGTAGCGTGGGGCACCTACATGTTAGGCCGTATGATTCTCACCATCAAATACATCGGCATGGTCAACATCCTCATCGACAAGCCGGTGACAAAAGAGCTCATCCAGCATGACTTCAACGTGGATAACTGCATTGCCGAGCTCGAAAAGCTTACCACACCCGATACCCGAGCGGAGGTGCTGGCCGGCATGCAGGAATCCATGGCACGGCTGGGCCACGGCGGCGCAGCCGGCAAAGCAGCCGATGCCGTGCTCTCCCTCTTCAACACCCCCACCACCGCTCCATAATCATGCCTCAGCGCACATAATGTGTGTATGGTTGAAAGCTCCGGTTATGTCTCGTCCAATCGAGCTCAAGAGATTCCATCCATTTCTTACACTTTGCACACCCCTGCCTTATACCCATAAGTAAGGCTTTGTGGGTATCGTCCCCGGGTCTTGAATTGTGAATCTTTCTCCGTTCCGGGCAGGCATGCGCGTTGGGGGCAGGCGCAGCGGAAGAACGGTTGGTGCTTCGTTTATTCACATCGGCAGCCGGAGCGGCAGACTCACGACTGCGCGGGGTAGGCGCAGCGGCCTTACCGCGGGCCGCCCCTTCTGCCTCGGGCGCGCGCCGTCGTTGTTCGGCCGCCGCAGCCTCCTCTGCCTCGCGACGGCGTTTCTCCGCCGCCTCTGCTTCCCGGCGACGCTGTTCACGCCAAGCGCGCGTGGCTTCCGCCTGGAGTTTTTGTTCTCGCTGCAAAGCTTCTACCATAGTTGAAGTACTATCAGCGCGCCTGTTTTTTGCCGGTGAAAGAGACTCCGGGACCTGCGATTGCGTTTTATCATCAGCGGAGGAGGATTCCTCCTTCACAGCGTCCTCGGCTTTAACAGAGAGCTCCGTTCCCGGCTCCGACTGTACCGGCGGAAGAAGCGCAGGAACTTTATCTACCGCCCCGTTTAGCCGCAAATAAGCCACACAAAGCAAAGCAGCACAACTCGCCACCAATATGGCAAGCATGAGCAGCAGCATGACTTTTTTCTTTCCCCGTTTTACAACAGGGGTAAGTTGCACGGTTACTGGCAACTCTGTAAGTTCCGGTATATTCAGATCCGCAATCGCGGTGCAGAAATCCGGCGGAAGCACGCACACATCTGTGCCGTTCATGTTGGCATACCCCTCAATGATCAGCTCTGTCTTATGCGCCTGCTTTATATCATCTTTCATTAACTCAGGCCAATCACTCTGAATACTATATACCTCCATTTCCGCGAGTTCCGGTAACTCCAGCGGTGTCAACTTGTCCCACGTTTCACAGGTACCCACCGGCAGTAATTCTAATTTCATGCGCTGAGAGCATGTGAAGAGCGCCGTCACCTCCTCCGATGAAGCAAGGCTCGATACGCATAACGGCAGATATTTCTGACCGGGGGGTATGGTGTATTTATGAGATATCAAATCGTAAGAGCCGACAACCTGACAGGCCATATCGTATTGCAATGCGTGATGACACATCTTGCGACAGGCTTCCTCCGTGTGGTTCCCAATGATTATTATCCTTTGATTTTGAGAGTAAGTTTTCACTTGTAAGCAGGTTTTTGTGGGTTAATTTACCAACCGAGGGCTCTGAGGTATCCTCGGCAAGTCGGACAACCGGCGGCCGAGCCTTGCTGCAGTCGCTGGTGCACACGAGCCCCTCTGCGAGCACCTTGTATTTCTCGTCTGCTGGGACAAACATGAGCAGCAGCTCGTTTGCGTTGTTCGGCTTCGCGGCGGCGCTTCTCGGC
>JAUNRE010000099.1 GCA_030535795.1 Akkermansia sp.
TCGACCATCGTACTTCCACAAATTGGCGGTTTTCCTAATTATTCCAACGCGTAAAAAATACGTATCGCATCTACGGTTCATCACCGCCCCGCGCCATATTTCTGTATTGTGTTACAACGCAAAGCCATAGAGAGCATAGCGGCCCCATCACTGCGACACATTGGTAATAAAGGCACAACAAAATCAGCACCTCTCTACGCCATCGGGCATAGCCAACCGGCGAGGTAGAGCGCAGAGGCAAAAAATGAGCCACCGGGACAGGATAGTTAAGAAAAGCTAGAAGTGCATGACAGATGCAACTCACACAGCCATAATATATGGCACAACATATTGCTTGACGCCCCTACAAGTTGTGGTATGATGGCGACATGAGATGCGTTCAATGCGGCTACATGGAAGACAAGGTCATCGACTCACGCACGTCGAAAGACGGCACCTGCATAAGGCGCCGCCGCGAGTGCATACGCTGCCAGTACCGCTACACCACCTATGAGCAGATTGAGCGCACCGAACTGCGAGTCGTGAAGCGCGACAACGTACACGAAGCCCTGAACCGCGAAAAAATCCTGCGCGGTATGATAAAAGCCTGCGAAAAACGCCCCGTGAGCATGGATCAGCTCGATGTGGCGGCAGACGAAATCGTGGCAGAACTGCACCGCGACCACCAGCGCGAAGTCCCCTCCTCCATCATCGGCATGAAAGTAATCGAGAAGCTGCAAACGATTGACCCGGTAGCCTATATACGCTATGTGTCGGTCTATCGTCAGTTCGCCAATGTGGACGAGTTCATCGAGCTCATACGCCGCATGGAACGCAAGAGCCAGAATGACCCCCTGCAACGCAAACTATCTTTCTGATGATTTCCTTTAAGAACAATCGTCCGCTGCTGCAAAACGGCTACTGCGTCTTTTCTGACTACGACCTGGCTTGGCTCGTCAATGTGCTGCAAGAAGCCGCAGACGCCGCCGGCACGCATTTGCCGCTCAAAGAAGAGATAGCGGCCGGGGTATTGCAGTACCTCGAGACAAACTGCCCGCTGCATGCCGTACCGCTGGATTACCTCTTCGACCGCATGCGCAATCTGCTCAACCAGATAGGCCTGCCGCTCATTGCCCTGCACCTGCGCAAACAAACGCCCCCCATCGACATCGAGCTCGATGCGCTGGCGGAGGAATCACCACTCCCGCTTTTCTTCTACACCGAACTACGCCGCCGCATGGAAAGCCTGCGCAGCAAGGGACTTAACAGCTATCACTTCTCCGGCGCAGAGCGTTGCAGCTTCGCCCTTGGCGACCGCCAACGAGCCTGCCCCACCCAGCGCCGCGCGCTCGAAGAGCTCAACGCCTTCCTGGCATCCTGCGAACAGGTGTAAAACACCACGCCTCTAACCAAAAACATTCGGCTCTACTCAATAACTGTCCACAAACGACCGTTACGTGCCTTAATAAGCCTGATATCCAGGTCAAACGCCGCGCGCAGGTTCGGCTCCGTCAGCACCTCATCCCGCAATCCATAGGAAAGGATATTGCCCTGCCTCAGAATCATACCGCGCGAAAATACCGGCAAAATATCCTCGATACGCTGGGTAATGAAAATAATAGTCAGCTGCGGATGCGTGGCGGCCAATTCCTCAATGGTATGCAGCAGGAACTCGCGCCCGGCGATATCGAGGTAAACGCTCGGCTCATCGAGTATCATCAGCTCCGGGTCTGTCATCAGCGCACGGGCTATCAGCACCTTCACCTGCTCGCCGCTGCTCATGGTAGCGACCGTGCGTTCCATCAGGTGCTCCGCCCGCAGGCTGGCCATCAGGGCAGCCGCCTTGGCTTCCTCGGCCTCCGTCGGTTCGCGGTATAAGCCAATCGTCGCATCGGGGCCGGAAAGCACCATCTCGCGCCCGGTCCACTCTCTGTCGCCCAGCCACTGGTGCATCAGCGGGCTCACCCAGGCAATGCGCTTGCGAAGCTCTTGCAGGTTCACCGTGCCGAAACGCTTGCCCAGCACCTCCACCGTGGCGCCGAATACCGGCCAAGCATAGCCCATGAGCATGCGCACCAGTGTCGTCTTACCGGCACCATTCGCCCCCAGGATGAAGCAACGCTCGCCGCGCTTTACCTCCCAGCTGATATTGTGCAGAATCTCTCGCCCGGAGAGATACACCCTGGCATCTCTGACTGTTACCGCATTCATCATCGCATGAAAGAAAAAGGCACGGAGCCTTGTGTTGCTCCGTGCCCTGAGAATAAAATCGAGGTGAATTAAGCACCGAGCTGGAAGCGCTCGAAAGCAACCACGGTAACAGTGTCACCCAGCTGCTTGGCCACATTGGCCACGAGCTTCTCCACAGTGATGGAGCCATCCTTCACGAACTCCTGGCTCAGCAGGCAGCTCTGCTTGTAGAGAGCCTTCAGCTTGCCGGGAAGAATCTTCTCAAGCAGAGCCTCGGGCTTGCCTTCAGCAATGAGCTGAGCCTTGGCAATCTCCTGCTCCTCAGCCACGAAAGCCGGGTCGAGGGAAGAAGAATCCACGCTCTTGGGAGCGCAGGCGGCAATGTGCAGCGTAATGTCCTTGCACATGGCCTGGAAGTCGGCAGCGTCGGCCGTAGCGGCATTGCCGCAGGCTACCTGCAGCAGCACGCCCACCTTGCCACCCATGTGGATGTAGGAAACGATGCTACCCTCGCCGCTCATGGTGTAGCGGGCGAACTTGCGCAGCTTCATGTTCTCACCGATAGCGGCGCACTGCTCAGCGATGTACTTCTCAACGGTCGTGCCGTTAAGAGCCACATTCAGAGCCTCCTCCAGGTTCTTGGCGTCAGATGCCTTCAGAGCGGCAGCCACCTCAGCCACAAGAGCCTTGAACTTGTCACCCTTGGAGCAGAAGTCCGTCTCGCAGTTAATCTCGAGGATGATGCCGTCGTTACCCTCCACAACGGTGGTAACAACACCCTCCTTAGCATCGCGGTCGGCCTTCTTGGCAGCCTTGGCAATACCCTTCTCGCGGAGGTACTTCACAGCCTCGTCCATGTTGCCGTCGCACTCAATCAGAGCGTTCTTGCAGTCCATCATGCCGGCGTCAGTCTTGGCGCGCAGCTCTTTGACCATCTGGGCGGTAATATCAGCCATAGTGTGTCTTTGAAAATCGGGGTTATGAGGCGATTAGGCCTTGTTCTTGTTGATAGCCTCCGTCAGCACGGAGAGAATCAGGCGGATGGAACGCACGGCGTCGTCGTTGCCCGGAATCGGGAAGTCAACGCTGTCGGGGTCGGCGTTCGTGTCGGTCAGCACAATCACGGGAATGCCCAGAATGTGAGCCTCGCGGATGGCGATGTCCTCGTGGTCGGCGCCGATAGCTACCATCACGTCAGGTGCACCACCCATGTTGCGGATACCCTGCAGGTTGCGCAGCAGCTTCTCGCGCTCACGGGAAAGCTGAGCAAGCTCC
Source organism: Akkermansia sp. (assembly GCA_030535795.1). Classification (GTDB taxonomy): domain Bacteria; phylum Verrucomicrobiota; class Verrucomicrobiia; order Verrucomicrobiales; family Akkermansiaceae; genus Akkermansia. The sequence goes on from JAUNRE010000099.1 coordinate 3,445, forward strand.
TTCTTGGACATGCTCTTGTACTCCGGCTGCTTGTCGAGGTTCTCCAGCCAGTCAAGGCGAGCAAGGCTCTTCTTGATGGTGGCCATGTTGGTGAGCATACCACCCAGCCAGCGGAAGTTGACGTAGTACTGACCGCAGGACTCTGCAGCCTCCTTCACAGCCTCCTGAGCCTGACGCTTGCAGCCCACGAACAGAATCTTCTTGTTCTTGGCAGCCTTCTCAGCCAGGAATGCGCATGCCTTGTCCAGGCACTTTTCAGTCTCCTCCAGGTTGATGATGTGAATGCCATTCTTCTGCGTAAGAATGTACTTCTTCATGTTGGGGTGCCACTTGCGGGTCTGGTGCCCATAGTGTACGCCAGCCTCAACCATCTTGGATACGAGTTCGTTAATCATTGTGTGTTTTAATGTTGTGTGCAACCTTATGTCAGGAGGCACGAGTGTGCGGAAGGTGCTGCGCTATTGCCCCCAGCCCTCCGTTGTTGGTATTGCAGCATCAGCGGGGACGCACAGAATACACCATCCGCTCCCCTTTGTCAATCAAAATCACGCCATCATTCTCAAAAAAATGTCGCATTAAATGCTTGCAATTCAAACAAATGGTGCTATCCTAGCGGCGAGCACCCGCCCGCCGGGTGCGGAAGTTTCAATCCTAACCTCAACAAAACAATGGAAATTCTTCACGACAAGGACGCCGATGTGAGCGTTCTGAATGGCAAGACCGTGGCCGTTATCGGTTACGGCGCACAGGGGCGCGCGCAGGCTCTCTGCATGCGCGACAGCGGCGTACACGTCATCATCGGTATTCGCCCCGGTAAGAGCTGGGACGCCGCCGTACAGGACGGCTTTGAGGTCATGTCCGTGGACGAGGCCGCTCAGAAGGCCGACATCATCCACATCCTCCTGCCCGATGAAATGCACGGCTCCGTCTACGCCAACCAGATTAAGCCCGGCCTCTGCGCCGGCAAGACTCTGTGTTGCTCCCACGGCTTTGCCTACGTGTTCAAGACCATCGAGCCCCCGGCAGATGTCGACGTCATCATGGTAGCCCCCAAGGGACCGGGCACCGAGGTACGCCGCGTATTCGAGGAGGGCTTCGGCTGCCCCGGCCTCATCGCCGTGTTCCAGAACCCCAGCGGCAACGCCAAGAATGTGGCACTCGCCATGGCCAAGGCCGAGGGCCTTACCCGCGGCGGCGTGCTGGAGTGCACCATGCAGCAGGAAACCTACGAGGACCTCTTCGGCGAGCAGAACGTACTCTGCGGCGGTCTGGTGGACCTCATGAAGTATGGCTTCGAGACCCTCATCGAGGCCGGCTACCCCGCCGAGATGGCTTACTTCGAGTGCGTGCACGAGGCCAAGCTCATCGTGGACATCATCTACAACAAGGGCATCCAGGCCATGAACGGCGTGATCTCCAACACCGCTGAGTTCGGTGAGTACTACAACGGCCCGCAGATTCTCGGCCCGGAGGTCAAGGAGAAGATGAAGGAGAGTCTCAAGCGCATCGAAAGCGGCGAGTTCGCCCGCGTATGGCTCGCCGAAGCCGCCGCCGGCGCTCCCAACCTGCTGGCCAAGCGTGCCGCCCTCGCCGAGCACCCCGTCGAAATCGTGGGCAGCAAGATTCGCGCCCTCTTCGAGCGCAACTAATCACCTGCGCCAAGCATTTCAACAAGCCCGGTTCCCCCACAGGAACCGGGCTTCTTCTTACACCAAACACACAAAAAATCAGGCAGGGGCTCTCCACAAAAGCCCCTGCCCGAAAAAACTCCCGACTCTACCCCGCGTTACTTGCGGCGCCGCCTCACCGCCAGCCCCGCCAACGCCAGCAAGCTCAGCGTAGCAGTAGCAGGCTCGGGGACGGGCACAGAAAAAGCCTTGGGATTAAGCAAATGCACACTATCTACAAAATACCCTTTTTCAGCTTCATACTGCGTTGTAAACCAACTCTTATTTGGGTTATCTGCATCGACCCAAGTCACTTTTTCAGTAGAAATATACACTTTCCCGTCCTTCGAAATTGTGACATTTGCATCAAATAATCTGTCCCCACCATAATTTATATTGTAGTCGTCAGAATCCGTTAACCAAAGTTTTTCCAACTTCCCTTCCTCATTGTACTCGGCGCCCCACAACGTAATGGCGTGTCCGAAGTTAGCTTGTGTATCGCTCTTAATTCCCAGTGATATACCATAGCCGTCTTGCAATACCGCTCCGAATGATTTTTCTTGAAATAGCCCGCCGGAAATAGAATCACCGTTCAAGGTATATGAACTGACTACATAGCCAGTATCATTATCTTTATACACGCCCACAAAATCTCTGACCTCTGTACTCGTGAGGTTGCATTGCCGATAGTAATATCCATCATGCGCCTTCAATTCAGAAGAATTACTAAGCGTTATATGAGGCCAGCACCATCTATCAGCCTCTTCCTGACTCGTAGGTAAGTACACACCAGACACCCACCAAGCCATTGCATAGCCGGCATCACCACCCATTGTGGCTCCATTTTGCGCCGCTTTTTTATACTCCCCCCATATATCGCTCAACTCCGTATGCGTTCCACTTGGAACAGCCGTCAATGATTCCTGCCACCATTTTATCAGATTGGCCGCAGATGCAGCATAACACATCATGTCATCACTATTATCATCAGCCGACTTATTCGCATCATACCAACCGCCATCAGCCGATACTCCCTTTGCCCAGACAATTTCAGCCTGAGCAGCGGGAACACACAACAATGCGGCACAGAGGAGAGTTTTGAGAGAATTTTTCATGTAATAAAGAGAGAGGTTAACTGTTCAATCAACATCCTGATGGTACACCTCAAGCGCTGAGAAGTCAACGCAGAAATTAATTTTTATCAAAAAAAACGGCCACAAAACGCCTCGCAACGTCCATCGCCCCGGCAAGTTCACCTGCGGCGACGTGCGGCCAGACCGGCGAGCGCCAATAATCCCAACGTGGCGGTTGTTGGCTCGGGGATGAGAGCTAAGCCCCAAGCGTTACTTACGGCGGGGTTAATCGCTAAAATTCCGTCTATATACACCTTTTCCTCCTTTGTATACCAATCACTTTCCGTTGTACTGATAAACATTTTTCCATCAGACTGTTCGACCGCCACCGCAAAAAGGCCATCGGCATGATAACCTTTCAGATTATCATCCGAATCGGTCAACCAAAGTTTAGAAATAATATCCCCCTCATACTCTATACCCCACAAAGTCAATGCATGAACCATCGGGTCGTCATCTTGAGTGTCATCTGTGACCGATAGACCGACGCCACACCCCTGCACCACCAGTTCCATAAGATAATCCCCCACGCTGCTAAGATATTCATCTGTGCCTGCCGGTCTGTATTCAGGGCATATAAAATGATACACATCGCCCATGTTCAAGTTACACCGTTCGTAATAATACCCCTCAAAAGAAGGCAGAGTACTGGTGCATGTTTCATTGGGGCCAAATAACGTTCTATCATATTGCTCGTCATTTCGGTCGCTCGTGGTGGGCAAGTATACACCGGTCAGCCACCACTGGATAGCGGCGTGTGTATCGCCACCTACATCTATCGTAGCAGAAGTTTTATATTGATTCCAGATAGCATCAATACCATTGGGAATATGGGAAGGGATTTGATAGCGAGCCTGCCACCACGCCAGCAGATTCGAGGCAGATGCCGCCCAGCACAAGTTGTTCGCCACATCTTTATTGGCATCATACCACCCGTCTTCCTGCGAAACGCCGGCCACCCAAACAGTTTCAGCCCGGGCGGAGAGGGGGCAGCAAAAAGCCGCGCAAAGGAGCATTTTGAGAAAGATTTTCATGCCACGAACACGGCATTATTCATACATCACAAATAGGCAATATGTCAATAGAAAAGTTCATTCTTTAGCATTCTTTACGCGTTGGAATAATTAGGAAAACCGCCAATTTGTAGAGCTGTGCGGCGAACCGAAGGTGAGCGGAATTCATAAGCCCCGCTGAGCGGGGCGAAAGTACAATAGCCCAGGGCAAGCCACGCAGTGGC
>JAUNRE010000100.1:0-2667 GCA_030535795.1 Akkermansia sp.
TGTTGCCCGCGGGTATGCGTAGCTAAGACATCCGAGCGAAAGCTCGCGAAACTTGAACTTTGTCAATTGTAAATTGTAGATTGTAAATGTAGACAAATATCAATTTAGCTATCATCATGGGTCTAAGCCTCCAATTGTTCCACGCGTATTTGTCTATCCCATTCTTTTTTTCTTGCCGGAATGGCGGGGAATGTGTTAGGATGAGGTATGACCCCTGTATTTGCTCATAATCCCGAGGCTATTTTGAGCCTTTTATTAGCTGCAGTGGTGGTGGCTTGGATAGGTTCATCGCTGCTGTATTCTCTCGTATCGGGCTTTTGGTTCATGGTGTTGGGCTTGGGGAAGGGGGTAGCATGGTGGCGCAGGTTGCTGGCGCCGGCGCTGGTGGCGGTATGCGTTTTTCTGCTGGTGCCGGTGGTGGTGTTGTCGAAGCCGAGTCCGGGTGTGGAGGCGATGGGTTGGCAGTATGTGGTAGTGAGTGTGGTTGTCGTTCTGATACTGCTGCTTCCGCTGTTGCTGGGGCGTTTTCTGTTGCGTTTTGGTTGGAGGCGCAGTTTGCTGGCGGCTGTGCTCATACCGCTGTTGCCCGCGCCGTTGATACTGGGGATGAGTAGGGATGCTCTGCCTGGGGAGGCCGAGCAGTTGCCCGCTGCGGAGGAACAGACAGCGCCCGAGGAGGGGGTAACTCCAGAGGAAGTTGCGCCTGAGGCGGAGGCTCCCGAAGATGCACCCCCTGCTGAGGTGGTGCAACCGATGGAGGCGCCTGAACCTGCCGCTGATGCGAGGGCCTGATTGCGGCGCATGGGCGGGGAGTGCATGGCTCAGATTTCTTCCGCCACGTCATCGTCCGTGAAGAGCGGCGTTTCGGCGTCGGGGTCTACGGCGATGTCATCCTCCTGCAGCTCGGAGTCGTCGGGGTCTTCAGCCAGTTCATCATCGTTGGTGTGAGCCTGGCGTACGGCGTGCTTGGTGCAAAAAGCGCGCGGCTTGTTAAAATCGGCCATAGTTTCGGTGTAGGCCGTGTTCTTGTATTCGCAGCCGGCGTGAGCGAGGGCGCCGGATTCGCGGCAGAGGCGCATGCCCTTGCTGCGCATGCCTGAGGGGGTGCGGCGTATATCGCCCATGTGGTAGCCGAGTTTCTGCGCCTGCTGCATGGCGCCTACCCAGATGGGCAGGGCGAGGGTGCCGCCGTAGCCTTTGTCGACGATGGTGACGGGGCGGTCGAAGCCGACCCAGACGGCGGCGGTGATGTCGGAGGTGAAGCCGCAGAACCAGGCGTTGCGGTAGGCATTGGTGGTGCCGGTCTTACCGCCGCAGGGGGCTTTGAAGCCCAGGCGCTGCATGCTGCCGGCCGTGCCGCCGGGCTTGGTGATTTGTTGCAGGATGTCGGCGGTGGCATTGGCCGTGCGCTGGCTGTAGACGCGGCGTGCGGCATTCGGGTTGTGCCAGATGAGGCGTCCGGAGGAGTCGGTAATGCTCTGGATGATGTAGGGGGTGGGGCGTACGCCGCCGTTGGCAAAGGCGGTGTAGGCGCCGGCTACCTCCAGGGGCGAGGCTTCCCAGGTGCCCAGGTAAATGGTGGGGCCGGGGTTGCGCGGGGGCTGGGGGAAGCCGCTCATGAGAGCGGTGTTGATGACGTTTTGCAGGCCTGCGCGGGCGCCGACGCGCACGGACATGGTGTTGCGGCTCTTGAGCAGGCCCCAGCCGGCGGGGTGGTTGCCGGTGAAGCGGCCGTCGGAGTTGCGGGGGCTCCAGCGCTTGGCGTTGGGGATTTCGCCGGGTTGCAGGCGGTCGTCGGAAATCATGCTGCGGGGGCTGCCGCCGCGTTCAAAGTAGGTGGAGTAGACGATGGGCTTGAACAGGGAACCCACCTGGCGGCGGCTCTGGAGGGCGCGGTTGAGCGGGGATTCCGTGCTGTCGCGGCCGCCCACCACGGAGAGCAGCGCCCCTGTGGCATTGTCAATCATGACGCATGCCGCCTGCACATAGCGCGGTGTCGGGCGCACAGCACCGGGTTCGAGCTGTTTCACCAGGGCCTGGTACTGGGCGCGGGTCTGGTGTTTGTAGCCGCGGCGTTTTTCGAGCATGCTGACAAGGCGGCTGTCGAGCTCCTTCATCACGGCGGATTGCAGGTCGACATCGAGCGTGGTGCGGATGATGAGGCCTCCGGCGTACATGGTTTCCTCTTTCAGGCGCTCCTCGCGTGTGTCGAGCATTTCGAGGATGTGGTCCACCTCGCTGCGGATAAGGTCGAGCGCATAGTTGTCGATACCCCGGCGTTCGGGCTTGTTGGTGACAATCTTTTCGGCCAGGGCTGCCTCGTATTGCTTGCGGGTAATCTTGTCGTGCTCCACCAGCAGCTTGAGCACTTTGTTGCGCTGGATGGTGGCCGAGGAAAGGCTGCGGTAGGGCGAGAACTCATTGGGGTTGCAGACGATACCGGCCAGCATAGCGGCTTCGCCGATGGTGAGGTCGCGCGGCTCTTTGTTGAAATAGCCGTAGGCGGCCTGTTTCAGCCCCAGGAAGGTGTGGCCCCAGAAGACGCGGTTGATGTAGCAGCGCAGGATGGTATCCTTGTCGTAGGTGGCCTCGATGCGGCGTGCCAACGCCATTTCGGTGAACTTGGCATCGAAGTTGCGCATGCGGTGGTTGTAGGTGTTTTTGGCA
>JAUNRE010000100.1:2767-7445 GCA_030535795.1 Akkermansia sp.
TTCGGTGAACTTGGCATCGAAGTTGCGCATGCGGTGGTTGTAGGTGTTTTTGGCATGCTGCGCGGGTCGATGCCGCCGTGTGTGCGGAAGGAGCGGTCTTCCTGCATGATGAGCGCATCGATGAAATACTGCGGCACTTCTTTCTCCAGATTATCGATGCTGCGGCGGTTTTCGCCGTGCAGGGTGCCGATTTCGGCTCCTTTGCGGTCGTGCACGATGGTGCGTTCCGGCATGCGCATGACTTGTGTCAGGTCGTATCGGCCGGATTTGATGGCGTAGAAGAGCACCAGGAATGAGGTCAGTATTGTGCCCACAAAGGCGCCGCTTATCAGAAAACGCAGCAGCCACTTCACCACGCCGGGGAGTTTGCGGGTGAGGAACGCTATCATGCGGAAGGGGAAGAATACCCACAGGCTGATGGCGTGCCAGAGGGAGGTGCCTTTGCGCGGGGGGGATTTCAGCTCCTCCCACGGGCTGGGGGTGTCATCATCGGGCTGTGCGGGGGCGTGTTTGCGGTATTCGCGGCGGGGGCCGGGGGTGCCGAAAGCGCTCTCGGGGTCGGGGGTGTCGCAGTGCAGGATGCGGCGGCCATCCGGCCCCGGGGGTGTTTGCAGCGGGTCGTCCATTTCCATGTATCCCGGCAGCGGAGCCGGTGCATGGGTGCGGCGGCGGGGTTCCGGTTGGGGTCGAGGCGCGGTGCGCGGATAATCGGCACCGGGCGCAGGCGGGGTTTCCTCCGGCGGCAAGTAGTTGTCCTCTTCGTAGCCGGTGGGTTGCACGCGGCGGCGCGGCGCCGCCTGGGTGTACGCCGCCCCTGCGCCCTGAGCCCTGGGGGACGGGGTGCTGCCGGAACCGGATTTATAGCGTGCGCACATGCTGACGCAGGAAATATAACATATTCTTTCGCCGAAAGCAAGGATGAAGAAGAAGCCGCGGCGCCTTACGGCACCGCGGCTGATGTTAAATCGGCGATGAGTAACTTGTTATCCGAAATTACTTAATGTCACCCAGGGCTTCTTCGGCCAGCAGCTTGCAGCCGCGCAGGTCGAGCTTGCCGGTGGCGAGCACCGGGATGCTTTCCACGGGTACCAGGTACTTGGGTGCCCACAGGGTCGGCATCTCCATCTCGGCCAGCATGGTGCGGATGGTGGTGAGAATCTCCTTCTCCTCCGAGGTGCGCTGGTGCTGCGGCAGGGCGGAGAGCAGAACGAGAGCCTCGCCCTTCTGCGCATCGCTCACGCCGGTGATGGCAATCTTCACGCCGTCCTCAGCATTAAGCTGGAATCCGTTGCAGAGCGCAAGCTCTACGCCTTCGTGCGGTACCATCTCGCCGCCAATCTTGGAGAAGCGGGAGAGACGGCCGCCCAGAGTCAGGAAGCCGTTAAGGTCCATCTGGCCGATATCGCCGGTCTTGAACCAGCCATTCCAGAAGATGTCCTTGTTGAGCTCGGGCTTGCCGACATAGCCACTGAAGACGTTGGCACCCTTGAACCAGATCATACCGCGTTCGGAAAGGGGCAGCTCCTTGGTGTCGTCATCCACATCGGTAATACGCACGGCAATACCGGGCAGCGGGGCACCCACACTGCGAGCCACAGTACCCGGCACGAAGAACTTGGAGTCGGGCAGCAGCGGCACATCGGGCATGTTGGCCGAGATAACCGGCGAGGTTTCGGTGAGGCCATAGCCCTCCAGCGGCTTGACGTCGCACTTTTCGCGCAGCTCTTTCTCCAGGTCGGGTTGCAGTTTTTCGGCACCCAGCACGAAGTAGCGCACGCTCTTGTAAGTCTCCTTGTCGGCGCGGCGCAGGTAGGCGCGGGCGAAGGTGGGGGTGGCTACGACCAGTGTGAGCTTGTACTTCATGATAAGCTCGTTGATGGTGCGGGCATCGGTCGGGTTCGGGTAGGCGCAGATGGGGCAGCCGGTGAGCAGCGGCAGCATCATGGCGACGGTCATGCCGAAGCTGTGGAAGATGGGTAGGCTGCCGAGGATGCGCAATCCGTTCATATCGAGACGGCAGGCGCACTGCGTCGTGTTGGCCAGAATCATGCGGTGCGTCAGCGCTACGCCCTTGGGCTCGCCGCTGGAACCGGAGGTGAAGAGCATGACGGCTTCATCCGTATCCTTGCGGGCATCGGTGTTGAACATCTTGCAGATGACCGAGGCGGGGCCGGCCTTGGCCAGCAGCACGTTGGCAATCAGGGCAGGCTTGGAGAGGCTCTTGAGCAGGTCTTCCACCAGAATGAGCTGATCCTCAGGCGGCCAGGGGAAGGTGTCGAGCTTCTGCATGAACTTGCGAGCCGTGATGAAAGTCTTGAGGCCGGCCTGTCTCACGGTGCTCTCGAAAGCGGCACGCGAGGAGGCGTAGTTGATGAGCACGGGGGTGATGCCGGCCAGCAGGCAGCTCAGCGTGGCAATCACACCGCCCGGACCCGGGGGCAGAATGACGCCGATGCGCTTGTCATCTCGCTTGCGCAGCATCTTGGCTACCGTCATGGACACGCCCAGCGCCTTGAAGAAAGGCAGGGTGTTGCCGGTCATGCCATCGATGATTTCCGTGGTGGGGTGAGCCTTGATACCGCGTACCAGCTGGGTGGCGAGTGAGCCGCTCAGCAGCGGCTGTGCGGCAAAGATGGCGGCGCTGGTGTCCAACCAGGCTTTCATGAGGCGCTCGCCGGTCTGCGGACCGGGAGCCAGCTGCGGCAGGATGCAGAACTCCTCGTGGCAGCCCTCCTCGGGTACTTCGCGGTACAGGTTGCCCACGGTGGTGCCGTAGTAGCCCAGGTACAGCGGCACGGGAGAGATGTGTAGGCTGCCGACGTGGCGCAGGAAGGGGGAGGGCACATCGGAGTAGGTGCCGCGGTGCTTTGCCACCTGACCGGGCAGGAACACAACGCTGGTGCCCTGGCTGAACTTGGCAAGAATCTGCTCTCGCACGGCGCGCGAGGTGGTGCTGCGGAAGTCGAAGTATTCGATCTCTACCTCTTTCTTCTTCAGGAAAGACATGATTTCGGGTGCGGGCGGGTAGGTGGGATCTACCAGGTAGCACACCTTGCCGTCCAGCAGCTTGTGCAGGGTGCGCCCTGCTTCAATGCTGATGCGGTTGGGCATGTAGAAGCCCGGCCTGACGATATTCTCTTTACCGTGTACGATGAGTTCAGCCATAAGTTGTGAAGATTGCTTTGTGGTGGTATGTAAGTTGTAGCTTTGCGAAAAGACCGAGCCGCCCGACCCTCGTCGGGTGAGCGGCTCCTGTCTTAATGCAGATAGGAGCTTAGCCTTATTATAGCAGCTCTTTTCTGCTTTACCAGATAAAAATCGGATTTTTTATCAGAATGTGTAGGTGGCGCTGATGCCGGCTACTACACCGAAGTTGCGGAAGGGCACGTTGCCGGCGTAACCCGTGGCTGCTGCAGCCTGGGAACCCTTGTTAGCCTTTATACCGCCGTTACCCAGCCAGTTGAAGCTGATGGAGGGTGTTACGATGAAGTTCTTGGTCACGAACCAGGGGGTGGAAATCTTCAGCCATACTGCTTGGGTGCCGTTGGCGCAGGCGTGGTCGGAGTCCTTAAAGTACCCGTGGGTGGCGCTCATACCGATGGTGGCGGTGCCCAGCAGAGTCAGATCATCAGGTGTACCGATGATGGGAGCCTTCACGGTTACATACGGCTCGAACCACCAGCCGCCCTCCATACCCTGGAAGGAGTAGCTGGTCTTCATACCGAGGCTCAGCCACTTGTAGGGTGTCCACTCGGGAGCAATGAAGAACTCGTTCACATTGGAGAAGCTGCGCTTGCGGAAGTGCTTGTTCATCACGCCCAGCAGACCACCATGGGTGAAGTTGTGACCGAATGCTACGTTCCACTTCTCTGTCGGGGAGGTGTACTTGAGGTCGGTGATAACAGTAAACTGGTTCTCGATGTTCTTGTAGCCGATGGTCTGCCCCATGGCACCTGCCTGGGCGCCGGTAATCGGGCCATACAGCGGGTGAAGCGCAACAATGTTGTTACCGCCGAGTTTCGGCTCGCCGTAGAGGGTGTGGCCGGAAACGGGGATGATGTAAGCGATGGTGCTGTTGAGTGTCCAGCAACCGGTCTCGCCGATGTCGTAGTGAAGCTTGAGGGCGCTGTTGAGCACACTGTCGCCCTGTGCTACGGTGTGGGACACAACATAGCCACGACCTGTGTAGTTGGTTTCATAGCCGAAAGAAATAAGACCCGAGAGTTTCTTCTGGGCGGGTTCAGCAGGGGCAGTAACAGTTGTGGTGCCGGCGAAAGCGGGCATTACCATGGCGGCTGCAAGCAGTGCGTAACGGAATTTCATAATACGTGTGTTGTGGTTGTTTGTGTAGTGAGTTGTTTCTGATTCCGACCCCTTTCGAGTCTTCCTTATCGAGAGAAGATAGAGTCGACTCTAGGTTTCGGTGAGCACATTGTAGATAAAAGTTCGAGTAATGTCAAGCAAATTTCGTTAAAAATGTTTAAAAAATGATTTTTTTGTGCATTTTTTTGCAAATTTTATGAAAAATGAGGGAAAGATGACGCTTTTTTGCCTTATTATGACACGGAAACGGGGCGAAGGAATGCCGATTGCGGCATTTTTGAGCGGATAAGGGAAGATTACACGCGTTGGAACAATTGGAGGCTTAGACCCATGATGATAGCTAAATTGGTGTTTT
>JAUNRE010000022.1 GCA_030535795.1 Akkermansia sp.
TCGTCGAGCAGCTCGGCGTTGACCCCGAGAAGGTAACCACCGACGCTAAGTTCATCGAGGATCTCGGTGCAGATTCTCTTGATACGGTAGAGCTCGTCATGACGTTCGAGGAGAAGTTCTCCGTCGAGGTTCCTGATGAGGACGCCGAGAAGCTCAAGTCTGTGGCTGACGTTGTTGCTTACATCAAGGCTCATCAGGCCTGATAGCATAGCGTTTAACCTTTTCCAGACGGCGGTTCCTCCTTTGTTGGTGGAGCCGCCCTTTTCCATTTTCAATACGCCATGGTGAATGATTCGTCAGTCGCTTATGCCATGCAGAATACTAAGGTTCTGTATGTGCCGGATAGGCGTATCGACACCTTTGGCGATACTCGATTCAATTTCCTGCTTCTTACGGAACCGATGGACGCTGTCGGGCATTGTCGGATTCGCAGCGGGTGGGTGGAGGCAAACCGTCCTCGTATTTTGCGGCCGGCTGATATGATGGGGGTGGAAATGGATGGCTTTGGCGCAGAAGCTCGGCGTTTTATGGAATGGATGGCCGAGCAAGGCGCGCCGATGCAGGCGTTGCTGAAGTACGGCTTCCGGTTCGCTCGCTCAGAGGTGCATGTGGAGTATCTCCACGAAAATATGAACGAGGTGGCGGATCGAGTGGTGAAGGAAGCTTTGCATTCGGGTGACAGCTTCAGAGCTGTGGTGCAGGGGGTAGATGATGCCTGGGAGGTGTCGCTGCTCTGTTTTATGTTGGAAATGATACAACAATCTCATGACATCAATATCTACGATTTTAAGCGTCGCGGTCTTATCTAGCCTGGCGTTGGTGTGTGCTACGGAAGAGGATGGTTTTTCTCTCTGGCCGCAGCGTCCGGCTGAGTTGGAACAGGCTCGGCTGTTGGTGGCCGAGCAGAAGCTTGAGGACGCCGTGTCTGTGTTGCAGCCTTTTGTGCAGGAAAAGGGGATTGCCGGAAGGGAGGCACGACAGATAACAGGCTCGATTAATGTGCGCCGATATTTGTCGCGGAGCCATCCGCGGGCCGCGGTACACCGCGTGAAGCGAGGTGAGACGTTGGCCAGGATCGCTGCGTCTCGCGCGTGTCCGACAGATGTTATCATGCTGCTTAATGGCATGGTGGAGCCCTCGAATCTTAAGGCAGGACAGGAACTTGTGGTGGTTCCAATGGATTTGCGCATGGAGATTCATCCGTTGCAGCGCGAGCTTACCGTCTGGGATGGTAAGGTGCTTGTTGCGGCGTACAATATATTATCCGTGGAAAATTTCAACGGGAAGGGTAATACGGAAACGGAGGTGTTGAGTCGCGACGGGTATGTGAATACAACGCCTGTTCCCAAGCGCTCTACGCAGTTTTTGGGTAGTGATAGAGGTATGCAGTTAGCTAATGGTATGGCTCTTGCCTCGGAAACTCGTGGCCGGGGCTGCGTAATGCGCATGGATAGGAAGGATTTGAATGAGCTGACACTGTTGTTGGGTGTTGGCGGTCGGGTATCCGTGGTGTGTGATGAGGATGCATTTGTGGCTGTACCGGCTCAGGAATAACTGATTGACAGAAAAAAACGTTTTTTGTTTTTGTGCTGCATGAAAAAAAACTTTTCATGCAGCATCTTTTTTGCTAGAATGCCGTTGTGCCGGGGTTAAAGAACACCGGTTCCCATAATCACAACCTGAAATCTATTCGAGCTATGAGCGATTCCCATACAGTTACACAGTCCGCCCGCAAGAAAATGAACGGGGCTGAGGCCCTTGTCCAGAGCCTAGTACGAGAGGGGGTCGACGTAGTATTTGCGTACCCCGGTGGTGCTAGTATGCCGATGCATCAGGCTCTTAGTCATGAGCCTTCGATTCGCACCATCCTGCCGCGACATGAGCAGGGTGGCGCCTTTGCCGCTGAGGGGTATGGGCGTGTTACCGGTAAGGTCGGTGTGTGCATGTCTACTTCCGGCCCCGGTGCGACAAACATGATTACTCCGATTGCCGATGCCTTTTTGGATTCCATTCCCATGGTGGCCATTACTGCTCAGGTAGGTAGCGGTCTTATCGGTAGTTCCGCTTTCCAGGAAACTGACGTGTTCGGGATGACTGCTCCCATTGTGAAGCATAGCTATCTGGTTACCAAGTTGGAAGATATCCCCCGCATCATTAAGGAGGCTTTCTATATTGCTCGAACCGGGCGCCCCGGTCCCGTTGTAATTGATATTCCCAAGAATTTCCAGGAGGGGGTGTTTGAGCCTGATTTTGATGCCCCGATGGATTTGCCCGGGTACAAGCCCGAGCTGCCGCTGCCTGCCGACAAGCTCGATGCTGTATTGCCGCTTCTTATGGGCGCTAAGCGTCCTGCAATATATGCCGGTGGTGGTGTGGTGATGGCCGAGGCCGGCGAGTTGTTGAAGGAGTTTGCTGAGCGTCTTCAGATTCCTGTGGCAACCACCCTGATGGGTATTGGTGCCATGCCTGAAGATCATCCGCTCTCTGTACGTTGGCTGGGTATGCATGGTGCCGTATATGCCAATAACACCGTGAATGAGGCCGATGTGGTGCTTGCGATTGGTGCCCGTTTTGATGACCGTGTGACAGGCGCAGTTAAGACGTTCTGTGAGCATGCCCGTATTATTCATATTGATTATGATGCTGCTGAGCTCAATAAGAATAAGAAGGTGGAATTGGCAATTCGCGCTGACGCCGGGGCAGCGCTGCGTTATCTTAATGGAAAACTGGAGGCTTTGTGCATAACTCCTAAGCAGTACTCCGTTGAGAATCGCCCTGAGTGGTTTGGTATCATTGAACAGTGGAAGAAGGATTATCCACTTTGCTATGAGACGCGTGAGCATGAGATTGCTCCGCAGTCTGTAATCGAGGAGCTGTATCGTCAGATGGAGGGCAAGGATGCTATCATTTGCACGGGGGTGGGGCAGCACCAGATGTTTGCTGCTCAGTTCTATCGTTTCAGCAAGCCGCGTCGTTTGTCTACTTCCGGTGGATTGGGCTCGATGGGCTATGGCTTGCCTGCTGCGATGGGCGCCCATGTGGCATATCCTGAGCTGCCGGTGATTAACATTGACGGTGATGGTTCTTTCCTGATGAATGTGCAGGAACTGGGAACGATTCGGACGGAGCATATGCCCATAAAGACCATCATTCTGGATAATCAGCACTTGGGTATGGTAGTTCAGTGGGAGGACTTGAAGTATGACTCGCACCGAGCAAATACATTCTTGGCTGATGCATCTCAGGCATACGATCCTACTCACCATACGCCGGAGGTGCTTTATCCGAATTATCCCGTGCTGTGCGCCGGCTTTGGTATCAAATGCGAGCGAGTGGTGGAGCCTGAAGAACTTGCTCCGGCTATTAAGCGCATGCTTGAATCCAAGGAGGCTTATGTGTTGGATGTCATGGTTCCGCATGATGTTCATGTGCTGCCGATGATTCCCGGCGGCATGGGATACCGAGATGTGGTGCTTGAGCGTATTGCCGGTGATGGCAAGGGACGCAAGGCCTCAGAGCTTGGTAAGGAAATCCCCTCTGCGCTCTAACTTATATATTGCTAATCCGCAGCCATGGGAGGAAATCTCTTTAAGACCATTGTAGCCATCATTTTGTTGGCCGCTTTGGCCTTTGTCGCGGGCTCTCTGGCTGCGGATGGCGCTAAACAGGCTCTGATGCCGATTGGTATCTTGGTGGGCTTGTTTGTATTGGTTTATCTGGGGAAAAATTGCTGGTGGCTGGTATATGCTGCAGCAATTTTGACGCCATTGCTGGGGATATCTTTATTTCAAAACTTCCCGGTTGCTTATGCCTTATCAGCGGTTTTGCTCTTCTACTGGTTCATTATGTATGTGCTGGGACAGGTGAAGATCACATGGTATGGTTTGGCTCCTTTGGATGTGATTACCGGTGTCTTCGTTGTATATTTCATGACAACCTGGATAAGACACCCGGTGTATCTCAATGTTTTGGTCGACGACCTGCTCGCCGAAGGTGATGTGATGATGGGTGGTAAACCTTACGTATGGGCAGTTGCCGGAACTCTGGTATATATATTTATCAGCATCGTACCCATAAAGCTCCAAACGCTCATTAAAACTCTCAAAATCCTCGTCTGGCTGGTACTCCCATTAGCCTTGCTGGGTGCAGTAAAAATTTATTTGCTGGGCGGTGGTGTAAACGAAGCCGAAGGAGAAACGATGGGCGAGGCAATCTCGGGAGGACGCTTTAGCGCGTTTATGGGAGTGTCGTCATCTCTTTATGTTTTTCTTGTATGTAAGTATTCTCTTTTAGGGATTGTTCTTTCTCCTTGGAAGTTGTTGTTAGTACTTGTATCGCTGGCCGGAATGGCTATTTCTGGTTTCCGTTCGTCTCTGTTGAATGCAGCTGTGATAACTACTGTGTTACAGTGGTTACATAAGCGATTTGTTGTTTTTATAATGATGTGCCTGACTGCATATGGTGCTCTATTGTATTTGTCATCTGAATACCTGTTAGAGGAGTTGCCTTATGGTGTAAAACGTGTGCTTTCTGCTGTTCCTGGAGTTGAATTCAAAGACAATCACGCAGCGAGAGATGCAAAAGGCTCCATTGAGTGGCGCGTGGAAATGTGGAAATGGGCTCTCACTCCATCTATGGGGTACATCAAGGATTATGTGTGGGGTGATGGGTTTGGTATGAGTGCTGCAAGGCATAGGAGAAATATATCGAGTTTTAATCGAGGTGTTGCGATAGGTTCTAATCGGGATTTAGCCGATGAAGGCATGTGGCACAGTGGCCCCATTACGGCTCTTCATCGAACGGGTGGAGTAGGACTCGCTATTGTGGTATTGTGGAGTTTAATTGTTTCGTATTATACATTACGCCTTTGTGCTGCATTGCGGAGGATTCCTGGGCGTGAGTACCTATATTTTTATCTAGTGCCCGTTATTGCTTCCTTCTTCTTGTTTTATATTTCTGCTGGTTCCTTTGAAGGCTTGTTCGGTATATTTTTCCAAGTTGCCATCATGAAAGCTACTTATGTCCTAGCACGTCGAGAAGGTCTGATAAAGCCGTTGTTCTCGGGGAATCAATACGTGCCCATGATGCATCAGGGGAATGCGCTGGTAGAGCATCCCGAGGGGGCTTTGGCAAGAGAGTAGCGCATCGGGTTAGTTGTTTCATTATACATAAAAGCCGCAGAGTTCGACCTCTCTGCGGCTTTTATGTGAATTGTTTGCGGGGTTGACTTCTTCAGTCTGCCACGTTGGATTAGTGGCGGAGACCCAGACGAGCCAGCAGGCTCTTGTAAAGCTCGTTGTCTACGCGCTTGGCGTAGTCCAGAAGCTTACGGCGGCGAGCCACCATCATCAGTAGGCCTCGGCGAGAAGCGTGGTCGTGCTTGTTGGAGGCAAGGTGCTGAGTAAGGTGGGCGATGCGCTTGGTGAGCACAGCTACCTGGAAACCGGTGGAGCCGGTGTCCTTCTCGTTGAGTTTGAAGTCGTTGACGTTGATTTCGCTCATTGTCGTATTAGTCTCTTGTGTGTTGGTTGATTTTTTCGTGGCTGCGGCAAATCGACCTAAGAGGTGGCGGTATAATAGCATGTTTAACGTACTTTGCAAGCCAAATTTCACACAGAAAGAAAAAATACAACAAAAATTGGCGTGTTACACACTTTCTGTTTGACGCCGCAAGCTGCACAGTGTAGTATAGGTGCAATAAAACACTACGACATGGAAACCCTCATTACCGCTTACGAATGGATAACCCGCCTCTTGGACGCTGCGGCGCTTTTGCCTGACTTCAGTTCCCCTCGCGGTATTTTCTGTGCAATTGCTTGGATAGGAACCCTCATATCTGCCATCATGTTCGTTGTGGCCTTTATCGCCGACATCGGAGGCGGTGACTTGGATACCGGTTCCGTTGATGGTGACATGGGGGCGTTTTCGCTCCAGGCCGTCATGGGATTTATCCTCGGTTTCGGTTGGGGCGGGTATCTGGCCGTATCCGGTGGCGCAGGTGTCGGCCTAGGTATTTTTGTTGGTATGCTGGTCGGCATCATTATGTTCTTTGTCATCGCCGGCATCATGAAAGCCATCTACAGCCTGAAATCCGATGGCTCGCTGAAATATGAGAGCCTTGTGGGGATGACCGGAACCGTCTATGTCACCATACCCCCGAAAGGTGAGCCCGGCGGGCAGGTGCAGGTGAGCCATCCGAGCCAGTTTATCACCATGGCAGCCGTGCAGGATGGCGACACTCCGCTGCCTGCCCAGACTCGCATCGAAGTCGTTGCCGCCACAACTTACCAACTTACCGTCCGTCCCGTGGGAGCCGTAACATCTTCTCAAAAATAACAATATCCTAGAATCATGATAACAGAAATCAGCAACATACTCGCACGAGCCTCTTCTGACTCCGGTTCTTTCGGGCAGATTATGGTTGTGATTATTTTCGTGGTATTCATCATGGGCGTCGTGGGCCTATTGCTCACTCGCTACAAGAAATGCCCATCCGACAAAATCCTTATCGTTTACGGTAATGTAGGCGCCGGTCGTTCGGCTAAGTGCATTCATGGTGGTGCCACTTTCGTACTGCCGCTCATTCAGAGCTATTCCTTCATGGATCTGAATCCGCTCAACATCGATGTCCCGCTTAAAGGCGCTCTTTCCAGCCAGAATATCCGTGTTGACGTGCCTTCCTCATTCATTGTTGGCATCAGCACTCAGCCGGAAATTATGCAGAATGCCGCCAGCCGTCTTCTTGGTCGCACGCGTCAGGACATCCGCGACCTTGCCTCCGAAATCATCATGGGCCAGATGCGCGTGGTTATTGCCTCTCTTACCATCGAGGAAATCAATGCCGATCGCGAAAAACTCATCAAGGGCATTACTGGTGGCGTTGACGTGGAGCTGCACAAGGTGGGGCTTTACCTCATCAATGCCAACATTACCGATATTCGCGATGCCTCCGGCTACATCGCTGCTCTTGGTCAGGAGGCCGCTGCCCGCGCTATCAACGATGCTATGATTAAGGTGGCAGAGGAAACACGCCGTGGTGAAATAGGTAAGGCCGAGGCTCTTCGCGACCAGACTGTTCAAGTGGCTATGGCCAATGCCGCAGCTGTGGAAGGTAACAACGAGGCACAGATGAAGGTTGCAGATTCCAACGCTCGCCTCAAAGTGCGTCAGGCCGAGGCTCACCGTATTGCCGTGGTGGCTGAGAAGGAACAGGCCGCCAAGGCTGAGGAGGCCGGCTACATCGCCAATCGTGAGGCCGAAATGAAGCGTGCCGAACTCGAGCGTGCCACCCAGACTGCCAACGAACTCGTGGCCGCAGAAATCCAGAAACGAAAGAAGGAAATCGCGGCCGAAGCCGTAGCCGCCGTGCTCGTGAAGGAGCAGGAAGGTAAGGCTCAGGCTCTTATCATTGCGAACAAGGCCGAGGGTGATGCCGCTCTCGAACTCGCCAAAGGTGAGGCCGAGGCTCTTCTGCTCAAAAAGAAGGCCGAGGGTGAAGGCCTTGAGCTGGTGGGTCGTGGTCAGGCTGCTGCCATTCAGGCTGCGCTGGAAGCTAAAGCAACCGGTTTCCGTCAGATTATCGCTGCCGCCGGCGATGCCCGCAGCGCCTCCGGCCTGCTTGTCACCGAGCAGCTGCCGCAGATTGTGGAGACGCAGGCCAGTGCCGTCCGCGGCTTGAGCTTCGACAAGGTCGTGGTGATGGGCGGTGGCAACGACAAATCCGGCAGCGTTGGCGGTTTTGTTCAGAACCTCGTTACCGGGACTCTGCCGCTGCATGAGCTGGCCGGTAGCCTGGGAGTGGAGCTTCCCTCCTATCTGGGCAAAGCTGCACCCGAGGCGCCTGCTGCAACTTCTACCTCCGATGAGACCAAGGCCTGATAGGCCGCTCGTCACCTGATGTTATTCGCACCCTGGCGCAGAAAAATGTGACAGGGTGTATTTTTTCTGAAAGTATCGTGCTATTTGCTGCGTATCTCTGTTATAGCACCAATGAAACAACGCCTTTTCTTACCTGTCTTTTTGCTTCTGGCAGCATGCTGCCCGGGGAAGGATGCGTTGTTGCACGAGGCTGTAGCTTTTAAGTATAGCGAGTGGAATCCGACTCTGGCTAAGGAGCTGCTTGCCAATGGCGCCGATGCAAATTCCCGCGACGACAATGGGCGCACGCCGCTGCACAATACTCATGGTATCGGGTGTGATTACCACGAGGACCAAGCTGACTACGCGGATGCAGAGGAAGCACTCCGTTTGCTGTTGTCCGCCGGGGCTGATGTTCATGCGCTTACTCCGCAGGGACACAACGCCCTAGACCTTGCGCTCTGCCGGTATGACAACGCTAATCTCGTAGAGATTCTGCGGGCAGCCGGCCTTCGACCCACCAAACCGGAATACGAGCTCGTGTGGTATGCTCGGCACAATGATGCGTCCCGAGTGCGCCGCCTTATGGCTCAGGGCGTCAGTCCGAATGCCGTGAGTGCTGAGGGTGAAACTGCATTGTGGGCCACTATGCCATGCATCAATCTCAAACCGCACGCGGCCGAATGTATGCGTCTGCTCTTGGCTGCCGGTGCTAATCCCAACACGCCGGCACCGCATAGCGGCCGCTTCATTCTGGATGCGGCTACGCACTATGCGGCAGCCGACGAGTTATCTTCCGCTTCATTACGTCTTTTGCGCCGTTATGGTGCTCGCCACTCTGTTCAAACATTCTGACCATGATACCAACAACCCGAATCCTGCTACTGGGGAGCATTCTGTGTTTGCCCGTAATAAGTGCAGCTGAGCCCCCGGCTCCGGTTGCCAAACAATCACAATCCACCAATGAGCAAGCGCTGCGCCGGGCGATAGCCGATGATAATTTGCCGGAGGTACAGCGCCTGGCTGAGTACGCCTCTACTCTTTGCCCTCGTTCTGAACGTCACCGTCAAAAGTATACGGATGCGCAGAAACGCGCTGCCATGATGCAGTATGCCGCTGCTCACAATGCCGTGCACACCATTGCATGGTTGCTGGAGCAAAAGACAAACCCCGACGATACCCGGTGGAATGCATATAATCACCACGCTAACAATTGGCGCACCTCCCTGCATACGGCAGCTCTCCGTGCACAAGTCGAAGCCGTTCGTGTGCTATTATCCGCCGGTGCAAATCCCAACGCCATCGATTCCGATGGTAACACGCCGCTTATGCTCGCGGCCACGGGGAATACCGAAGACCTCGACCGTGAATGGCTAGTGACAGACCTCCTTTTGCGTGCGGGAGCCGACCCTGCTCGGCGCAACCGTGAAGGGCTTTCTGTTGTGGAAATGAGCCAAAATGAAAAAGTGCGCACCCTTTTCAGCGCCACGGAGCAGCAGGGCTCGGACGTGAACTCTCCGAATGAATATGGCGAAACACCCTTGCTTCGTGCCGTTCGCAGAGGTGATGCCGAATTGGTGCGTCGTCTGTTGCGTCAGGGAGCCATTGTTCCTACCGATGATGCGGCGCTGTATCCCATGCTCTACGGTGCCGTGCTCAGCGGCAATCCGGATTTGCTTTTCCTCCTCCCATACCGTGAACCGGCAGTCGATTCACCCTGGGAAAGCCCACTTGTTGTGGCTCTGCGTGGAAATTGCGGCCCGGCAATGACTGCCGCTCTCATTCAACTCGGCGCCAATGCCGATGCCCGCAGCCACTATAAGTACCATCATACGCCGCTTCAGTACGCTCGGCAAGCCGGGGATACCGCGTCTGCTGCCATTTTGCTTCCGCACATGACCTCCGATTGGTCTGCGATGGATAATATACTGAAGGGAGATGACTCTGCCGGGCTGCGCGCTATGCTGGAGAGCCGATGCTTTTTTGCGATAGACCGTCGTATTACCGGGGGGCATACCCCCTTGCAAGTGGCGGAGCGAGCCGGGCAGCAGGAAATTGCCGAGCTGCTTCGAGCCGCCGGGGCGGATACGCAAGCGCTCTCTGTACCCATCGGGCAGCAAGCTGCCCCTCGCATAGAAGATTTCGAGGCTTTTGCCGAGCGGGTACAGCAGGCTGTAGAGCGGGGGGATGTCGCATTCTTCCTCTCACTGCCGCAGGAAGATGTGAATCGCTATGCCGGCCCCGTGTACTGCCGGGCTTCTGAGTTCGACCCCGGCCCGGCCAAGGGAAGGTATTATCTGGCACCAGCGCTCAAGCACGCAGCGGCTGCCGGCAAGGCGGATTTGGTGCGTGCCCTGCTGGCTCGCGGAGCAGATTTGGAGGTGGCGGATATCCATGGTCGCACAGCTATAGAATATGCGGCGGCAAATGGCCATGCGGAGTGTGTACGCCTTCTGCTGAATGCCGGAGCGGCTGAATACCGAAGCGCTCTGTATGCGGCTGCACTGTGCGGGCAGCATGCCGTGGTGGATTATCTGTTGGCGCGCGGTGTTTTGCCGGGTTTAGCGCCGGAGTGGGCTTTGCTGAGTGAGAATCCGCACCCCGGGCTGCTCGCTTTGCGGAAGCCGGATGCGGATATGGCGCTCACCTTGGCTGTACAACTGGATTACCCACTAGCTGTCAAACGCGCCGTGGCCATGGGCGCAAATGTTAACCGCCCGAACTTTTACCCGCTACACGATACTTTTGTGCCGGCTATGGTGCGCGTACTGGTAGAATGTGGTGCCGACCTCGACCGCCGAAATGCCGAGGGGCTCACTCCGCTGGAGCATGCTCGCAAGCAGAACTATACCCTCGCGGCCGAGGAACTGAAAAAACTCACCCAAGCTACACAAAAATGAAAACAGTGCTGATATTGAGCCTTGTTTTCACTCTGTCGGCCTCTGCGGAGCGATTTGCGGAGGGTATTACCCCGTTGCATAATGCATGGAGCGAGGAATCCGCCCGCCTCATTGCCGCAGGTGCGGATGTTAATGCACGCGATGCCGCCGGGCGCACGCCTCTTTTCTATGTGACTTACCCACCTAAAGCTTCCTTGCTGTTGCGAGCCGGGGCGGACGTGCACGCCCGCGATAACGAGGGGAATACCCCGCTGTTGGGGCTGATGGGTATTGCAAGCGGTGGGGAGGAACTTCATCCTGCGTACATAGCAGAAATCACTCGCATGCTGGCCGCCGCCGGGGCAGATATGAAAGCCCGCAACAAGGCCGGACACAATGCGTTGGATCGTGCCTTAGCTGTCAAATGGAATGGAAATCTCCCGGAGGTGCTGCGTACCTATGGCCTTACCTCTACGCCCGAGCGGGAGCTGGTGCATGCCTGTGGCGCCGGGCAGGTGGACAAAGTGCGCCGTCTGTTGGCCGCCGGTGTCACCCCCAATGCGCAGGATATACATGGCAACTACGCTCTCTCCAAGGTGCTGGATGAAGGCGTGTTGGGACGCATTCCGCATGCTACCGAAATTATGGAGGCTCTGCTTGCAGCCGGAGCAGACCCGGATGTGGAAAACGGAGCAGCCCTTTATCGCTCATGCATGCTGCAGGCAGCCGACCATGTGCAGCTGTTGCTGAAGTACGGCGCAAAAGCCACCCTACGCCCCCTGCATTACCGCACACGACAACTCCCTGCCGACCTTCTGCAAAAATTGGAAGCCGCCGGCGCCACCATTCAACTCGAGCCCTGAATACCATGAATCCACATACCGCCACCCTTATCGCGCTGTCTCTTTCCATCCCTTGTCTTGTTGCCGCTTCCACCCCGGAGAGCGCTACCACCGGCACACTGCCGGATGCCGTGGTGCAAGCCATCATAAACGGAGATATCGCAGCCTTGACGCAAGAGCCAGCGGTGCTCAACCGCAGAATCCCGGGCTTCATACCCACCCCCATGAGCGGAGAACGAGAAAACCCGAAAGACGGCCCGGGCGTGAATGCGGGCGGCAATGCACTGCTGCTTGCAGCTGCTTTGGGGCGCGCTGATGTCGTGCGTTATTTGCTCCCCCTCTGTAACCCCGAGGCCGCAGATGCTCGTGGGCGCACCTCCATCGTGTATGCTGCTGCAGCGGGGCACACCGAATGCGTGCGTTTGTTGTTGGAGTCCGGTGCCCGGCAAACGTCGGCTGCGCTGGAAAAAGCCGCTTTCTATGGGCACCATGAAGTGGTGGATTTACTGCTTGCCCATGGGGTGCAGCCCGGGCAGGCCGCAGCCTGGTCGCTGGCCGGGGGTGAACCGCATGATGGGCTGCTGCGCCGTGGTGCGGTGGATGTGGATTTTGCCATGCAGCTGGCAGTGGAGTACGACAGAGCCCACTCCGTGCATGCCCTGCTGAAGCGTGGCGTGAATGTGAAGCTACACGGCGCGGCATGGCTGATGCTTGCTGCAAAAGAGGCTTCGCCCTACGTGTTGAAAACTCTGGTTCGTGCCGGTGTCAACCCTCAGCAGAAGGTGGCCGGGTATAGTGGCTGTACACCCCTTATCTGGGCAGCTCGCTGGGGCAATGAGGCCAATGTTTCTACCTTGCTGAAGCTCGGGACTGTTGTGACGCCGGAGGATCGGGACGCCTTGCAAGTGCAGCTCTTCTGGGCCGTGGGTGAGCAGCAGTATGCCGCCATCCGTCAGTTGCTTCGTCTGGGGGCGAATCCTCGCTATACCTCGCAGCGCCTGCGGCGTTCTGCTTTGCAGGCCGCGCAGGGTGCCGGTGATGCCGAAACTTTGCGCCTGCTGCGAGCCTCCGACTTTCCCTTCCTTTCTCTTCATGACTGCGTGCGGCAGGGAACTCCCGAGCAGCTGGAGCACATGTTGGCTCATCCCGATATTTTCCCGGTGGAGGCTCGGGAGGACTCCCGCACGCCCCTCATGGTTGCTGTGAGTAAGAATACCCCCCGTATGGTTCGTATGCTGATAGCCGCCGGGGCGGATGTGAATGCTATGGCGTTCGGCAGCCCTGTGCTACATACCTATGATATCTCCCCGGAAGTTATGGAACTGCTGTTGCGCGCCGGGGCGGATACGCATGCTTTCTCCTGCTATGTCCGGAGAAATGCGTTGGGGTACCACATCTCTCGCCCCGAGATTCTGCGTTTGTTGCTGAAGCATGGTTGCAGTGCTTCTGCTCCTTGTTATGCGGATGGGCGCACCCCGCTTATGCTAGCCGTTGCCTCGCAGAGCGTGGAGGGCGTTCAGCTGCTGCTGGCGCAGGGGGCGGATGTTAATACTCGCGATGCGCAGGGGCAGACCGCCCTTCATCGGGTGAAATGGACATCCGGTAAATCCCTGCAAATAGCCCGGCTGTTACTGGAACACGGCGCCGATGTGAATGCCCGCGATATTCAGGGGCGCACGCCGCTGCTTACCTCACCCGGTATTGGTTCCGGCCTGGTGGAAGCCCCCCGTGCCACCGCCGATTTGCTGGAGCTTTATCTGTCCGCCGGGGCTGACCTGCATGTGGTAGACAACAAGGGGTGCAATGCTTTGGAATACGCCCTCTGTCCCCATTACGCCAGCTCGGAGATGATTTCCATCCTCCGTGCCCGAGGGTTGACAGCTCGCGCGGATTATGAGCTGTTCTACGCACTGAATGGAGATGAAGCTCGCGTGAAAGAGCTTCTGGCCGCCGGGGCTAATCCGAATACGAGGAGGCCGCAGGCCGACGCCGAGCCGGCGTTGGCTCATTGCCAGGGTACAGCAACGGATCCGAACCCGAAAGCCGCGGAAATGGTGGAGCTGCTACTTGCCGCCGGAGCCGAGGCCGATGCCGAGGATGCTCAGGGCAGCACGCCGCTGATGTCTGCCGTGCGCTGGGGTTCCTTGCGCGTGGCGGAGCTCCTGTTGGCGGCCGGTGCCAATCCTCGCCGCTGCGATTATGTGGACTCCTGCCGACATCGCGAGTATCGTGAGTTGGTGTCCACACTCCTGCGTGCCGGGGCTACCCCGGCCGGTGGTATGCAACCGGCGCAGCAGGTCGCTCTTGTTCATGCCCTGGCAGAGCAGGGGGATATGGCCTCACTCAGTCGGTTGGTGGTGCTCGGCAATAGCCCCGGCTTTCGGGTGGATGCTCCGCTTCCGGACGATACGCTTCGCCGCAGCGCTCTCATGCTGGCTGCACAGCGGGGCGATATGCAGGTGGTGCGTGTGTTGCTCTCATTGGGGGCTTCTGCTGCTCGGCAGGATGCTCAGGGTAACAACGCGATGGATTATGCCGCGCAGGCCGGGCATCCGGATGTTGTCGGACTTCTGCGCAAGACGGGTGTTCTACGTTAAGCTCTAGCTGTTAAGGTAAGTGTGGCTTGACAGGGAGCGGCGGATAAAGCGTTTTTTCTTTATCGCACGGCCATATTCTGCTATAGGGTATGGCCATGCAGGATTCCCCATTCGTACTAGGTTTTACCGCGGGCGAGCTTAGCCCCTGGTTGTCAACTCGATTCGATTTACAGGCTTACCAGCGAGGTGCTGCGTTGTTGCAGAACTTTGTGGTGCAGCCTTACGGTGGCGTGTGTCGTCGCAGGGGCTCAGAATACATAGGGGCCGCAGCTGTGCAGGGCGGTGATGCTGTTCGGTTGTGCCCGTTCTGTTTTTCAGAGTCCGATGCGCTGATGCTCGAGTTTTTTCCCAGTGGTATGCGGGTGTACCGAAACGGCTCGCTTGTTGCCAAGGCAGATGGCTCCGTGTATCAGCTCTCGGCTCCCTGGAGCAGTGCTGCCGAGGTGCAGGCCATGCGTTGTACTCAGGTCAACGACCTCGTGTATGTTACCAGCGCTTATCGAGCGCCTCTGGTGCTCAGTCGCTTTGCTGATAATGACTGGCTTTGCACCGAATTTTCTCCGGAACCGTTCCCTCGCGAAACGTATCGCCAACAGTCCGCCGGCCTCAATGTGAAAATGCACACCGACAGAGCGCACGCAACGCTTACCATCGGTTCCGGCCGAGGGGCGTTTATGCCTTCCATGGTGAATCAAGAAATCCTTCTCGCCGAGGCCGAAATGCCATCGCGTACGCTTTTCCTCAAAAAGAATATCGTGTTCAAAGCCGATGCCATGCCGGATCTCTATTCGAATAACGTCGTGGGCGGGCCGTACTTCGAGTCTGATTCTTCCTCCGGCATGATGAACTTTTATACGGTGATTGCGCCGTATCTGAAATCATATTACAACGGCAATTCATCTGCTGCCGGATACCCGGATTGCTTCATGCCCGGTATCATGCTGCTGGATAACGGGCAGCCCTATGAGGTATGCGGGGATTGGGAGCTGCGTACCCACGGTGAGTGGAACGCTGTGTGGGAATTGTGGCGCAGCTATAATACCAAGATGGATGACCTCGACTTCCGCTGCTGGGAATGGACGCGCGTGCGCACCATCGAGCAGAATGCACAGGCCGAAAGGCAGAATTACATCATCTCAGGCACGGAAACAACGCCCTGCCGTATGGTGCTGGTCTGCCGCAGCGCTGCCGTGCTGAACCCGGGGGCTCACATCTACTTCAACATCCTCGGAGGCCACCGGGAGTACAAGTTCCGCATCACGGGGTATACCTCAGCCCGCGAGGCCACCGGGCTCCTCCTGTCGCTGTATCAGGACGGCGCATCATCATTCTTTACGCACCGTTGGAGCTTTGGCGCTTTCGGGCCACGAAACGGCTACCCCCTGTTCTGTAGTATTCATCAGGGGCGATTGTGGTTCGGCGGTTTTGCCGGGCTGCCTACTACTCTCATTGCCAGTGTGGTGGATGATTTTATGAATTACAGCGTCAATTCTGCGGATGATGCCGCACTACATCTCACCCTTTCCACCACCAACCAGAGCCGTATTTGCTGGGTATGCCCGGCGCGGCAGTTGCTGGTTGGCACTACGGAGAGCGAGTGGACGCTGGGCACGCACGATGGCAGCGCCATCAGCGCTACCAATGCTGCTTTTACCCGTCAGTCCTCAGTCGGCAGCGATACCGTAGCGGCAGATGCCGTGGAAAATACGGTGTTCTACGTTCAGCGAGGGGGCAAGCGCCTGCGCGAAATCTCCTATAAACTGGCGGCGGATGGCTTTACCTCAACCGATACCAGCTTGCTGGCAGAGCATTTGTTCGCGGCCGGGGTGCAGGAGTGGGCGGTACAGCGTGGCAGCAGCACTCGCCTCTGGGTGCTCATGAAAGACCACAGCCTCGCTGTGCTCACCACCAACGTGGAGCAACAGGTTACTGCCTGGCAGCGTGTGGCGATGCAGGGGCGCGAGGTGCTGCATCTGGCCTCCATGCCCTCTGATAACAGCCATGATGACGAGCTTTGGTTTGTCGTGCGCAATCCGATAAACGCCCATATCTCCATTGAGCGTCTGCGCGAGGACAATCCGTTTACGGACGGTACCGTGTTCGGAACAGTGGCCGGCGTTGCGGACTACCGGGCTCCGCAGTTAGCCGGGGTGCAGGCGCTTGCATACCCTGCCGATGCTCCGGAGCAGGCCTGCCCGATTTCTATTGGGGACGATGGCTCATTTGTTCTGCCTGACTGGGCGCCCGGTACCTCATTTATCATCGGAGCCAAGTATCGTTCAGAGCTGCATACCCTCCCACTGGAGAATGTGCGCAGCTACAACACCGTGCGTCAGGAGGGGCGCGTCCGCCTGCGCTTGCTGGACAGCGACCCCGCTTTCTCCTACAAAGCCACTCACCGTACCACCTGGGAAACGTACAACCCGGCCAGGGATTGGCGTTCCTATCCTTTCAGCGGCGAGATTCGCGTTTCGCAGATACCCTCGCCGGGCGTCGGGCAGGGCTTTGCCCTTGCCGCCGATAGCGCGTTGGATTTCCGCCTGATATCGCTTACCATCGAGTTCGATTTTCACGGCCGTTAGTTTTTCTTGGTATAGTGAATGATGGTCAGTCGCTGCAAACCTATGCGTAGGATTGCAGCGACTTTTGTACTGTGATTTCGGTTACTTGGAGGCAGCTGCTTCGACTGCGGGTGCCTGCTCTTCGATGCCGTTTTTGAAGCGCTCGAAAACGCCGCGCGGATCTTCCGGAGTCTGCTTCAGTGCCTCAAAGATGCGGTCACGCATCTCGATAGCTGCTTTGAATGCCGCCTCTTCACTGCCGTACTGACGGTCGGAAAAGTACTTGGTGAACTGGTTCCATTTGCGGCAGATACTCAGGCGCCATCCCTGGAAGGAGGTCGTCTCGTACGTGTATCGGGTGATATTGCGTTGGGTCATGGCTGATTATTGGGTTAGTTGTTGTATTCGCAGAGGGGTGTTGAACTCCCGCTTGCACCAATAGAATGCCAGATATATCTCATATTAGCAAGCTATTTATCTAGGAATTAGGTAGTATCCGTATAACACGTTTCTTTTTTTTGTACCTGTTTCTCCGTCAGGCATGAAAATGAATAATATGTGGTAAGTATAACAAAAATGTCGTTTATAACGATTGAGTACACGAAGTCTCGGCATTGTTTGCCTCCTAATGTTGTGTCCCATCACTCAGCAGTGTATACTTGTGGGGAAGTAAGCAAGATAAGCGCCTGTATAAGACGGTAGCTATCGATTGGGGCGTTTGTTAAAATTGTGGCTACGAAACTTGTTTCAGCCTTATATTTTTGTTTAGTTTTTTGTTTAGACGCAAATTTATCTTGCAATCGGTCGCCTTTTATGCAAAATGGAAATGGTCATCTCTGTCAGGTGGTAGCAATGTTTTTCGTTGTAATCTGCTTGTGTGATGACTTTAAAATTCTAGAGTAATTCATTATATTATGAAGTTCGGGAATATCATAATCGGAGCGATGTTGTTAGGCGTGCTGGGAGGGGGGGGTACCTTATCCTTAGCCGCTGATGCTCAATCATTTGTGACGCCTGTAAAGTCGCATGAAGTTGTATGCGATAAGGCGATACTTACTCACACCGACAGCGATCTCGTTGTGCAATACCTGGTACAGGATGTGCCGGAGTATAACAGCTACAAGGGGTACGCCGGTGAAGACGTGCTCAATGACGAGTTAACCGGGTTGCAAACAGTAGCCGGTCACTTGGCATCGTGGTTAATAGTGGTAGATGTAAGCGATCCGGCCGGGCGCCGCGAGACAATTTTGCATAGTGCGGCCATGGCTACTCGCTTGGTGACGCTGATGTCCGGGCGCAGTAATGCTCGTATTCTTGCCCTTGCCGGCAGTCTTAATATGGCTGCTGATTTTGAGATGCTTGCGGGCATAATGACCGGCGGAGAGCTCTGCAATAAACCCATTTATCAGGTTACTCGCAACGGCATTACCTACGGTGATCCTGCATTTGCGGCCGTTGTTGAAAGCATACGCCGAGCCGACCGTATTCAGAAGAACAATACCAATATCTGGTTGGGAGTTAACAGGGCTCTTAAGGATGAAATGAAGAAATGCGCAAGCGGTATCTATAAGAATCTTCCTAAGGGTATTATCTTGATTTCCGACGGCGTGGACGAAAGCAGTACCTCCAATAATGATTTCAACGATTTGGTGCAAGAAGCCAAAAATCAGGGCGTCCCGATTCATACGATTGCTATGCGCCACAAGGATTCCGCTCGCGGAGCATCGGGTAGCACCGCAGTTCACCAAGGGTTCGATGCCATGCAGAAACTGGCTATGAGTACCGGTGGCGGCTACCTTACCTATGAGGAGCTACCCGGTTCTGACCACCCCGCTTGTATCGCTCGCCTGAATAATATGCTTGCCAGAACAGCCGCCGGTATATTGGAGATGCGAACTCCCATGCTGGGCGTGCCTGCTGCATCATCTGTCAGGGTGAATCTCAACAATGGGCGCAACTTTGTAGGCTCTGTAGAAATTGACCAGAAAAACCTGGCTCCGGTTGTAGCCGAGCATGCTTTGCTGGAAATGCAGCAGCTCAAGGCACTCTTCAATGCCCCCAAGAGTACTGAATCAGAAAAAAGTGAAGCACGCGCGCGCCTTATCGCCTACTTTGGGTTGCGCCTGTTGCCCCTTGAAATGAATCGCCGATCCATGGTCGATACGACCTATGCGAATCGAGACTTCGCAAACCGTGTGGCTACCATTCTGGAGCATCTCGATAAGATAGAATCGCTCAAAAAGAAGGATGGTATTGCCGCAACCGCTGTAGATTACATCCTCAACTCGGATGCTAAATTGCCTGACCCTGACAAGGAGAGTCAGAATATTGTTGTGAATACCCATACCAGCACCAGTGCTCCGGCGGGCTCGGGCGGTGATAGCGTTTTCGCTTCGGAGGATGAGCTTCAGGATTGGGTCTGGTGGACCCTCGGTATCGGTGGCAGCTGCGTTATTCTGCTGATTTTTGTCATTATCTTCCGCGCTATGTCGCGCAACGATGAGGAATCCGTGCATTCCGCCCGTCGCCGTATGGAGGATATGCCCTCCACTCAGGTATATGCAACTTTGACTGATGTTAATGCACCCGGTCGCTGCTGGGATGTCAGCAAGCCTTCGGTTACTGTAGGTCGTAGTTCCTCGGCCGATGTCCGCTTACCCTCCGCCCATATTTCGGGTATTCACTTCTCGTTGTTCTGCGATGCGGCCGGTAAATGGATGATAAAGGATGCCCATTCTACAAATGGCACCTTTGTCAACGGGCAGAAAATTACCGATGTCACACCTGTTAACAACGGCGATACCATCACCCTGGCCGATATGCAGGTATGTTTCCGTGCTCGCTGAAATGATATCAACACCTAATTTTAAGTAACTGATATGAATAATAATACACCTGATCCGCACCAGAGAAAGGGTGCACCCTTGTTCAGTGCCCGCACGCTTGCTGAGGCTGAGGATAAAACTGTGCCGTACCCGGGGAATCCCAAAACTCTGCCGTTCGGCATGCCGAATAACCCTATGGGGGTGTCAGAAGATGCCGTAACTCTGCCTATGCCCGGAGCCGGACGCACTGTGCCTCTGGTGCCGGCTGCCGGTAGGTATGATGCTCCGGTGAAGTCAGCTCTGGGCCCGGTTGCCGGCTGGCTGGTCGTCATTGCCGGTCCGGGGCGCGGTCGTTCGCTGGAGGTAGGTTATGGCTACAATTCTATTGGGCGCGGCTACAAGAATGAGATTGTTCTCAATTTTGATGATGATGCCATATCGGATGAAGGGCATGCGTACATTGCATACGACAACGTAGGCCATAAGAGCTATGTGACCCATGGTCACAGTCGCAATATGATTTATCTGGATAACGCCCCTGTGCTCGGTACTGTTGAGATTCACAAGAACAGTGTTTTGCGAATCGGTAATACTCTGTTGATGTTCGTTCCGTTCTGTTCAGCAGATATGAATTGGGCTTCTTTCCCCGAAACTGTGGATTGATACCTTAGTCTGTTCATTCCTTTCACTGTCACGAGGTTTAACATGCCTTCACCTTATCATATGCATACCTCATTGCTTGCTGAGTTTGCCGATGACCGCGATATCGGCTCCCGCGAGATGCAGGAGGATTATACTCTTTGCTGCGCTGTCGAGGAGCAGGGGAACTATTGCAGTGAAATGATGTGTGTGCTTTGTGATGGCATGGGGGGGCATGCCGGCGGCGAGGTCGCTTCTCGTGTGGCAGCCAGTGCCTTTATCAAGGTATTGCGCGGCGTGTCGCCTGAGATGCCGCCGCATGAAGCTCTGGTATATGCCGCGCAACAGGCTGATGTCGCCTTGCAGCGTCGCAAATTGTGCGAGGCTGCTGAGTTATCGCAGATGGGGTGCACGCTCTGTGGTGTATGGTTCAGGCAGGGGCGTCTCTTTTACATCAGCATTGGCGATTCTCTCATTTATCTGCTGCGCGATAAACGCCTTTATCCTATCAACCGTATTCACAACCACCGCGAAGATATGCGACGCAGAGCAATGCGTGAAGGGCTCGATTGGGCTTCGGTCTCGCAATCTGAATCCGTGCTGCGTTATGGCACACGCATTACTTCGTACCTGAGCGGTGGCGGTATCAGCCAGGCTGATTGCCCGGCTGAGCCGATAGAATTACGAAGTGGAGACAGCATATTGCTTGCAAGCGATGGTATCTTGAGCCTGACTGCTCACGAAATAGCCCGCGCTCTGCTGCCGCCCGGCAGCGGAGATGTGCGGCAGGATGTTGAGCTGCTTCTTGATACCGTGTTGCAGAAAAAGGCTCGTCATCAAGATAACGTAAGCGTCATTCTGGTGCGTGTGGTAAGCCCCGGGCTGACAGTTGAAATGTAACTTAAACTCACTCTCAATTATTATCATGAAGAAAAAACATCTCATTGCAATATGTGCGGGGCTGGTATTGGCTCTGCTCGTTATCGTGACGCTGCTGTTAGTGAGCGGCGGCACCGGTTCATCAGGCTCCGGTTCTATGTTGGAGCGCTGCAAGGAAAGTGTAAAGCTGGTTATTCACTTCCACCAAGACGGCACCCCCGTCAATCATGGTACCTGTTTTGTTGTAAACAGTGCAGGTAGTTTGGTGACAAATGCTCATGTGGTCGGTACAAAGAGCGACAATGGTGAGACTTTGCTCGATCCGACTCCGCGGGATCTGTTCTACATTGCCTACGAAAAACCTCTCCGCAATAAGAAGGTGGTCGTAATGCAACGGGCTTATGTTGAGAAGATGGACGCCTCGCGCGACCTGGCATGGCTGCGTGTTAATACGCCTGACCGCGCTTACCTGCGCCCGCTTGCCATTGCTCGCACCGCCACCCCCGGCGAAGAGGTGAAGGCTATGGGCTTCCCTGCTGCCTATGACTCAGAGAATGATATGGCTAAATTGCTTACCAATATGCTCATCGAGCATTTTAAGCGCAGCCATAACTTCTTACAGGATCGTGTTGAGCTGGAGTGGAATGTCGGTATGGGAAATCTGCTTTCCGTTGTGACTCAGGGGGGCTCAGTCGCTCAGGTGAGAGATAACACGGCCATGAACACCGGGCAGAGCTCGGATGCCCGCATGCGCGTGGTGGTGCACAATGCCAACGTTAAGGGAGGCATGAGTGGTGGCCCCTTGGTTAATGAAAAGGGGCTTGTTGTCGGTGTCAACTTCGGTGGTCACAAGAACTCCGAGATGATTAACCGCGCAATTGATGCGAGTGAGCTGCTTCATTTCCTCTGCCCACCCGGTGGTGATATAGAAAGCGTGGCGGTTGTTGAGAAGGACCCCAACAGCATCATCTATAGAATGCGAGCATTGCTCAACAGCTCCAGCCCTCGAGAAATTGTTATCGTTGTACTTTGCACGATTGTTATCATCGGTGCCGTGAGTATTCTTTTCATGACTCTTCTGAAAGGCAATAAGCGTAGAACGAGGGGTGTTCGCAGCGGTCCTGCTATTACCGGTCGTAGCAACGTTTATTCACCGAATCCTGCCGCCGAGGATAAGACTCTGCCACTTCCGGCATCTGACAATTCACCCACGCTCCCATTCGAACCCGTGTCCGGTGGTAAGAAGCCCAGTCTTCTGTTCACGGGGAGTGATGATGCTGGACGTGCGCTTCGGTTCCGCATTCCGCTCTCGGAGCTGCAGCGCAAGCGCTACATCCTCATTGGGCGCAGCAGTGGAACATGCGCTATTCAGCTGCCCTATAAAGAGGTGTCTCGTCAGCAGGCTCGTATTATATATGAGGAGGATGCTGAGGGGAACGTATACCTCTACATCCATGACGAGCAGGCTAAGAATACGACACATATTAACGGCGTGCCCTTGCGCGACCGTTGCCAGCTGATGAATGGCGATGAGCTAACCTTCGCTAATATCACGCTTAAGTTTACTGCTGAAATCTCCTGACCTCTGCTTTTCGGTAGTTTCTTCACCTACGCAGCCGTACGTATATGCCATTGTCGCGAGGTACAGTCCTGAACGATAGATACGAAATCGAGAAGGTTCTTGGTGTCGGAGGCTTTGGCATAACGTACCGCGCGTGGGATGTGCTGGAGAATTGCAGGGTAGCTATTAAGGAGAATTACCCGAGCTATCTGGTGGCACGCGGTGATGATAACTCGGTGATTGTGAGAGGCGATGAACGCGCCTACCGTTGGGCTTTACGGCATTTTATCACCGAATCTGAGCTGCTTTCCGGGATGGACCACCCCAATATTGTCCAAGGCTATGGTATTTTGCGCGAGAATAATACTGCATATTTTGTGATGGAATATCTGGAGGGTACCCCACTCTCCAAGTACAGAAAGCCGTCTTCTTGGGATGAAGATTCCCTCAGTAATATTTTGTGCCCGCTGCTGGAGGCGCTCATGTACCTGGAGGCTCGCAACATATGCCACCGCGATCTTAAGCCCGATAATATTATCATAAGGCCGGATGGTACGCCGGTGCTTATTGATTTCGGTGCCGCTAAGCAAGAGCGCTCTGATGAGTCATATAGCTGCAGCTTCATGAGTAGTGGTTATACTGCTCCCGAGCAGATTGCCGATCATAATTGCATCAGCCCCGCTATAGATATTTACGCTCTCGGGGCAACCCTTTATTTCCTCATCACAGGAGCTGTACCCGATAAGGCTCCGGCAAGACAACTTAATCCTAATCATGATACCTACATCCCACTTGCTGATAACCCTAAATTGCTCAGGCGCTTTTCTCAGCCTTTCCTCATGGCGATAGACGCCGCTCTGTGTCTCTCGCCTCATCACCGCCTGCGCAATGCCGATGATTGGCGGCGGGCTTTGGTAACGCCTCGCCCGTTGCTTTCCACTTCTGGTGCTGCAGCGAACAGTGGTGCGCATGCAGACACGCGGATGCCGGTTCAAACGGGTGGGGAGCCGGCTCCGTTAGTTAGCCGCGACGACGATGAGATAATCCCGATAGGAACCCTACTGCTGTGGAGCTCGAATTTTCTGCTGATTGTAGGTGCGCTGCTTTTCATTGCCATCATGTTCTCCCTTTCAGCGGCTGCCGGTAGCAGCCATTCTCTTGATTCCTGCTTCCCACTGGCCATTTTCATGATTGTGCTCGGTGCGGCCATTCGCGTAGTCCTCCGTTTCATCGAGCCTGACTGATTTTTATGTCCTCCTTTCCAATGCCGGTACTTCGCCGGCAAAACGAAAACAAACACAACACACAAACTACAATGCAAACACACAACATCGTGACAGCCTGCGCGCTGATGGCTCTCTCAGCCACCTGTGCCCTTGCTCAAAACCCCGAGCCTTCGTTTACGATTCTTCGGGATCAGACTAACATTGAAGCCTCATTTGGCTACATGACCAGCCTTAACGATAAACTCTCGGTTGACAGCCTTATGGGTGGTATGATTGGTATCAGTTATACTTTCGACCGTACTCAGCATACCTCTCAGAACCTGAGTTTTGGTATCGGGGTTTTCCAGGGTAGCGAATCTGACAGTTATACTGTGGATATGAATTGGGCTTCGCGTGGCGTAATAGATGAAGATATTTCTCAGACTATTATACCTGTAGTATTGGGCTATAGGTATAACTATCACTTTAATGAAAAGTTTTCGGTTTGGGGCGGAGCTCGGGTAGGTTTGCTCATTTCCAAGTCGGAGCATGAGTATTACAGAGAGACTAGACCGACATCTCCGTCATACAATACAATAGGAAAATATAAGTTTGCCGATACGGATATTGCTCCTACTGTCGGACTCAATATTGGTGCTGAGTATCAAATCACCGAAGGCTTCAGTTGGATGGTCGGAGTCAACTTTGATTTTGCTCCCGGTGTAGAGCGCTACCTCGAGTACAGAAAGTATGCGCGTGAAGATGGTTTCACTTCATCCGTGAGCTCCGAGTCTATTATTACTTCTACTATTTACACCGGTTTCACCTATAAATTCTAATCAATAACATGAAAAAAAATCTCTTTGTAATGTTGGCGCTGCTCAGCAGTATACCTGCCATGGGTGGTGATATGATGCCTGTTCCCAATGTTGTTCCTGAAAAATCCGCCATCGAGGAATTACCCGGCGATGCCGGCATGGTGAGCCGTAGCCAGAAATACCCGTATATGATTACCCTGCAAGGGGGGCTTATGCATACAAAGGTCGGCAGTTATTCGCTGGGAGCATCAAATTTGCCCTCTGACCTGTATGGCGCTCGCTTCGGTGCTAAGTGGCATTTCGCAGGCTCGGGTGCCTTTTCTCAGACCGCCGGTATTTCCGTTGGTTTTTATACCGGTAATCAGGAGACTACCTCTTCTTGGGAACCGGGGGTAGATGCTTTCGCTGATTCTCCCTTGGCGAGTGACCATCTTGATGTAGATGTAGATGTAATTCCTATCACTCTTTCTTATGATGTGGAATACGAGCTTTCTGAGAAACTTTACATCTACGCCGGTGCTCGTACGGGTGTCATGATTCGCAAAACAAGCGTGACGGATTCCTATATTTTCAATGAAGGTAAGCATCGTACATACGATGGCTCCTCCACTAAGGTTGTACCCATGCTGGGTGTAGGCTTTGGTGCTCGAGCCTACCTGTCGGAGCGCCTGTCGTTCGATCTTTCTTACGACTTTGTATTCTCCTTCACCAAGGACTGCGCCGGTTTCCCCTCCAAGGAATACCCCGATAAATATGGCCTTTCCGGAGTTTCTGAGTCATGCCGTTACTACGGTACGGTTTCAGCCGGTTTTACCTATTCATTCTGAGTGACTGATATGCGGCCGTAAATGCCGCTGAAACGGATTGGAGCGAAGCGAGTCGCTCCAATCCGTTATTTCTCGGAATTACCATATTTTATGCAGAAACGCTCAGCCCAGCAGTTGGCGGCCAATCGCTTACTTCACAATCGTTACTTGGTGAAGGCCGGTATCTCGTCGGGCGGTTTCGGCATCACATACCTGGCAGAAGATACTCGCGGCTATCGGTATGTGATAAAAGAACATTTCCCGAGCTGGTTTGCTTATCGTGACCAAGCTCGGGGTACGGTGGTTCCTTATGTGGAATCCGAGGAACAATATGAGTGGAGTCTGGAGGCATTTCGCCGGGAAGCCAGCCAGCTATCCGTGCTCAATCACCCGAACATTGTACGACTGGTTGATGCATTCGATGAAAACGGTACGGCATATTATGTGATGCCCTACCTGAGCGGCGGTGATTTGGTAAAGCTGACGCAGCGATTGTTTTCGGCAAATGTCCGCTTATCTCAGGCTGCTGTACTCAAACTCATGCGTGATTTGCTGGGGGCATTGCAACACATGCACAGTCGTACCCTCCTGCATTCTTCCACGCCTATCTACCATCTTGATATTAAGCCGGCCAATGTTCTGCTGACCTACACTGCCAACGGTGAGGATATTGTGCCTACTCTCATAGATTTCGGCAGTGCTGAGATGGGATCGCCCGGCTATATGCCCCATGAGCAGCGAGCCGGGCAGAGAATAGGCCCGTGGACTGATTTGTATGCTCTTGGGGCGACAATGCATAAACTCCTCGTAGGTGCAGCGCCTCCTTCTCATTTGGATGAGGAGAACAACCCTTTACTCGCACCGCCGCCACGCGCATTGCTGGCTCGCAATGAACAGCTACTGGCTTGTTATGATGTGGAGTTGCTGGAGAGTATCGATAAAGCTCTCGAGTGGGAGCCGTCGCTGAGATTTGCCAGTGCTTCGGAGTGGTTGAATGCACTGAGCGGTATCCCTCTTCGTTTCCCTGACAGCGGCGCTACTCTGATCGATTTCGCTGAACCCGAGGAATCCGAAGAAAAGGGGAGTAAATGGCTTTTGGTGGGTATAACCCTGGCAACGGCTTTTTTTGCTTCGTTGTTAGGGTGGTTGGTGATTTCTCCTTCGGTTACTTCTACGGAGTTTGTCCCGGATTATCAATCTCCCCTCGCAGGTGAGTCTTCGTCTGTTCCGGAAGATGATGAGGAGGAAGCCGAGAAGCGTCGCCGCGAGGCTGAGGAGGCGGAAAAGCGCCGTGAGGCTGAAG
>JAUNRE010000023.1 GCA_030535795.1 Akkermansia sp.
ACTTCCATGCCAATGGCGGCTCTATTGAATGACAATGAGAGATAATAGGTATTCAAAATTCCTTCAAATACTTTTTCCTAATTTCTGCATACATGTTTTTTTAGTCTCATCGCATTCATGACGAACATGTCCTCTGATTACATGTTCTGTGTAATTAGCTAGATCTGACATATTGCCTTTGAAATAAATATTTCCCATAATATTGAAGTGACTAACATTATATTCTTCGAGAATTTTATCAAGATCGCTAAAAAAACATCGATTGTTAACCAATTCACATACTTCTATATAGCATGGTTCCCCTGTGGAAGTATCAAGTAAGATGGGTGCCACTTTTTTATAGAAAATAGCCAAGTACGTTGCAATAACAAAAAAGACAAAAGAAAATGTAATACTAATATAATTTGAACATCGCATACTCGGAGCAGAAATTTTAAATTACAATTGATTATTTTTTATCTTTTCAGCCCACCTTCTATTTTGCAGAATATTTTCGACGCAGTGAGATTTGCGCTCATTTTTATAAGCCTTCCAGAAGTTGTTTTATTATTAATCCTACTTACGACGTTAAAAGTTGCTTTTTGTTGATTTTTTTATTCTAATTCTATGATGCCGGCCTTCTTTTTACACGAACAAGCAATTTCTTATTTTGTTGTTCGGATGAGCTCAGAGGTTTTATAGCATAAAACCGTGAGGCCAGTCAAGCCCATTTTTTACGCGATTTTGTAGCGTAGATACAGCCACCCGAGCTCAGCGAAGGCGCGGAGCAACGCGATGCGAGCTGTATCGAAGCCGCCGTATTCACGGGGCTCCATTTCTACTTATTCCGGTAACAGGGGTTACGCGAGCTGTCGCTCGCTCACCCCTGCCTATGAGCTGTCGCCCCGCCGTGCGGGGCTTTCAAATTCGGCGGTGCAGGCACCGCTGAACTATAATAATTAGAGCGTTGTAACTTGAGCTGTCCTTTCCCTCTACAAACACCAATTTGTCGGGCAGAATCTACAAAGTTTATGTCCAGGCGTGCTGACGCACGCAACATCAGCATGGCATGGTGTCATAGTCGCCGCTCCGCGCCCGCAAGGCGCGGTCACAAGCGGTTGCTTTAGCTACGCATTCCATCCGAGCGAAAGCTCGCGAAACTTGCACTCCTCAAATTGCCCTTTTCCAAATTATTCCAACGCGTAACCTGTGCTTCTTTTCCGCCAAAAAAGAGCGCAGCTGTATGGCAAATGTTCTGTTGCGCAGATGATTTCTTTTGATTGCTCGTGCGGGCTCAGCCTTCTGTCCACAGAGTACCGCACACATCGGTAGGCATGCGCCAATCGCCACGGGGCGAGAGGCCAATTGTACCCACCTTGGGACCATCGGGCACACAAGTGCGCTTAAACTGCTGAGAGAAGAAACGACGCAGGAACGTGCGCAGCGTCTTTTCCACCAGTTCCTCCTCGTACTCACCGGCAAAGGCATGCAAGGCCAGAGCGCGCAGCTTAGCGGGTTCGGCGCCGTATTTGATGAAGTGGTACAGGAAGAAATCGTGCAAATCGTAAGGCCCAAGTATCTCCTCGGTCTTCTGGTCAATCTTGCCATCATCAGCGGGCGGCAACAGCTCGGGGCTCACCGGGGTGGCATTCACATCTCTCAGCACGGCCGCCAGCTCAGGCTCAGCCTGCGTCGCGGCGTACTCGATGAGGCAGCGAATGAGCGACTTAGGAATGGAGCAATTCACGCCGTACATGCTCATGTGATCACCATTGTAAGTAGCCCAGCCCAGCGCAATCTCCGAAAGGTCGCCCGTACCGACCACCATACCACCGGTCTTGTTGGCCAGGTTCATGAGCAACTTGGTACGCTCACGAGCCTGCACGTTCTCATAAGTATTGGTGCGCAGTGAGGGGTCGAAGTCCAAATCCTTGAAATGCAGCAGACAGGCCTCTTTGATATTCACCTCCTTAAAAGAGCAGCCCAGCTGCTGAATCATCTTCACCGCATTGTTGTAAGTACGCCCGGTCGTACCGAAGCCCGGCATAGTTATAGCCAATATGCAATCATTACTACGCCCCAGCAGCTTGCAGGCGCGGTCGCATACCAGCAGAGCCAGCGTGCTGTCCAACCCACCGGAAACACCGATGACGAGGGTCTTCGCATACGCACACTCGATTCGCTTGGCAAGAGCGGCAGCCTGAATATTGAGAATCTCCTCGCAACGAACCGCGGCCTGTGCAGGTTCAGGCACAAAGGGACGTGCCGGAAGGTAAGCGTAGCGCAAATCACACGGCTCGGCCTCAATACGGCAATACACACAACGGGGCGCAGGCCATTCACCCAGTAACAGATTCTCGTGGAACGTGCTCTCGCTCAGGCGCACAGCGGCAAGCTTCTCCATGTCAACATCCGCGTATACCACACTCAGCTCACGCGCGAAAGGTTCATTCTGCGCGGCCAGTCGGCCATTCTCCGCAATATAGGCAGCACCACCGCACACGCCATCCTGGGTGCTCTCACCCACACCGGCTCCGGCATGGACGTAAGCCGCGACACAGCTGCCGCTGCGAGCAATCACCTGGGTGCGGGTATAATCCGCCCGCCCCACCAGAGAAAGAGCGGCTGAGGGATTGAGGATGACCGAAGCCCCCTGCATGGCCAGACGGGTAGACGGCGGCAACAAGGCAGCGGCATCATCACCAATTTCCACGCCGAACGAGAGCTCGGGGCTTACGCTGAAAATCAAATCGGTACCGATAGGGATGGAAAAGAAATCCCCGAACATGTTGACCTCCGTGCGCGTCAGCATACCGGCAGGTGCAAACCAGCGGCGCTCGGAGCTTTCCCGACTATTCGGGATAACACTCTTAGGCACAAAGCCCCGCAGAAAGCCGTTCTGCGCCACGGCCGCCACATTAAACAACTGCCCATTCAGCAGCAAAGGTAAGCCCACCACGGAAACCAAGGGAAGCTCGGCTGTCTCCCTGATATAACGCATCAACCCGGCCTCAGCCGCTTTCAACAACGTGGGCCGGAAAAATAAATCCGCACAGCTTGCCGACGTCAGACACAGCTCAGGGAACACCAGCACCGAAGCCCCCTGCCTCGCAGCCTCCCCGGCGGCGGCAATCAGTTCCGTTGCATTAAAGTCCACATCCGCCACGCGCACGCGCGGCACCGCTGCTGCCAATCTATAATAGCCGAATGAGCTCATCTCACCGCCTATTCTGACACATCCGCGCCGAAAGTCAACCCCCGAATTACCTATTTTGCTATCATGAGCAACGATTCCGACAGACAAACGCCACTGCCGGCAATTGCGTCATCGCGCATTTACGGCTTGCCATACCGGAATGAGAAAGGCATAATAACGGCATGTTCAAGAACTTGTTAATGGCCGGGCTGGCAGCCATTGTGGTGCCGGCATTCGCAGCAGAGTGGATGACCGACCTCAACGCAGCCAGAACAAAGGCCGCAGCTGAGAACAAAGCCGTGCTTGTGGACTTCACGGGCTCTGACTGGTGCGGGTATTGCATCCGCCTGAAGAAAGACGTATTCGACACGCCGGAGTTTGAAGCGTACGCCGCCGATAAGTTTGTATTGGTGGAGATTGATGTACCCCGCGATGTCAACCGCGTGGGCGGCCCCGAAAACTACGCCAAGAACCAGACACTGTGCCAGCAGTACAAAGTGGGCGGGTTCCCCACCATCATGGTACTGAGCGCCGATAACAAGGTACTGGGTGGCTTTGTAGGCGGCCAGGCCTCCCTGGAGACCACTCGCGTTCCCCTCGATGCCGCACTTGCCAACGGCAATAAGATTACCGCAGCAGCCAACCTGCAGGGCGTAGAAAAGGCCAAGGTACTGATGGAGGTGTACAAATCACTCCCCGGCGATTTGCAGGCAGCCGCTGCCGACATGCAGAAGGAGATTGCCGAACTCGACCCTGAAAATGCCACCGGCATTCAGGATCTTGTAGCCGAAACCAAGCTACTGCAGGAACTGGAGGCTGAACTCCAGGAGGCAGACCGCGATGCCGACAAGGCTCTCGCCCTCATCGACGCCGCTCTTCCCAAGGTAACGGGCGCCAACAGAGCCAGCCTGATACAGGCCAAGCTGATGATTATGACCCACAAGATCAATGTCGCCTGCGATAAAGCCGAGACGGTGGAAGACATCGCTGCCATTAAGGCACTCATGCTCGATATGCTTGAGAACGCCCCCGTTGATAACGCGGAGACGGCCAAGGAGCAGATCGAGAAGCAATTTGCCGACCCCGCCGCTGTACTGAAGCAGATTAAGGCCGCCCGCGGCCAGTAAGCCAGCACCCGACATCATGCTCAAGAAATTTCTTACAGGCCTGAGTGTTGCCGCCCTCGTCCTGCCTGCCGCCGCTCAGGAGGCAGCAGCACCTGCAGCGACTCCCGCTACAATCAGCCAGTCCACCGAGGAGCCCGACAACATCAAGGGGTTCACCCCGCAGGCTATGCAGGAGTGGCAGGTGATTGAAAAAGAACTGCAAGGGCTTTCCAATGACCCTGAGGCCATCCTTAACGTGCTTAATGCCAACCTGCAGAAGAACCTGCTTGAAGAAACCCGGCAGCTCATCTGCGCCGTGAAAGTGGCCGTCCTCAACAAGATGCTCGAAGACATATACCGCACCGCCAAGACGGAGGAGGATATTCTGAAAGCCAAGTCGCTTGCCACAGAGCTGGTGATGATGATGCCCGACGAAAAGGAGAAGCAGGCTGCTCTGGCAGAAATTGAAACTCGCTTTGCCGACCCCGCAGCCCTGCTTCGCCAGGTGTTTGAAGCACGCGCTGAGCAGGAAGCCGCAGCCCAGGCTCGCGCCGCCCGGGAGAACATCTCCCTCACCAAGGAAGATTTCGCCCGCATCGGCGAAATCCGCAAGGAACTCGAAGCCATCACCGACAACGATGCGAAGCTCGAGTACCTCCACAGCCTGGTGCCAAAGGAAAATGATGGCATCAAGAACTGGTTACAGCTTCAGCTGGAGCAGATTATCCTTGATGAAATCACCGCCATCCGCAACGCCGGCATCAACACGGTGGAGGACGTCCTGAAGTGCAAGACCACCTACGCCAAGGTTATCCGCTACTGCTATCCTGAGAAGGAGAAAGCACGCGCCATGGAGCTGCTGGAGGAAGAATACGCCGACCCTGAAGCCCTGCTGCGCCAGTACAAGAGCACCCGCCCTGCCCCTGCTCCCGCCCCTGAACCGGCAGAAGAGGAAGAGGAGGATGACGTAGAAGAAGTAGCCCCTGTGATGCAGGCCTGATAGCGCCGACACATCCCATTTCAAACCGCAGCTGTAAAAAGCTGCGGTTTTTGCCATTTTATTCTTGGCTTGCCGGTGAAATGCTGGTAATATGACGATATGGTAAGAATACTCGCTGCGACAGATTTTTCGGAAGAGGCAAATCCCGTACTCGACTTCACTGCGGATATGGTTAAGCGGTGCGGCGGCAAGATGTACCTGCTGCACGCGGTGGAACCCTGCATGATGGATGCCGCCGGGAGCATGGCGGCAGATGACATGCTGGGAGGGTTCTCCGCCATGCCGCCCATGGAGGCACCGAGCGAGACCTCCACCGTTGTAGCCATGGCCAACAAACGTGCACAGCTGCTGGCGGAAAGCATCAGCCGGAAATGGGACATCCCGATATACGGCAAGGCCGAAGAGGCAGATGATATCGTAGAATGCGTGCACGACTTCTGCCGCCGTCACCATATCGACATCCTTGTTATCGGCAATCGCCACCACTCCTTCCTTTCCTCGCTCCTGTTGGGCAACACGGCAGAAAAACTCGTACGCGCCGCCAAGATTCCGGTGACAGTCGTCCCTTGCGGCTCCGGCGTGCATTGATATATGAGGCTTATCTTCATTGGAGATGTTGTAGGAGAGCCCGGACGCCTTGCGCTGTACCGGGCTATTCCGGAGTTGCGCGCAGAGTACGCGCCGGCACTCGTTGTCGTAAATGGCGAGAATGCGGCCGGTGGGCGCGGCATCACCCCGCGCCTGTGCGATGAGTTCTTTGCCAACGGAGTGGATGTCATTACTCTGGGCGACCATGTGTGGGACCAGCAGGAACTCGTGGGCTGGATTGACAACGAGCGCCGCGTGCTGCGCCCCCACAACCTGCAAAACGGCACCCCGGGTAAGGGCAGTATCTGCATCGATACCCCGCAGGGGCGTGTCGGCGTGCTCTGCCTGCGCGGACGCACATTCATGGCACCGGGGCCGGAAAATCCCTTCACGACCGGCCGGGATGAAGCCGAGCGCCTGCGCCGTGAGGGCGCCTGTACTCTGCTGGTGGACATGCATGCCGAAACAACCAGCGAGAAAATAGCCATGGCTCACCGTCTGGATGGTATCGCCGGCGCCGTGCTGGGCACCCACACCCATGTGCAGACGGCGGATGCCCGCATCCTGCCCGGGGGCACAGCGGCCATGACCGATGTGGGCATGTGCGGCTCTCGGGATGGCATCATAGGTCGGGAAGCCGCAGACGTACTTTATGGCTGTGTGAATGCCATGCCGTGCAAACTACCGGTGGGAGGCTGGCCGGCACGCGTCAGCGGAGCTGTGGTAGAGATAGACCCCGCTACCGGCAAAGCCACAGCCATACAGCCCTTCAACAGAGATTATGATAGATGAGGAACGCTTTGGCGGCATAGCCCGCCTGTACGGATTGAAAGGAGCCGAGCGTCTGGCATCTGCCCGC
The DNA here is from genome assembly GCA_030535795.1 of Akkermansia sp. Taxonomy (GTDB): domain Bacteria; phylum Verrucomicrobiota; class Verrucomicrobiia; order Verrucomicrobiales; family Akkermansiaceae; genus Akkermansia. Next base: position 6,729 of record JAUNRE010000023.1, read on the forward strand.
GTGGCAGTCGTCGGCATCGGCGGTGTTGGTTCATGGGCCGCTGAGGCACTGGTACGCAGTGGTGTGGGTACCATCATACTACAGGATATGGATGACCTGTGCATCACCAATACCAACCGACAGATACATGCGCTCACCGGCAACTACGGCCGCCTGAAGGTGGAAGCCATGGCCGAGCGTCTGCGGCTTATCAACCCGTCGGTGCTGGTGGAAGAGCTCGTTTCTTTCTACACAGTCTCCTCACCCGAGAGACTGTTCGACACCCGACCCGATGTCGTCATCGATGCCATCGACTCCATGCGCCCCAAGACGCACCTCATTGCCGAATGCCACCGCCGCGGCATCCCGATAGTCACCTGCGGGGGAGCAGGAGGCCGCACCAACGCCTCTTGCATTACCTCGGCAGACCTCGCCCGCACCTGCGGCGACAACATGCTCGCGCAGCTGCGTAAGAACTTGCGCCGCGATTATGGCTTCCCGCTCTTCGACCGCTGCCCGGAAATCGGCATTCCCTGTGTATACTCCCCCGAGCGCCCGGTTTTCCCCACCTGCGACGGCGGCGTGAGCTGCGAGCGTGAGCCAGGGCAGAAAGGCGGCATCGGCTGCGCCTCCGGATTCGGCTCAGCCACACACGTCACCGGCACCTTCGGTTTTCTTATGGCCGGCAAAGCCCTCGAAATCATCTCGCAGGCATAACCCCGCACACCGTGCTCCGCGTTCACTCCTATCACCCACAACAAACACAGGGCAAAGTTTCGCCGGTGGTAGCGAGCTTTCCCCTTGACATCCGGGGGAGGAAGCACTAGTATTATACGCAGATTCCGAATGAAAGCTGTGGCAACAGTGATGCTGATATTGGCAGGCCTTCCCACGCCCCTCGCGGCATGGGAAGCAGCGCCCTCGCCCCGTAACACAGCGGCTCATACCACCGGTGCCATCTGCCGCCGCCTCACAGACGCAGCCGAGCAGACGGAAGCACTGCTGCTGGGGGTTACGGACAAGGCAAGCGCCGATGCCGCCGCCCCCCGCCTGCAAGCGCAGTTCAAGGAAGTCAGCCGACTGCTGGGCTGGCTGGAAGAAGCCCCTACGGATGAGCAAAGCGGGCGCGAGATATCACAGACACTGATGGCCATCACCCTGATAGCGCAGCGCTACATGCCCGTCATCGTCGGCTTGCAGGAACAAAATGCCTATGGTTCCACCGAACTCATGGCTGTACTGGATGCACAAAATGCGGGAGAAACACCCACTGCTGAGCCTGCGGTAGCAGAAGCCGTGTTGCCGCATGTGCTGCTCTATGAAGACATGGCGCTCATGGCGGGCAACACCCTTTACGAGTTGCGCAAGACGACCGATGTGCACACAGCTCGAGCTACCGCAACAGCCCTGAGACAAGCCCTCCGCAGCCAGCAGCAGCTTCTCGGCCGCCTCCGGGCGCTTCCCCCGCCGCCACCCGGCACCGACAGAAAGCTCAGGGCAGCGAGAGAACACCTGACACGCCTACGCGATGAAATGGCGGATGAAGCCACCAGGCTCCGCAAAGTCGCCTTTTATCAAGACCCGGATTTGGCCGCCTTGCTGACGGAGTATATGAACGCCCTTCTCTGAACTCATGCAACGCACCGATTACCACACCCATACGCCGCTCTGCCAGCATGCGGATGGCACCCCGGAAGCTTTTGTACAACAGGCCATTGCACTGGGGCTCAGCAGCTACGGCATAGCAGACCACGCCCCCATGCCCCCCGAGCAGGAGCCGTACGATGAATGGCGTATGCTCAGCAGCGAGCTCCCCCGCTATGTCGACTGGATTGAGCAGGCGAAAGCCGCAGCGGGCAACAAGCTGAGCGTCCTCAGCGGGCTGGAGTGCGACTGGATGCCCGACATCTCCCCCTGGATAACGGAACTGCGGCGGCGCCACCACTGGGATTACCTCATCGGCTCCGTGCACTACATCTTCCGCCACAAATCCGTGGATGATGCACAGTTTGCTGAGTCGTGCCTCTCAGACAGCGTGGAGGAGGACTGGTACCTGTACTGGCAAGCGATTACTGCCATGGTTCAAAGCGGGCTGTTTGACATTGTAGGCCACATTGACCTGGTGAAGATATGGGGACACATCCCGGAGGGCGACCTGATGCGCTTTTACACGCCTGCGCTGGATGCCCTGCAAGAAAGCGGCATGGCGGTGGAAATCAACACAGCCGGCTGGCACAAACGCTGCGCGGAGCAATACCCCACCACCCCACTGCTGCGGGAAATACTACAGCGCCGCATCCCCATCGTCATTGATTCCGATGCTCACTATCCTGAACACGTCTCGCGCGGTTGGGAACAAGCTGTAGAGCTCCTCCGGGAACTCACAGGCTCTCAGCTTAAGCAGTTTGACCACCCTGCGCCCAACAATGGCAACACCATCCTCAAGGCTTATGGACTCCGCTGAAACACGTTACCAAGAGCTCTGCTCCATCATCAATCACAACAACGAGCTCTATTACGCTCAGGCTACACCCGAAATAACTGATGCTCAGTACGATGCACTGTACCGCGAGCTGGAGGAGTTGGAGGCCGCTCACCCGGAATTCATCACGCAGGATTCCCCCACTCAGCGCGTAGGCAATGACCTGACGGAAGGCTTCCGCAAAGTAACGCACCCGCGCCCGATGCAGAGCATTGATGACATCTTTGAGCACAAGCCCGGTCAGGGAGAAACAGATGCCGAACTCATCGACTTCTACAGCCGCCTCAGCCGCAGCCTGGGACAAGAAGCGCCGCAAGTTGTCGTTGAGCCGAAAATTGATGGCTGCGCCGTCACCCTCATGTACCGCCATGGGCGCCTGGCCTACGCTGCCACGCGAGGCGACGGCACCACGGGCGATGACATTACAGCCAACATTCTGACCATCAGGAGCATTCCACGCCAGCTACCGGAAGGAGCCCCCGAGGTACTGGAAGTGCGAGGCGAGGTCTACATGCCCTTTGCCGACTTCAACCGACTGAACGAGCAGCGCGATGCCGAGGGTCTGCCCGCCCTGGCCAACCCGCGCAATGCCACCGCAGGCACCATCAAACTGCTCGATGTTGCAGAGGTCGCCGCACGCCCGCTGGCCTTCCTGGCACACGGTATCGGCGAATACGATGGCGCCCCCCTGCTCTCTGCGGATGATTTCGTAGCCCTGCTCCAACGCATGGGCATACCGTGTAATACCCCCATTATTCGCGCAGAAGGCCTTGCCGCCGTACGGCAGGCCGTGCAGGACATCAATACCCTGCGACATGACCTCGGCTATGGCACCGACGGTGCTGTTATCAAACTGGCGGATTTTGCCCTGCGCGACACGCTCGGCTCCACCGCACGCGCCCCTCGCTGGGCAGCCGCATTCAAATACCTGCCGGAGCAAAAGGAAACAATCCTGCGTGCCATCACCATCCAGGTGGGGCGCACCGGCGTGCTCACCCCCGTGGCAGAGCTGGAGCCCGTGCAGCTCTCCGGCACCACCGTCTCCCGCGCCACCCTGCACAATCAGGACGAAATCTCGCGCAAGGACATCCGCATTGGCGACACCGTACTCGTCGAAAAATCCGGCGAAATCATCCCGGCCATCGTCCAGGTCAACAAAGACAAGCGCCCTGACGATGCGCTGCCCTATAGTCTTTATGATGCCGTGGGCGGCGTCTGCCCCTGCTGCGGCGAGCCTATTTCGCAGGAAGACGGGCAAGTAGCCTGGCGCTGCACCAACTTCACCTGCACCGCACAGGCCGCCATGCGCACCTCGCACTTCTGCAAACGCGAAGCACTCGATGTGGAAAGCCTCGGCGGCACCGTGGCCGAAGCACTCGTACGCCATAACATCATCTCCACCCCCCTCGACCTCTTCAAGCTCTCGGTCGAAACACTCGGCGCCCTCAACCTCGGCACCGACGAGGAGCCCCGCCGCTTCGGCGAGAAAAACGCAGCCAAAGCGCTCGAAGCCCTCGACCGCGCCCGCTCCCTCCCCCTCGACCGCTGGCTCACCGCCTTTGGCATACCGGGCATCGGCAAAACCATCAGTAAGGAAATTACGCGCAAACTCATGACATTGGAGGAAATTGCGCACTCCGATTTCCTAATGACGTTGCGAAAGCTGACACGAGATATAAAGCTTTACTCTTATTTGAGTCCCAAGTCCACGCGACCTGTTCAGAATGTTTCCTTTGAGTCAATACTGACTCCTGCTCAACAGCAAGCCATTGCGCTCAAATGGAAATGGCGCAATGACGTACTGAACCTGTACCGAGCTGATAATCCGGAAGCCGCTCAACAATGTCAAGTATTATTGAATCAACTCGATTGTAATGCCGAAAACTTCCGAGATGAACAATTGGATCAAATCCGTCGTTACTTTACACCGGCGACAAAAACGGCGCGTGAAAACGAACAACTTCTTACCGATGAACTGAAATATAAATCGCTTCTGGCAAAAGAACAAGATGAGCTCGGACGCGATATCATCTCGCAAGCCGCTAAACTCGGTCTTGCTCTCGTTCTACAGTTTGACCACCGTTATTATAAGCGCAAAAATGAGGAAGAGGCGGAATGCGCCCTTTCATACGAAAACTATCTGCGCGAAGATGCTAACAAAAACTCCACCGGTATACGCAAACCGGACTATTACCTGAAAATGGAAATATGGAGAGAAATCGGAGTCACGGATGTCCCCGCCGATATCGCAAGGTTTGGCGTGCTTTTATCACATTATACGGAAGAAGCCATTGCCGCAAGCCTGGAAGAAGCGGATTCGATAAAAAAAGCGCTCGGGTTCGGGCATCTTCCCTACAGTAATGCTAAGCCTGAGATGATATCTCCGCTTGGTCCGGTTGCTATTGATAACCTTATATCCTATTTCCAATCAGCTGCCGGGCAGCACGTACTCCAAACACTGCACGACTTAGGCATCTCGCCTCAAAGCGATTATATGAAGACTACGAGCAACGGAGAGGGCGCTATCAGCAACCTGACATTCGTTCTCACCGGGTCACTAAGCGAGCCTCGCCCCGTGGTTGCGAAACAAATTGAAGCGGCAGGCGGTAAAGTCGTTGGCAGTGTCACGAAAAATACCGATTATCTGGTGGCAGGTGAAGGCGGAGGCAAAAAACGTAAGGACGCGGAAAAATTGGGCATCCCTATCATCGATGAAGCTCGCCTGAGAGAAATGCTGACTAGCTCCAACAGCACGGAAGAGACACCGACGGCGGTGAACGATACGCCATCGGCCGCAAATGATGAGATGCCCCCCAACGCGAAAGCAGACGGAGAAGAAACGATGATTCCAGCGTCTGACACGGAAGAACCTGAGACTCCGCTCCCTGCCCCGACTGCGAAGGGTATGCTACGCAGTGCCTGCAAGAACTGCGGCTTCAGCTATGAGATTGATCGCAATACATTCGGGCTGGCACGCATGACATGCCCTGAGTGCAAGAGTCGCATCTATGCCCGCACGGGCACAGTCGTGAAGAATATAGCAGAGTTCCACACTCCTTTCTCCGCAAGCGAATCGCCCAAAGACTGGCAGCTGGGAGATTTTGCGCAGGTTCTTTTGGCCGCAGGGCGCGGGTATACCTTCGACCTGGAAGAGTTCATGGATGCGCTCACACATTTACCCGAGTGGCCGGATATTGTCTATGCCGACAGCAAACAGCCGCGCAAGAATGCAGAACCGATTGAAAGTTATCTGAACCCGGAGGACAAGGCAAACCGCGTCTACATGCTGGGGCGCCTCTTCAACCGATTGACCGGCACCTTCAAGCGCATTGACAACTTTGGAGCCGGTCATTGGCAAACCTATGTTGACATCATTCACGGAAGGAAGCAGCAGAACAAAGAGACGGCTAAGAAAAAGCCCCGCATTAATGATGAGGATTTTGTCTATGAGGGCATGCTGAATGAGAATGGCGAAGCCGTGGGACTGGATATCCCCATGAGCATCCGCGGCAAACGCATCATCATCACCGGCAAGCTGGATAAAAAACGCAGTGATTACGAAAAAGAAATCATTGCCGCAGGCGGCACCTATGCCAGCACCGTCAGCAAGGCGGATTATCTGGTGATAGGCGAAAACCATAAGGAAAAAATCAGCAGAAAAGCGAAAGAAGCCCAACGCTATGATGTGCCGGCTGTTACCCTGCAATCCCTCAAAAAAGCACTGACAAAAGCCCTCGAATTTCCTCTTTTCTCATGAGCGACAAAGCATTGATATACGGCACCATCGCCATCGACACGCTGATAACCCCTAGTGGACGAGCAAACTCCGTACTGGGAGGCAGCGGTATTTACGCTGCGCTGGCAGCGAGGTTGATAACGGAGGACATGGCTTTGGTGGGTGTCGTGGGCTCAGACTTTAACACCACGTACAGCCTGGCCATGGAGGCACGCGGCGTGAGCATGGAGCATGTGGCTCAGGAAGAGGGACAAACCTTCGCATGGACAGGCCGATACGAGCAGGACATGAACAACCGCACCACGGTAAGCACCGTGGAGGGGGTGCAGGAAAAATGGGTCATGAACCTGTCGCCGGAATTGCGCCAATGTCGCCTGGCCGTGGCAACGAATGTGACCCCGCCACTGCAATGCCGCATGCTGGAGCAATGCACCGGGGCTGTGTTCCGCATGGCGGATTTCATGAAGAGCTGGATTATCCGCGAGCGAGAGTACACGCACACCTTGCTCGGCATGGTCGATCTGGCACTCATGAACGATGAAGAAGCGCGGGAATATGCCGGCACAGACGACAGTCTGGCCGCCGGCTACAAGCTGCTGGAGGCAGGCCCGCGCTATGTCATCGTGAAGCACGGCAGTGCCGGCTCCACCCTTTTTCACCGCTCGGCGGACGGCAGCATCAAATTATTCCGCTGCCCGGCCTGGCCGCTTGTCAACGCCGTGGATCCCACTGGGGCGGGTGATTCCTACATGGGAGCCCTGGCGGGCTACCTGACGCACTGTCTCAACAACGGCAACCCGAGCTGGGACGACATGAAACGCGGTGTCGCCATGGCCACCGTTGTGGCCGCATGCGTCTGCGAAAAGTTCGGCACGGTATCTCTTTTTGCCCTGCAACGCCGGGAACTTGCCCGCCGTCTGGAAGCATTCCGCGAAATGACGACCTGGGACTGAGTGGGTTAAAGGCTCTGCTTTCTTTCGGCCAGAACAATGGATGAGATGAGTCGCTTACGGCGAGCATTGAGCAGGAAGGCCGCATAAAGGAAAAGTCCACCCAGCACCAGCAAGATGATAGCGCTACCCAAAGGGTTCACCCCCAACAGCAAGGGTATACAGAAGGCAGAGAGAAAGAACGCCACACAGCCGGTCAGCACCAACCAGGGGAACTTGTACTCGGCGCCGTAGTAGACCCCGGCCGCGGCGTAAAGAAATGCCAACAGTGATGAAACAATAGGCTGGCGGAGCAATACAACCAGCGGAACGGATACCAGAGAAATACCCGCAAACGCCAGTAGTGAATAAGTGAAGACGGCGCGTTGCTGCCTACGGGCAAAGCGCACATGCAACGGCAACGCCACCAGTACCGCCAAGGCCCAGAGCGCGCATAGCACCCCCACCTCGGTCAAACTCGCGGCACTCCCCACAGGCATTAGGTGCGTCGGAAGCAGAATCTGCGCATAAAAGGCACAGAGGAACAGCCCATAGCATATCGGAGCCACCAGCCCGAAGCGAGCATAGCCGTAGCGGCGTGTCAGGATGCACCAGCAACCACCCACAGCCCAAAGCATGAAACAGGAAAGCAGGCACATCCGTAGCCCGCTGAAGCTCAACCCGCCGGGCGTATAAGCCGCGCTCCACCACAGTAGCACCAGCTCTACCACACACCCCAGAGCCAGCGCAAGTATGGTCGTGCGCCACGGATGCAGCAACGGCAACACCAACAAGCCCGCCACATACACCAAGCCCATCTGCCATAACGGCAGGGCATGAATACAGCATTGTACCAATATCAGCAGCACCAACCAGCTCAGGCAAATGAACACAGCCGCCACTTCCACGGAACGATGCCCGTGACGCGCAGCCAGATAATACCCGCCCCAGAGCAGACACGGCACCAGCAGCAAGCTCGTCATCTGTACAGCCGGAGGCAAGGCGTCCCAGTAGCAGCCCAGCCCAAGCCCCACAGCCACCAGGCACATCAGCACGGCCATACCGCCCAACGCCCACACCAGCACGGCAGGAATTCCCTGCACATCAGGAGTACACGCAGCTTTTTCTCCGGCAGGCGCCGGAGCCTTCGGTTGAGTAGTCGGAGGAATGGATTCCATAAATCTTAACGGCGACGGCGCCCGCGCACAGCACGTCTGCGGGAAGCGGATGCCTTACGCCCGCGAGCAGAGCTGCGGCCGCGCACTGCCTTGCGGCCACGGCCAATACTGCCACGGCGGGTGGCGACACGCCTTCCTCGGGTCACCTTGCGGTGGGAAACGGCGGGGCGATAGCCGGACTCCGTCACGGGAGTACGGGCAGTCTGCCTTGCTGCGGAGAACGCCCTACGCTGCTCACTGAGCGAGAAACTGGAACCATGCTGCGCTGCAAAATGTGCGCGGTATGCAGGATCCACCTGCCCGATATGCACCACAGCATCGGGGTAATCCCTCAGTCCAAGACTACGGCCACTGATGAAACCGCTCTGGCATGAGGTCAGGAACAGGCCGCATACGGCCAGCAGCAGAGTGATGAAAAATCTTCCGTTCATGGGTCTTCACTTAAAGGCAGCGTTTAATAATTCAAAGGGGAACGAGACAATCGACGTCACCAAATCAAAAAGAGACGAGCAGGAGGTGAGCAGACAAGTACCCACAGAAAGCAAAGCAAATTGCAGAAGCGTTCGCATCGTTGTCTTTTTGCGTAGATTCATGGTATGGCGTTTCCCGATTTACAGTTCCTTTTAAAGTACGCGCTTTTATACCACAAACACCCCCACTTGCCAACACAAAATCGTGACAGAGTTTATTTTCCTTTGTTCCCCCCCTTCATCGGGCGAGCGACCCACAGCATGCTGTCCGGGTCATAGGGCGGGTCTACCATCACATTTTCGTCCTTATATTTGATACCCTCGTACACCTGAGCGGCTTCCGGGGAAATGAAACTGGTGCGGAAAAGCTGGAACATGGGCTTACCATCCTCGGTGGCGCGTACCTTTTCATCGCTCATGTCATCCACCAGCAGACAGAAGCCGAAATTACCACCGCCGATTTCAGAGACAAGTACCTGCATCTCGTACCACTCGCCCTCTGTCACGTCGAACGGTTCGCCGGCCACAAAACCGCCCATCTGCTGGTTCCAGAACTCGCAGGAATCGTAGGCAATGATTTCACGCCCATCGAGTGCGCCCTCATTGCGTCCTTCATCCCAGGTAAAAGCGCCCCACTGGTTTGTTTTGAGGTCATGCAGGCCGCAGGCCAGCACATTGCGATTATTAAAGCGTACGGCCATGACGGTATCGGCAATACCGATAAAGCGGAAGCGCCCAGTCTTAGGAGCCTGCACTCGGGCGCGGTACAAAGCGACCCAGCGGCTGGGTTTCAGCCCCATCTTTCCCTTGGGGTCGTATGCGTTGGTTGCCTCATGATCCAGACAGCACGGCAAATAGAAACAGGAGGTATAGAGGCGGGTCTTGGATTCAAAATAGGTGGAAAAGAGGTTCGTATTCCACCCGCCATTGTAAAATTGGCTCAATGCCCCCAGCACAGCCGTGTTGGATGATGAATCCTTCATCTTTGAGGCCGCCCCGGCGGACGTTTTCTTCAAATCCCAGAAACGCCCCACAAAGGCATTCTCCGTCTTTTCGGACGAGCCCATGCCGGATCCGCCGCCCTCGCCGATGCCATCGCCAAGGCCGCCATCGCCGAGCCCCCCGCCCAAAGCATCGCCATCCACACTCAAGCCTTCGGCATCAATTTCCACATCAGCCATGAATGAGGTATCGGAGGCAGAGTCCGCCACAATCAAATCCATCGGCGGAACAGCCGGGCTCAGTTTACTGTGCATTTCTTTCATCTGCGGCCGCTCATCGGCAGCGGCCTCCTCGGAGTGCTGATAGAGCACGAATGACGGCAGTTCTTTGTCCTCGATGAAGATTCTGACCAAACAGAAAACGAACCCCAACCCACCCACAATGGCGAGAGCCATCAGAATGGCAAGCACACGCCTGCGGAGGTTCTGCTTGCGCAAATATGAATCGACATCCTTCTGAGTTCTGAATCTGACGGCCATGATATACTCTACTCATTATAGAAAATAGGCAGGTCATGTCAAGCATGGACTTCCGTCCGAGGCAGTATTTTTGACTCTGCGCTTGCTTTCCTGCCCCAAACAGGTACAATACCACGCATGGATATCCCCCGGGACAAACGCCACGCATTCTGCCAACAGATTCTCCGCTACATGGAATCCCACCCGGAACGCCGCGCGACAGCCGAGCGACTGCTGCATTTCGTGTGCGAGACGCCGGATTGTTTTGAGCGCAGCCATGCAGCCGGACACATTACCGGCTCGGTATGGCTGCTGAATCCGCGCGGCGACAAAGCCCTGCTCACCCTGCACCGCAAGCTCAAGCTCTGGGTGCAACCCGGTGGGCATGCAGACGGCGACCCGGATGTGTTGCGCGTAGCACTGCGGGAAGGCCGAGAAGAAAGCGGCATTGAAGAAATATGCGCCCTGAGCCCGGAAATCTACGACATTGACATTCACACCATCCCGGCACGCCCGGCCACGGGAGAGCCCGAGCACCTGCACTACGATGTGCGCTATCTGGCACGGGCAGCTCACGAACACTATGCCATATCGGACGAATCGGACGCCTTGGGCTGGTACAGCGCCGACGAGCTGCTGCACCTCACACCGGCGGCAGATGCAGCCGTACTGCGCCTGGCCGCCCTGTGGCCGAAGAGCGACAAAACACAATAATAGCTACGTTGTGACGCAAAACATGCTTGACGTTTCCTGACAACTGCCGCATGATAGGGAACGTGAAACTTTTTTCCATATCAACCCTGATACTGAGTACCGCGGCTCTGTGCATAACAAGCACGGGGTGCAAGCCCCAGGCGCCGGATTTGGAGCGCCTGCGCGCGGTGGAAACCAGCAATGAACAGTTGCGCCGCAAGATTTCGGATATGCAGAAGCGTATCCGCGAGGCGGGTAATGCCGATGCTGACCTGCGGGAGCAAATTGAAACCCGCCGCCAGGCTATCAATGAGACGCTGACCCGCAAAACAGAACTGCGCCGCAAGGAAACAGCCCTCAAACTCCGTTACATCGAGCTCGAAAGCCGTCTCAAAGCCTTCCGCGCCGAATTCGGTGAAATGCAGAGCAAAATTGTTAACAGCATCAACGACAACGCCCAGCCATGAGTATTTCCGCCAATAATACCAAGCCTGAGGACGACGATTTCGCCGATATCGAGTTCCGCCCCCGCGCGACAAAAAGCCAGCCTTCGGCCGACAAGAAACCGGAGGTAAAGGTAGAGAAACCGACCCCTGCCACCGCTGAGAAGAAAGAGGGAACGGATAACCCCGTCCCCCCTGCTCCTCCTGCTGAGGAAGACGAGAAGAAAGATGCAGAGCCGGCCAAGGATAAGCCGGAAGCCGCCGATGAGCCGGGCACCGAAGAGAAAGCGCCGGCACAGAAGAAAGGCAAGAAAGGAGGTGCACTGTCCGTCGTGTTTGACACGCTGTTAGTTGTCATACTGCTTGTCATTCTGGGTGGCGGTGCGTACTACATTAAGCAGCAGATGGATTTGTACCGAGTCCCCACCCCGATGGAGGTAGCGCTGCTGGAAAACGCCCGCCTGCAGAAGCAGCATGATGAGCTGACGGATGCCTACTACCGCGCCGATGAGCAGATTGCCATGCGCCAGAGCCTCGACCACCTGAACGGAGAGCTCGACCGACTTCAGAATGAGTGCAACAAGCTCCAGGCTTCCATCGACACTCAGAAAAACAGCGTACTGGCCATGCAGCACGAAATCCGCACGGCAGATCGCGAGTGCCGCGCCATTGCCCTGAGCCTGCTGCCCGGCATGGCTATCGGCAATGCCACCACCACGCGAGGCAAATCCCTCAACGATGCTTACATCTACCGTCTGGAGGGCAAGCTGATTGTGCTGCGCTCCCACGAAGGCCAGATTCGCGTTCCGCTGCGTGAGCTGATTAAGAAAGACATGCCCAAAATGGCTCGCTACGCTTTTGAAGAGGAAGAAATGGTCGACATGAGCGACTTTGACGCCTCAGGCGAAGCCCCGTCTGCCACCGAGGACAACACCGCCAAGAAAGAGGCTCCTGCCACCCGCCCGACGGCCGACTACGAGCAACGCGGCGGCTCCCCCACGGTCGATACCAGCGCCGGCAGCACCATCACCGCTCCGGTGAGCGACCAAAGCGCCCCCTCCTGGGATGCCCCGTCCGGGGAGCTTCCCTTCTGATAAAGTTTCACAGCGTACTACACAAGCCCCCGCAGCACGTCAGCGTGCTGCGGGGGCTTGCTGTAAGAGCATGAGAGTTGCAACTTATTCGGAGGCCACAACGCCGTCGCGTATAATCAGGGTACGGTCGCCGCGCGCGGCAATCTGCGCATCATGCGTCACGATGACAAGCGTCTTGTTGCCTTCCTCGGCCAGCTCGAAGAGCAGGTCAAGAATCTGGCGCCCATTGCGGGAATCGAGATTACCCGTGGGTTCATCGGCAAAAATAAGCGCAGGGTCATGGGCAAGCGCACGGGCAATAGCCACACGCTGCTGCTCACCACCGGAAAGCTCATTGGGCAAGTGATCCATGCGGTCGCCCAGGCCTACGCGCTCCAGCAGAGACTTAACGCGGTCGGTAGCTTCGCGGCCTGCCACGGCTGTAGCCAGCGAGGCGTTTTCTAGCGCTGTCAGCTCAGGCATGAGCATGTAGTTCTGGAAGATGAAGCCCATCGTCTTGTTGCGAAAAAGAGCACGCTTGCGCAGATTAAGGGAATAGATATCCTCCCCATCCACCAGCACCTTTCCCTGCTGCGGCTGCTCCAGCCCGGCCAGCGTGTACATGAGGGTCGTCTTGCCGGCGCCGCTGGGGCCGCACAGGAATACCTTTTCGCCTCGTTTGATATTGAGGCTCAAGCCATGCAACACCTCCACCGTTTTGTGCCCGATGGTGTAGCTGCGGTGAAGATTTTCTGCGATAATCATATGTTACGAGTTATTTCAATGTTATCAATCAGGCGAACATCGCCAAAGAAAGCAGCGACGGCCAGCAACGCCAGGCGGCGCTCATCCGTCACTTCATGCAGATGCTCGGCATCCACCAGCTCCACATAGTCCACCACCACACCCGGCACAGCACTCAGTGCGGTCATCACACCGGCCTTCACCGCCTCTGCGGAAGCACCGGAGGCATAGAGCTCGGCAGCCGCCAACAGCGAGCGGCGAATCACAGGAGCCGCAGCGCGATGCTCAGGCGTCAGGCGTACATTGCGGCTGGAGAGCGCCAGGCCATCCTCACCACGCACAATTTCCGCACCATGCAGGGTAATGGGCATATCCAAATCGCGCACCATGCGGCGCAAGATGGCTAACTGCTGGTAATCTTTCTTACCGAAAATCGCATCCGTCGGCTGCACCAGATTAAACAACTTATTGACAACCAGACACACACCGGCAAAATGCCCCGGGCGCTTTGCCCCGCACAAAACAGTGGAAAGATGAGTCTCCTCCAGAGAGATGGAGCGATCCGGGCAATACATCACCTCCGGCGTCGGCATGAAGACGATATCCACCCCGCATTCACGGCAGGTCTGCAAATCCGCCTCAGGCGTTTGCGGATAGGTTGCCAGATCCCCGGCATTGTCAAACTGGACGGGATTCAGGAAAACGCTTGCCACCACACAGCCCTCTGTTCCGGCCAGAGCACGAGCCCGGCGCAACAGGGAGGCGTGCCCCTCATGCAACGCCCCCATGGTAGGCACCAGCACAATCTGCTTTCCGCGCACGGGTGCCAGCAATGCGCGCAACTCTTCCTTCGTACATGCCGTCTGCATGCACGGAACTATAGCACCATCCCCTCGCTTTTGCAAGCGCAACCTTCGTCCTACCAACCCGCACCCCCTTCTTACCCCGGGGCTCTTACCGCTTCCGGTCATTTTTTTCTGACTATTTTTGAACGAAACTAAAAGAATGTTCGACAAAGTAATATCCATGTGATATGGTATCGCCAATCAGTGTTAATATGAACAGAAGTACCACCTCCGCGATTTTGGGGCTGGCCATGACGGCCACGCCGGTATTTGCGCAAGAAGCACAGGCGCCTGCTCAATCTGAGCAGACCCCGGCCGCACAGACTCTGGCCGCCGAGTTGCAGCAACTCGTGCAGGATCCTCAGCTGGTCAGCGGCAAGCTGGCAAACGGGCTCAGCTACCTCATCCGCCCGACAAAGGAACCGGCCGGACGTGCCAGCGTGCGTTTGTTCGTTGCCACAGGCTCGCTGGATGAGCAGAAGGAAACCAGCGGCATCTCCCACTTCCTGGAGCACATGGTATTCAACGGCAGCCGCAACTTTAAGCGCGGCGAGCTTATCCCCACCATGCAGAAACTGGGGCTGGGCTTCGGCGGTGATGCCAATGCCTACACCTCGCTGCAGCGCACCGTCTACATGCTCGACCTGCCCAACCTGAAGGACGAGACGGTTGACTTTGCGCTTACCATCATGCGCGACTTTGCCGATGGCGCCACCCTGGAGGACGAAGCCATTGACCACGAGCGCGGCATCATTGTCAGCGAGCTCAAGAGCCGCGATTCGGAGAGCTACCGTGCCACGCTGGGTATGATTGACCAGCTGTGCGAGGGCACACGCGTAGCCAAGTTCATGCCCATCGGCCTGGAGGAAGTGATTCGCAATGCCCCCTACGAGGCTTTCCGCAAGTATTACAAGGAGAACTACATCCCGGAGCGCATGACGCTCATCATCACCGGCGATATCGACCCTGCACAGGCGGAGAGCTGGGTTCGCAAGCACTTTGACAGCATGCAGGCAGCACAAGGCCCGGCTCGCCCCGACAATGGAGCCCTGACAAACGCCGGCCCCAGTGAGCGACTGCTGCCCAACAAGGAACAGGCTACCGTCAGCATTATGGCCACCACTGCCAATCCCTGGAAGTACAAGGCCGACAGCTTGGAGCAACGCGTGAAGGACTTCCCCCTGCAACTTGCCTGCCGCATGCTCAACCAGCGCCTCAGCCGCATTTCTCAGCGTGCCGACTCGCCGTTCCACAGCGCTTCGATGTCGGAGAGCGAGATGTTTGATTTGGTGCGCGCCGTCGGCTTCTCCGTAACAGCTGACCCAAGCAAGTGGAATGCTGCTCTGGCCACCACGGAACAGGAGCTGCGCAAAGCCATCAAGTACGGCTTCGAACCCCACGAGTTCCAGGAATGCCTCTCGGAGATAGCCTCCAACATTACCCATGCCGCCCAGACCTGGGAAACCGTGCAGGCTGCCGATATGGCAAACAGACTGGTGGATAACATCGCAGAGCGCAGCATCCCCACGGCACCGTCGGAAAACATGAAGGTGCTCGCTGCCGCCGTTCAGCTTATCTCGGAGAATCCGGATTGCTGCAGAGCCGCCCTGGAAGCAGCTTTCGACTACAAGCGAGCCAAGCTTACCATGTCCGGCACCATTCCCGAGGGTGCTACCGAGGCCACGCTCCGCAAGGCCTTCGATGACTCCGTAGCCACCGAGGTCGAAAAACCCGTCCTCCGCCCGACCAAGCCCTTCGCTTACGACAACATCGGCGAACCCGGTAAAATTGTGAAGAAAGAGCACCTGGCCGACCTCGATGTCACCACGCTTACCCTTTCCAACGGTGTGCGCATCAACCTGAAGAAGACAGCTTTCCGCAAGGGAGCCCTCACCGTATCCGCCGCGGTGGACGGTGGCAGCATGCAGCTGCCCAACACCCCGGGTATCACTATGGTGGTTGACAACGTCATGCGTCTGAGTGCCCTGGCCGAACACGATCTGGATGAACTGAAGCGAATCATGATGGGGCACAACGTCGACCTTAACTTCGGCGTGTCCGATTGCCGCTTCACCTTCTCCGGCGGTACCACCCGGGAAGACTTGGAGCTGCAGTGCAAGCTCATTGTTGCCGGCATTATGCACCCCGGCTACCGCTCCGAGTCCATCAGCATGCTGCACCGCCAGCTGCCCAGCGTTTACCGCAAACTCACCACTACACCCGAGGGCGCCTACACCATGCAGTCAGCCAAGGCCATGTACGGCGATGACCCACGCTTCACCGTACCCACGCCTGAGCAGGTAAAGGCTCTCACCATCGATGACGTGAAGGCAGCCATGGAACCCCACCTGCAAAAAGGCGCCATCGAGGTAACTATCGTGGGTGATTTTGACATCGAGGCAGCCCTGCCCATTCTGGAGCGCACTTTTGGCGCCATGCCGGCTCGCAATCCGGAGTTCACCGAGCCCACTGAGGCTCAGCGTACGGTCAACTTCCGCCCGTGGGGACAGCGCGAGTTCTTCGGCTATCCCACCTCACTGGACAAGACACTCGTCACACAGGTTCGCCCTGCCGGTGACGGTATGGACCGCCACCGCAACCGCCGTCTGACGGTACTGTGCGCCATTGCCCGCGAAAAACTCTTCGACGGCATCCGCGCCGAAATGGGTGAGGCCTACTCTCCCTTCGTGCGTATCTCTGTAAACCAGGAGCTGAAAAACGCCGCCACCATCACTGCCGTGAGCGCCGGCGTGAAGGCCAACCGCGAAAAGGTCAGCGCCGCTATGGACAGTATTCTGACCGGGTTGGGTCGAGGCGACACCATCACACAGGAGGACTTCGACTGCGCCATTCGCCCCATTATCTCCTCTGCCGAGAAGAGCCTGCGTCAAAACGCCTTCTGGTGCGGCAGCCTGGCAGCCTTGCAGAGTGATGCGGAGCAGGCCGGTCTCATCCGCGACCTGCTCACCGACCTGCGCTCCATAACGCTGGAAGAGATCCGCACGCTTGCCAAGGAGGTATTTGGCAAGGACAACGCGAACTTCTACTTCACCATGCCTACAGATGCGGTACCTACTCTGGAAAGCGAAGAGCCGGCAGCCGCAGAAGCGCCCAAGGCCGAGAAAGCAGCCCCGGCCGAGGAGCAGCCAGCCCTCCCGGCCGCCTCCGGGCGCGGAACCGAGCTAGGCTACGCTGTGCTTACCACCGCCGCCACGGTACAGATGCCCGAGTGGCAGAAGGTTATTGCTGCGCTTGTGCAGAAATACCCCGGCGCACAGGTTCTGGCCGTTGAGAAACTTTCTGAAGAGTGCATTGCCCGCGCGCTTCGTACTGCAGGCGCCCGCTACGCAGCTGTAGTGCTGCAGCCGCAGGAGGTTGGCCGCGAGGCAGTGAATGCCCTGCACCGAGCCGCCCGCAAAGTGGACGATGACCTGTGGGGAGACTGCATCTGGGGGATTGTGACCGGTTACAGTGCTGAAGATGCCCTGCGCATTGCCTCTGATAACAAGCCGCTTGTCATCAAACGCATGCTGGGCACCACCAATGTAGGCTGGCACCCCTTTGAGTACAGCTACTGCATCACAGACTGGACTAATTCCCCCGTGCTCGAGCAGTCCGGCTACAAAGAGCCGACCTCAACGGTGTACGGCAAGGATACCCCCGAGGGGCAGAACGGCATGCAGAGCCTCTTTGCCAAGGCTCTCAGCACAGCCCGCTCTCAGATGGTTGTGACATCCAGCCATGCCACACAGTTCAACCTGGAAATGCCTTTCTCCCGGGGACTTATCTTCCCGGTCAACAATCGCTTCTACCAGCTGAACCGTACAGACATGGTGGATTTCTTCCCCGCACTCTCCTCGGCGCTTCGCGGACAGACCGGAAAACTGGCTGAGCTTGCAGCAGCCAAGAAATGCGCAGCCATTGAACCCGATGGCAATACCCGAGTATGGGTAGCAGCCGGCAACTGTCTCTTTGGCGATGCCCACAACACCAACCAGAGTATGGCAATCACGGCTCTGTCAGCCTACACCTGCAACCAGATAGTGGGCTACACCGTCCCCTCTTGGTATGGTGCCGGCGGTTGGGGCACACTCGGCTCTTTCGTAGACATGGCCGATAACACCACGCTGGCAGAAGCTTGGTTCCTGAACAATCAGTTCATCCTCAACAACACCATCAAAATCGACCCCAAGTTACTAAATGTCAGCTTCAACGGAGCTCAATTAGATTACCGCTTCCAGCGAGACATCATGCAGTCCGGCGTTGCACTCACCCAGCACAATGCTAAGGACGTGCTCGGACTCGTGCATGACCGCGACGTAGTGGCTTTCTACGGCGACCCCGCCTGGAGCGCTACGGTTGATTCATCCCACTCCCCCCGCCCTCTCACTACGGCTTGGAATAACGCCAAGAGCGTCACTATCACTGCCAATCGCGACTACAAGGGGCGCCTGGGCATCTGGTTCCCCACAGTGGCTACGGCTCAAAATGCCACCGGTTGTGATGCTGCGGATGCCGTCTTCACCAATGACTTCATCCTCTTCCCTGAAATTGAGATGAAGAAGGGTGAGTCTCGCACCGTCAACATCAAGTAAATCTCAACCAACATATTTAAAAATCAACGCACTGAGCAGAAACTCAGTGCGTTGATTTTTTTACTTCCGAAAAACAGGCGAGGCGTCGTTTTATTTGAAACTCGCGGCAATGAGAAGAGCAATCAGGACTACTCCGGCCACGACCCACCACCACATGGCTGACGATGACGAAGACGGCGCAACAGGACGCTGCGGCAGCGGCCTTGCTTCCTCTGTGTCCGGAGCCGGAGGCGGAATGATTGTCTCATCCGGAAGCACCGGTGGGGGCGGCAGCTCGTCTTCCGTATCCTCAGCCGGTGCAGGCGGAGGAGCAAGCGGTATATCGGGCTCAGCAGGCTGCTCCGGCGCATCGGGTATGAACACGGGGATTTCGTCCTCTTCCTGAGCAGCAGGGACAAACGCTGACACTTCAGGCTCAGGGGCAGGCGGTGGTGTGTAAGCCATGGGTTCTTCCACTATCTCCGTAGCGGGAGCCGCGGGAAGCTCAACCGCAATTTCTTCTTCCTCGACCGGCGTCTCTACCAACACCGTCACCTCGGGTTCTGGGGCAGGAGGCGGAGTGTAAGCCACGGGCTCTTCCCCTATCTCCGTAGCGGGGACGGCGGGAAGCTCAACGGGAATTTCTTCTTCCTCGACCGGAGTATCTACCAACACCGTCACCTCGGGTTCAGGGGCAGGAGGAGGAGTGTAAGCCATGGGCTCTTCCGCTTCAACCACCGGCACCTCCGGGTATTCAACCGAGATTTCCTCTTCCGCCTGCGGAGTTTCTACCAGTTGCGTTACCTCAGGCTCGGGTGCAGGCGGCGGGGTGTAAGCCACGGGCTCTTCCACAACCATAGAAATATCAGCGACGATAACCGTCGGCGGCAAATCATCCCATGTGGGTGCCGCAGGGGAAACGTCCTCAACAGGGGGAGCGTCTTCCACCTCAGGAGCGTCTACCAGCATCGTCACCTCGGGTTCAGGAGCAGGCGGTGGTGTGTA
>JAUNRE010000101.1 GCA_030535795.1 Akkermansia sp.
CCCAAGGTTTCGCTGCTACGCAGCTTCACCTTGGGCTACTATACTTTCGCCCCGCCGAGCGGGGCTTTCCAATTCGGCGGGCTGTTGCCCGCGGGTATGCGTAGCTAAGACATCCGACCGAAAGCTCGCAAAACTTGAACTTTGTCAATTGTAGATTGTAGATTATCCTTGACTTTTCCGCGAAAAGGTGCTACAGGGAAA
The DNA here is from genome assembly GCA_030535795.1 of Akkermansia sp. Classification (GTDB taxonomy): domain Bacteria; phylum Verrucomicrobiota; class Verrucomicrobiia; order Verrucomicrobiales; family Akkermansiaceae; genus Akkermansia. The sequence continues at coordinate 202 of JAUNRE010000101.1, forward strand.
CAGCGGAGGTATCAACATGAAAGGCATTGTACTGGCAGGCGGCTACGGCACACGGCTATACCCTATCACCAAGGGGGTAAGTAAGCAATTATTGCCCGTGTTCGATAAACCCATGGTCTACTACCCCATCTCCGTGCTCATGCTCGCCGGCATACGCGACATCCTCCTCATCTCCACGCCGCAGGATTTGCCCGCATTCCGCCGCCTGCTGGGGGATGGCAGCGACTTCGGCGTTCACTTCACCTACGCCGAGCAACCCACCCCGGGCGGACTGGCCGAGGCATTCATCATAGGCCGTGATTTCGTGGGCAGCGATGACGTCTGCCTGGTACTTGGCGATAACATCTTCTACGGCAATGGCTTTATCCGCCTGCTCAGCGAGGCGGTGCATACGGCGGTGCACGAGCGCAAGGCCACTATCTTTGCCTACCAGGTGGCCAACCCCGAGCGTTATGGCGTGGCCGAGATTTCGCCCGAAGGCGAATGCCTCTCTCTGGAAGAAAAACCGGCACACCCCAAATCCGGCTATGCGGTGGTGGGGCTCTACTTCTACCCCAACGATGTACTGGAACTGGCGACACACATCACGCCGTCCGCTCGCGGGGAGCTCGAAATCACCGCCATCAACAGCATTTACCTGCAACAACAACGCCTGCACGCAAAGATACTGGGGCACGGTTACGCCTGGCTCGACACCGGCACACACGACTCGCTCTCTGAGGCTTCCACCTTTGTGGAAGTGATTGAAAAACGCCAGGGTTTCAAAATTTCCTGCCTCGAAGCCATCGCCTTCCGCAACGGCTGGTTGAGCGCCGAGCGCCTTGCAGAACTCGCACGCCCTATGCTGCAAAACCAATACGGCCAATACCTTCTCGATCTCGCACGCAAGCACTCCGATAAACTTTTGTAAATCAACATGAAAAACATCCTCATCACCGGTGGCGCCGGCTTTATCGGTTCTCACGTTGTTCGTCTCTTCGTCAACAAATACCCCCACTACAACATCTTCAACCTCGATGCCCTCACCTACGCGGGCAACCTGGCCAACCTAGCCGACATCGAAAACGCCCCCAACTACACCTTCCTGAAAGCTGACATCTGCGACTTTGACGCCATCTGCCGCATCTTCTCCCAATACAGCATCGATGGAGTCATCCACCTCGCCGCCGAGAGCCACGTGGATCGCTCCATCAAAGACCCATTCGCCTTCGCGCGCACCAACGTGCTGGGCACCCTGAGCCTCCTGCAGGCCGCCCGGCTCAGCTGGGGTGAGGATGTGGCCTACAAGCGCTTCTACCACATCTCCACAGATGAAGTCTACGGCGCCCTGGAGCTGGACTCCCCCCAGCCGCCGGCCCCCTACGGCCGCGAGTTCTTCCGCGAAGATACCGCCTACGCCCCGCACAGCCCCTACAGTGCGTCCAAGGCGTCCTCCGACCACTTCGTACGCGCCTTTCACGACACATACGGCCTACCCATTGTCATCTCCAATTGCTCCAACAACTACGGCCCCTACCAGTTCCCGGAAAAACTTATTCCCCTCTTCATCAACAACATCTGCACCGGCAAACCGCTCCCCGTCTACGGCCGCGGTGAAAACGTGCGAGACTGGCTCTACGTCGTGGATCACGCCCGTGCCATCGACCGAATCTTCCACCGCGGCACCACCGGCTCCACCTACAACATAGGCGGCTGTAACGAGTGGAAAAACATCGACCTCGTCAAGCTGCTCATCCGCACCGTCGACCGACTCCTCGGCCGCCCGCAGGGCAGCAGCGACCACCTCATCACCTATGTCAGCGACCGCGCCGGACACGACCTCCGCTACGCCATCGACTCCTCAAAACTCCAACGCGAACTCGGCTGGCAACCCTCCCTCCAATTTGAAGAAGGTCTCGAAATCACCGTCAAATGGTATCTCGAAAACACCGCCTGGCTGCAAAATATCACATCCGGCGATTATGAGCGATACTATCATGATATGTACGCTAACCGATAGTTTTCGCGCCATATCTCTATCTCTTCTTCTCAACTGTGTCATCAGATAAATCGTAAGGTTCTTTCTCATTATTATTTTCTGCTATTCGTCGTAAGCATATCCGGAGCTCTATCAAGTCATCAAATCAATACGTTACGATATTTTGAATACACTGGTACAGTATCTGCACCTGCTACCGGCGGAATACCACGACACACTCTTACGGAAAGAACTCCGGTTTATTGAGAAAGAGGCCCTACGGGCAGCCAAACGCTCAGAATATGCCCGTGTTGCCGCGCGAATCCGAAAATTTGCAGCACTTCCCGGCGGGCACCTCTGGCAAATGAGCTGGTTATGAATCTGCGCGACACCTATACGCGACGTCCGGCGTATCTGCAGGAGCTCATCTCGCTTTAAGCTCATTCGGGACTCCGCAAGAGGAGACTTCCGTCACTTTCCTCGCAGGCTCACCGCAAATAGACCGGCGGCTGAGAAACTTCCAGAATTCTGAGCACCGCCCTTTCCCGCTCATGAATCCCGGCAATAGCGGAGTACAGTTTCTTCCAGGCAGCACCATCACATGCGCGAGTAGGATTCGGGACATACCGAAGCCAAGCTTCACCGCATGCCGCCCATGCAATCGTAGCGATAAGCGTAATCAAGGCAAAGGCCTCCCGTCTCGATACGGGCTCCATGGGTGGCAGGGTTTCGAAATAATCCAGAACAAACATCATACGCTTTTGAAAACGCAGTACCCTGAATACAGAGTTCGTCGAGAATTGCGGGTCTTTCATCAGCTGCCTCATAAGCCAGGCAAATCCCTCGACATCATCAAGAGATTTAGCCTCTCTCACATCATCAATATAAAAAGGCGTTGACTCAGACGGAAAATCATCCCCGCCCATGCGCTCCATAAGGTCAAATATAAGAGATTTTATCCGGTCGTGGGTATAGGTGGGGGGATCCTGCGTAATATTCCCGGGCGTATAGCCCCAGGAAGCAGCTTCACCATACTCAAGCATAGCCCAGCGCGCAGATTCACAGAGTTTCCAATCCGGGCAGGATTCAACAGCAGCTATACCGCCTCGGTACAGCAACAACCACTCCAGCCCCTGTATATGCCACATCGAGGTAACGGCGTTTCTTATCATGCCCGCAACTTCCTGCATGTCATATTTCTTTTCAGCATAATCACCGTGCTGATGCCTACTCAAAAATAAGTCGCGGGCATAGGTGAGGCGCGTGTGTAGCACAATAACCCACTTCCGCGCCAGATCAGGAAACGCCGCTTCCCCCAGAAAAGCATCTACCACCTGCAGCAGCAATTTATCAGCCCTGGCCACCTGAAAAAGCTCCTGCCCCTTTATCTCCAAGCATATATCACTAGCCGCCGGCTGAAGCATACTCAACCAGTCATTTATCATCTCGGCAATCTCACCATAAGTCATAGATTTTTTCATATCTTAATGTTATCAGCAAAAAATGGAACCAGACTCGCTCTTAGTCAGTCACCGGATACACTTGCATAGGTACTTTCTACCACTGCGCCCCAGCTGCGGCAAGCAAAATTTTCTCCACCCTCTATAAAAACTGCATTCTTTCATCAGAAAAAGCACATTTTAGGGAACTTATTTCGCAATATCCGGATCTCCGCGCCCCTGGGTTTGCGGCGGAGGTTGCTCAGTAACGATTGTTGGAGATTTCCAGGCATAGGCCTTCACCGAACAGCCGAGAGCACGGTTGCAGGGTAAAAATTTCATCTGCGCTCCAGATATCGTCATCGTCCATCTCACCTACCGCGATGTGCGGATTAACAACCGGGCATGCGTTGCGCTCGATAAATGATTCCACCACATGGCGAATGGCAAAAACAAGCCACTCTCGTGGGGTGGAAGGGGTGTCAACGGCGCGCAATTCCGGCAGTCCGAATCGAGACATTCCCTCAGTTTCCAGGCCTGTTCGGGTCTCTGTGGAGCAAGGCTGCAAGCGCAGCATACAGAGCAGCGGTTGCTCAGCATCTGCAAGCTCTGTTGCGGGGATGAATCCGTGCCCCAAATCGGCCGCTACCGCCTGTTCGCCCCAGCAGCAAAGCTCCTGCACCGCCCGAGCCAATCGGAACCCCGCAGCTAGGGGGTGCTCCCCGGCGGAGTTCCGACACAGCAGCTGCGCCTGCCAGTCATGTGCCACGGGGGCCGCCCTGTCGGCCTCTGCCCGCTGCAGCTCGCAGCCATGACTCTCCGCCGGAAGCTCTATCGGCTTACCTTTCATCAGCACTCTTGCGCTGAAACTCGCCTGCGGCACACTGAGCAAAGCCCCGCGCGTTGCACCCCGAGCACGCAAGAAATCCAGCAATTCCTGATGCGCGGCACCGGTGGATAATCGACTGTCCATAGCAACATCCAGCGGAGTAAAGCCACTGAGAGTACGCGCATTAACATCAGCCCCTTCCAGTAACAATCTGTCGGCAATCCGAATATCAGCGGCCACATCGGTCGCCTGCCGGTAGGAACAAAGCAAGTGCAATGCCGTCAAGCGGTCGGGGTTAAAGTCCGGGTGAGCCCCCTGCGGAGAAGCCCCGTGCGCCAGCAGCAGCTCAGCGATGTCCAGCCGTCCCCTAGCCAGTGCATCCAAGAGCGGCGGATAGCCCGTGCCGGCATCCGGCGAAGCTCCATGCTCCAGCAGCAGACGAATCGCCTGCAGATTGCCATCCACCACACATTGCTCCAGCACACCAAGCGCGAAAAAATGAGGCGGGTTCAATATAGCCGGATTCGCGGCACCGGCGTTCAGCATGGCTGTAGCCACCTGCCAGCGTTCTTTCTGCAACGCCATCTGTAGACAAGAGGCGATATCATCCTTGCATGTTTGAGAACCATCCCTCAGCGCAGTGCGTATGCAGCGCGAGGCAAGCTCCGGCTTATCTTTCTCAATAGCCCTGCGCAACTTATCCCATATTCCCTTGTCATTCAACAGCCATTCATTCCGCGCCACCCAAATGGTCATAGCCAGGAACCCCAAGGAAAGCAGTAGCACAGCAACAGCCCTGCCGGTGTCCCTCCCCGGCAGGAGAACCATACTCGCCACAGCCACCACTACCCCCAATCCCCAGAGAGCCATGGCTGCCAAATGTCCCAACTTCATCATTTTCCTGAGCCGGGTTATATCATGTTCTTTTACCTGAGTCAACAACGTTTTTATGACGGCAATGCAGAAAATGTGCAACAAAATACCCGCCATGTGCGCCTATTTATTAGAAGCCCCTCACTTTCTGCAACTTTTTTGTTGCGGATTCGGTGCCGGGATGTATTATATGGTTAGAGATAGAAAAATGAAGAGCTGTTTCCTGAAAATCATTATCGCCGTAGCTATCTGTTCGGCAGTCATCGTATTTCTGCTTGGTTTTATTCCCTGTGCTGCAGATGTTGATGCCAGAAATGACTACATTGCAGGTATAGAGACGACTTTGGATTTAAGGAACGAGTTTGCTGCGCAAGGTGTCACCTATTATGGCATGCGCGGTCATGTGAACAGCTACTACTCTTCTTTTCTGATTCATACAGACAAGCCTTGCGAGCTGCCGCCTGCTGTTGATAACTATTTCCGCAACCACACTCTGCGCCCGGTGAATATGGTGGAACAAATACTTTATTCCCCCACGGAAGAGGTGATTCACAAAATATACAAAACTCAGTATTATTGGTAAGCCCCCTTATGAATAATATCCTCAGCGGCGACAGTAGTTCTACATTTCCCCCTCAATCCCAGCAACTAACTTCCTCGCATGATTCTCGCAGAAGTCAGCATATCATTACCCCTCAGCGTGGTCGGACTACTGTTAATCCTGCTTTCGGTTCTTTCTCTCGTCAGCAAGGACTCCTCCTTCACGCCAACCGGACAAAGCAAGAGATTCCATTTTGGCTTATGGGATATCCTGCTGGTGGCGGGGGTGTTCATGGTGATTTTTTTGTTGCGGATTCGGTGCCGAGAAGTATAATCATAGGTAGAAGGATATAGATATTGATGAAGACAAATTTCCGTAAAATCCTTGCCACCACAGCCCTGTGCCTTGCGGCTGTGGGCGTCTGTGTGAGCTGTTCGCCTGAACATGAATATATCCACGCAGAAGTAGGGGGAGCCGAAATCCCGGCAGGATGGGATTTTTCCACCGAAAAACAGTGGACGAACCGTCAGGAATTGGGTGATGGCAGCCAACTTCAGAATAAAGTTTTCGATTTATCAGGGGTTCCGGAGTTTGCTTCATACTGTGGCAAAGAGGTCCGGTTCCGGGTTCCGCTCGCTATTCAGCGCGTAGATTACGAGGCCGGGACATACTATAGGCTGACCAATCACAAAACGCTGTCCGATGGGGTGGTAGATTTATACCGTGTCCCGGTGCAGAAGGGGAAACTGCTGGCTGTTCGTGCTTTGTTGGAAGAAAGGCTTAAGCCGGGACGCAAAGTATTCGACCTGGAGGGTTTCAGAGTAGAAGCCCTGCTGGAAATTCAGCACCCCGATGCTCAGGTTAACAACGGCAAACCGCTTTATTTAACATACGTTCTGGCCGACCACGAGACGCCGCCACACCGCATCCGCGCCCCGTGGGGGCCGGAACCATCCCCCGATTCACCGCACGCGCTGGAGTTGTTTATCAATTACTTCAAAAGCGCTTCATCTACCGGGGGGTGATGTCCCGAATCAGCCCGTAGGCCAACAAGGCGAATAATCCACAGCAGCCCTCTCCATATAATTAGAAGGTTAGGCCTGTTTTGACAACTAAATTGGAGTTTTTCTACATTTACAATCTACAAACATTGTCATTCCATAGAGGTTCGATAACGCGCCTCTATAGCGCATGATTGCCGGATGTATGGAAGATTTTCTTTG
>JAUNRE010000102.1 GCA_030535795.1 Akkermansia sp.
GCCACACGGCGCAGCGGGCGGGCGAGGGCAGAAGACGTTTGACTTTTTCGGCGAGCCTTTCCGTCTGTCGCGACGAACGAGACGAACCAGAAGGGCGACTTTGCATCTTTGTTAATGGACAGAGGTCCGTTGTAATATTGCTTGCTCATGGCTGTGTAGTCGTAATTTAAGTCGTAATTTTTTCGTAATTTAGAACCGTGTGGTTTTCCATGGGTAACTTAAACGAAAACCCCGCATAAATCAACGACTTATGCGGGGTTTTTACCAGCGGAGAGAGTGGGATTCGAACCCACGGTGACATCTCTGCCACGCTCGATTTCGAGTCGAGTGCCTTAGACCAACTCAGCCATCTCTCCGAGAGGTGGTGGCGAGATTATGGGGGTGAAGAGGCGGGATGTCAAGTCATTTTTGTGTTGCGGTCTGTATTTCTGCTTGAGAAAGGTGATAAAATGTGGTAAAAGTGGGGTGGCGGTTGAGTGTACCGTGGTATTTCAGAAATAAAAGGAGTATGAAGAGAAATATGAAGAAGCTGAGTTGTATAGGTGCGCTATTGGTGGCACTGAGTGGCAGTGCTGTAGCGTTGGAGGTATCGGAACTGACCTCCGGATTGACGCGTTCGTATGCGGATCGCCATTTCAGCAAGGATTATCATTACCGTATACTGGAGGATAACTCCGTACGCCGCACATGGAAAGTGGCGGGCAAGAGCATTATAGTGGATTTCGATATTCGCACTGAGAAGGTAGTATCCATCATCATAGACTACGAACCCTCGGCCGAAAAGCGTGCGGCTCTGGCAGATGTGAAGAGCCTGACGGAAGGGCGCCGCGAGGGGGTGAAGTGGACGCCGACGAAGAAGAATGCCGTGGAGCGTGTGGGGATGAAGAAGAACACGCGCCTGATGCGTCTCACGGACAAGAGCTTGTTGTTCTGGGAAGCTGCCGGCAAGAACAAGTGTTCCCGCCTGTGCTGGTTTGCGCAGGCGCCCACGGTGGATCGCATGACCATAGGTGATGCCAGCGAGACGAGCGGCCGCACGGCCATGGGTAATACCAGCATGGCCGGCGCTGCGAAACAGCTGCGCATTGATGAGGAGCGCCGCATGCACATAGAGCCGACGCCGGCACCGGGTACGGCCATTGCGGCCACCAAGCCGACCCCGCGTCCGGCAACTACCGGCAAGCCCACTGCCGCAGCAACCCCGGCTGTTACACCCCGCCCCGCTCCGCGCCCGGCTGTACCGGTGGCTACTATAGACGATACTGAATTGGATGTGCCGGATACCGAAAGCACGGAGTCTACCGAAACGACTGAGGCGAAGAACCTGCTGCAGGCGCTCGGCATTGAGCTGGATGACAACATGCGCAAGATTATCGCCGGTGTGGGCGGCCTGTTGGTGTTGCTGATTCTGTGGAGTATCATCTCCTCTGCCCGTCGCAAGGCTAAGCAGCGTAAGGCTTTCGAGAACCTGCTCAACAATAAGGATAATACGGAGAAATAATGAAATCCGGGCTACTAAGCCCGGCTAAGCCGCTGCCATGATCAGAAAATCCCTTTACATTGCTGCCGCAGTTTTGCTGCTGTGCCAGTGCGATACCCTCAAATCCGACTGCGAGGCTCTGCGTGAGCGCGAGGCTGCGATTGCCCGCGAAACGCCGGGCGACTACTTTATCGGCCGCCGTTACAGGATACCCTACACGCGCTTCTGGGGCTACCTGCGCCGCCCGGGCGAAAGCTGGCGGTATTCCAAGCTGGTGCTCATGGATGAGCGGCAGTGCCTAACGCCCGACCGCGGTATTGAGCCCCCGACCGAGGGAGCGGTGTTTGGCCGCGATAACAATGTAGAGTATATCATTAAAGGCTCGTATACAGGCACCAACGCGTACGACCCGAGCACCAACCAGGTGTTGCCCGTCTTCCGCCCCACGGCATTCGAGGTGCGCAATGCCAAGCCCGGTTACCTCTTCGTACCGTCGGAGGATTATGACCCGGGGTACGTCACGCTGCGTCCGTCTATCATGCCTACTGCTCAACAGTGTGCTCAATATCGCTGAATATGACGCGTATTTGACGCGCAGCAGCGCTTTTTATCTGCTACAATAGCGTCAAGAATCGTTAATTAAAGCTTTTTCTAACTCAGAACGTTCAAGCTGTTTTATGGCTCAGTCAAAAATTCTCGTAGGTCTCGAAATCGGTACTTCCAAAACATGTATGGTGGTGGGCGAGATTCGCCCGGACGCCACTGCTACTATCATCGGTGTGGGCGAGGTGCCCAGCGCCGGCGTGCGCAAGGGTGAGATTGTGGATCAATCCTTTGCCCGTCAGTGCGTATGCGATGCCTGGCAGCTGGCTCAGGACCACGCCGAAGTGGATATCCTCAATGTGTTCCTTTCCGTCACCGGTGAGCATATTCACGGTGAGAACTACATGGGCTCCTACCGCCTGCCGGATGATGAAGACATCATCGAGGAGGAGCACGTGCTCCTGGCAAAGGAAAAGGCCGAGAAGGCCGAGATTTCGGCCGACCGCTTTGCGGTGAACCGCGAGCTGGGCAATTTCTCCATCGATAATCGCGAGGCCTCTCGCCACCCTGTGGGGCTTACCGGCCGTACGCTTGATGTGAACTGCCATGTGATGCACGGTATCCGCACCCGTTTGCAGAACTCATTGCTCTGCGTGCGTCAGGTTCCGTTGGATGTGGAGGATATTGTTTTTGCCCCGCTGGCAACGGCGCAGATGGTGCTTAACCGCCAGCAGAAGGAAGCCGGGGCGCTGCTCATCGACATTGGCGGCGGTACGTCCGATTTCATCTGCTACAGTGGTGGCGATGTAGTGGCCAGCGGCTGCATACCCGCCGGCGGCAATACTATCAACAGCGATATCATGAAGCTCTCGGATCAACGCGTAAACAGCAACAAGGCGGCCGAGGTGCTCAAGTGCACTGAGGGCAATGCCTTTGGCGATGAAAAAGACCGCTCCCTCGCCCAGTACAAGAGCGAAAACGGCCTCAGCGATGCTTCCATCGCTCGCGGCGACCTCAACCGCATCATCCGTAACCGCCTGGCCGATATTCTGGTGCGTGTGGGTAAGCGCGTGCCCGAGGATGTGTGGAAGCAGAGCGGCATGAGCGTCTACCTTTCCGGTGGTACCAGCCTGATGCGCGGGCTGGATTCGCTGGCTCGCCACATCTACAACGTGCCGGTGCACCAGCCTACCCCGCTGGCGGAGGGGCAGAGCTACTCTTACCTGGCCGACCCGCGCTACTGCACGGCTATCGGGTTGATTCGCTTTGCCCAGCGCTATGATGACGAGGCTCTGCGCAGTGCCTCCCCCGGCTTTGTGAAGCGCCTGCTGCGCATATTCCGCCGCCGTTACTGATTTTTCCTGCCGCAGCCACAGCCCCATACCCCCCTCATACAGATTATGCTCCCTTACCAGACAATTCCGCAGAAGGAAGACGGCATTGCCATTGTTGGCATTGGCGGTGCAGGTGCCAACATCTTGCAGTGTTTTGCCGGTTCCAGCGCGAATAATGTGCGCCTTTACACCATGTCGCTCGATGAGCGCGTGGGCCGCGCCTGCGGTAGTAATGTGGACTTTGTGCAGCTGGGCGGTGGGCTTAACCATGGCCTGGGCTCCGGCGGCGACCCCTCGGTGGGTTCACATGCTGCGCACGAGAGCCGCAGCGAGATAGCTGCCATACTGAAGGATGCCCGCCTGCTGGTGCTGGTGGCAGGCCTGGGTGGCGGCACGGGCTCGGGTGCAGCCCCGGTGCTGGCGCAGATGGCACGCGAGGCCGGCCTGTTCTTGGTGTCTGTTCTGGTGATGCCTTTCAGCTTCGAGGGTAAGCGCCGCCGCGAGCAGGCAGAGCTGGCGCGCGAGGAGGTGGCTCGCCTCAGCGATATTGTCTTCTGTTTTGAAAATGATTACATGGAGGAGCTTTTCCGCAACCGTGTGGGTGCTCGCGCCGTTTTCGAGGAGGTGGACCGCATTCTGGCTCGCGCTACGGCCTCCGTTCCCATGCTTGCTTCCTCCCCGGGCTTTATCAACCTCGGGCTCGATGAGCTGGCAACGGCGCTCGAAAATCAGGACTCCCGCTGTATCTTCGGTAGCGGCAGCGGCTATGGCCCGAACCGCGCCGAGGCAGCCGCGCAGGCCGTGCTTGAATCCCCGCTGGTGGCTTACCACGGTGCCCTCAGCTTTGCCCGCACGGTCATTGTGCATATTGCCGGCGGCGATAGCCTTTCTCTTACGGAAATCCGTACCATCATGGAGCACATTCGCGCCGCCTTGGCCGATGAGGAGGTCAACATCTTCTTCGGCACGACGGTCAAGCCCCACCTCGGGGATGAAATTCGCGTGACTCTCATTGCTTCCATCAATGCCGATGAGTTCAAGACTGCCGTTGAAACTCCACCCGTACCCGAGCGTGTGCCCTTGCCTGTGCAGCAGGAGCCTGCGGAAGATGCGGCCGATGATGATGAGGGCGATTCCCTGTATGATGAGGAGGTCGAGGAGCCCGTTTCTCTGCCGGATTCCGTAGCAGAAGCCGAACTTTATGATGAGGAGCAAGACGCTGATGAGGAAGAAGAGGAAGAGCCGACGCTGCCGCAGCAGCCGGCACCTATGCTGAACTTCGCTCAACAGCCGGTCATGCACCAGCCTGAGCTCATGCCGTCCGGCGCCGATGATGATGAAGCGCCGGAGCCTGTATCTGCGGGGAATCGGCCGGGCTCATTCTTCTCCGCCGGCGGGCCTCCCGGGCGCTATCCCATGCCCGGCCGCCGTCGTCCGGCCGGCGAGGATGATTTGGATACGCCGCCCTCGATTGATTTTAACGATTTGAGGGGCTTGTTCCCCCGCAATTGACACCGAAGGGGTAAAAACCAATGCGGGTATTAGCCTTCATCGCCCTGCTGGGGTGGGCCCTGCCGGTGGCGGGTGTTTGTGAGTGCTACCCGTGCTGTGAATGCGAACCGTACTGCCGCTGCATGGCAGAGCCGGCGCCGCAGTGGTATGAGGCTATGTACGATGCCTGCACCCATGGCGAGGCCGAGGAGGTAGCACGTTTGCTGGCAGCGGGAGCGGAGCCTGGGGAATACCGGAGCCTGTTGCGAGCAGCCGGGCAAAGCGGTGCGCCGGATATTGTGGAGCTACTGTTGCCGTATTACAAGGGGCTGCCTGCCGATGAGGTAGCCGGGTATTCTGCCTGCATAGCAGCCGGGCGGGGAGATGCCGAGGCATTGAAACGCTTACTGGCGGCGGGCGTGAACCCGAATGCGACCTTGCCCTGCCATGAGATGTCGGCGCCTATGTCGCTGCTGTACCTGGCGGTGTGTGGTTTGCACACGGAGTGTGTGCGCCTGCTGCTGGCACAACCGGGTATCGATGTCAACATGCGTGGGGGCATGCATTCTGCCCCGCTGCACATGGCGGTGAGCCGCAATAGCCCGGAGCTTGTGCGGCTTTTGCTGGCAGCTCCGGGTATCGATGTGAACGCTACGGATTCCTGGGCAATGTGCGGGAGCCGAACGCCGCTGCATACTGCCGCTGCTTTGGGGCGTGCGGAGTGCCTGCGCCTGCTGTTAGCCGCTCCCGGTATCAGGCCTGATGCTCGCGACCGCCGGGGTAGAACCCCCTTGGAAGCTGCACTCGAAGCAGGGCATGTAACCTGTGCTGAGCTTCTGCGGCAGGTAAGGACGCGGTAGGAACGTGTGCGGCGCGCATCGGGCATGAAAATCCCCCGCAGCCATAGTCGGCAGCGGGGGAGGAAGGGGGAATATGTGACGAGGGCTATCAGTTCATGCCCTTGAGGGTCTCGATAGCAGCCTGCAGGCTGGGTACGTCCTCGATGGAGATGACGGTGACATCCTTACAGATGCGACCCATCATTCCCGCGAGGGTTTTGCCGGGACCCATTTCGATGAAGAGGGTGTGCCCCTTGGCTACGAGGTCTTGCATGCTGGCAGACCAGCGGACGGAGCCGCATACCTGGGCACCCAGCATGGCGCGCACGTCATCCGTGCCGGTGACAGGGCGTGCTTCATAGTTGCAGTATACGGGGCAAGCGGGCATCTGCATGGCAGCGGCAGCCAGCTCGGGCAGCAGTTTTTCCTGCGCACTCTTCATAAAGCGGCTGTGGTAGGCACCGGCTACGTTGAGCTTTTTGGCCAGCTTAAAGCCGGCTGCCTTGGCTCCGGCCACGGCTTTGTCTACACCCTCAACCGAGCCGCTCACGACAGTCTGACCCGGGCAGTTGAAGTTGGCGACATCGATGTCGCATTCGGCGGCGAGCGCCTGCACGGCTTCGTCGTTACCGCCAATCATGGCTGCCATGGTGCTGGGGGCAGCCTGGCAGGCTTCCTCCATGAAAGCACCGCGTTTCTGTACGATTTTGAGGCCATCCTCCATGCTGAAGGTACCGGCGGCGGCGTGAGCGGTGAACTCGCCCAGGCTCAGGCCGGCGGCGGCCACAGGCTCTATCTCCACCTCGCTGCGCAGTATCTCGTAGAGCGCCAGCCCATGCAGGTAGAGCGCCGGCTGGCAGTTGCACGTGCGTGTCAGTTCTGCATCCGGGCCGTTGAACATGACGTCCGTGAGCGAATAGCCCAGCGCCGCATCAGCTGCATCCATCATGGCCTTGGCGGCCGGGTAGGTGTCGTAAAGGTCTTTGCCCATGCCCACTTTCTGGGCTCCCTGTCCGGGGAAAAGTAGTACTGCTTTCATCGTTCTCTGTGTGGCAGGTATTCTGGTTGTCTGCTACCCTCATGTTAGCCCATCTGTCTCATTACGTCAAGAAAAAATAAGAGAAAAATCTAGAGTTGACTCGAAGTTGTGTTGGAAATCTGCACCTCGCCTTGGTATTTCCACATTTGGCGTATATGGGGTGAATGAAAGTAAATGATGCTTTACGCGTTGGAATAATTAGGAAAACCGCCAATTTGTAGAAGTACGATGGTCGAATTCAGAAGGTCGAATTTGAAAGTTCGGCGGGCTGTCGCCCGCGCGGGGATGCGTAGCTA
>JAUNRE010000103.1 GCA_030535795.1 Akkermansia sp.
TCTGCTATCATGCGGCTATTATACCACAATGGTAGTTAATTGCCAAGTCAATAAAAGCTCCGATGGTAGCGCTCCAGGATAAGACGGAAGCCCACATTCGGGCGGCGGGATTCAGCGGGGCGCGGCGTACGCCCTGCGGAGCTCAACTGGCTGGGACGAAACGACGTATAATCCCCGCCGCGGGTCACGCCGTGGTGCCGGAACTCAAAATCCTGCGGCCCGCCATATTCCCCGCTCACCCACTCCTGCACATTACCGCTCAAATCGTGTAGCCCCAGTGCATTAGCCGCAAAGGAGCCCACCGGAGCCGTATAGGCAAAGCCATCCCGATAATTCGGTATCACATGATTCACCGGCACATAGGGGTGAGCCGTGGCATCGGCAAAATTGCCGGTATCCCTGAGCGGCGGCCAACGCATTCCCCACGGAAAATCCTGCGCCGCAATGCCCGAGTGCTGGCGGTGGCGGGCGTAGGGGGATTCCCCCTCCTCAGCCTTGCGGCCCACCATCGCGCTCCACTCCACATCCGTCGGCAAGCGGTAAAAATCCGTCGCCTCGATGAGCCCCTGCTCGCGCTCGCGGGCGGTAAGCCAGCGGGCAAAGTTTTCGGCATCCGTACGCGACACATAGACCACGGGGTGGTGCTCATTCTGCTCAAAGGAAGGCCTCTGGGGTTCCGGCACACCGGAATCCCGGCAATACGCCCGATAATCACTCATGCGCACCTCGGTAGCCCCCACCAGCAGCGCCGGTGCCAGCGGACGAAACTTCAACCCCAGGCTGTTAATCCACTCCGCCCCAAACGTAACGGAATTATTGGGTTGCAGCTCCACATTCAGCGCCAGCCCGCGCGGCGACAACCCGCTGCGCCGCACCACCGAATACCCCGGCAGCCGCACCTCCAGCAAATACGGCGCCAGCGGCACACGCTCCGCCAGCATCGGCGTCACCCCCAGCAGGCGCCCGTTGAGCCGCACCTCCGCCCCCGCCGGATTACTATACACGGTTATGGGCGTCTTCATCACCAGCGTCGTGCTCAGGCGGTACGCGCACATGCCATTCACCGGCGCCACCCCCGGCTCGGGCAGTGCCACCAGCGAGTGGTCCTGCCCCAGCGTACCGGCCGCCGCACAGCGGCGGGAAAGCCACAGAGTAAAAGCACTGATTCCTTCTGCCGTCGTCAGCACCACCTCACTACCGGGCGCCGCCTCATACAACAGCTCCGCCGCCTCCGGCGCCTCCTGCACAAACTCATCAAACTGCTCCACCGTCACAGCCCCCACCGCGCGGTGGGTCTTCCCCTGCGGCTCATACACCGTTCCCTGCGCATCCTGCCACTCCTGCCCCTCACGCGGCGGCCTGTAGGGCAGCAAATCCCCACCCAGCGTCAGCAAGCCTGACTCGGGCACCTCCCCCGCAAACCACGTGTCAGCATACCCCTCCTTGCGCAACACAAAGCGCAGCTGCTGCCCCGGCCGCACCTCCACCGGGCCATAGGGCGTCTCATCCACATAAACACCCTCCTCCGTATAAATAGATGCGCCCGAGGGCACCGAGGCTATGAACAACCGGCTCCCCTCAGCACCCTCCGCCGCCCCTATATCCTCCGCCCCGGGCAACACCGCCGCAGGGTGGCTCGGCACCTTGCCCGCCAGCACAGCCACGGCCGCCCGCAAGCGAGCCGCCGTATCCGCCGGCAAAAAATGCGAGCCCACCGCCGCCACCAGCGCCACAGCAAGCCCGCCCACCAGGGCATACAGCGCACGCATACGCCGCACACCCCCGCGCCGCCTCTCCGCCTGCCGGGGCACCAGCCCCCGCAGCTCATCCAGCCGCTCCGCCAGCTCACGCGCCGTCACAATACTGCCCGGCCCCACCCGCGGCTCCGCCGCCGCGCAGATAATCTCGTTAAACTTCAGCCAGCGCCGCCGCGTCGTCCCCTCCGGCAGCTCAGCCGGCAGCTCCGGGAAATCCAGCCTGTCCTTGCCGGTCGCTATCTCGTAAAGCACCTTAGCCAGCGCATACACATCCGCCCGCGGCGTCCCCGGCCCATCCGGCGGTATATACCCCTCCGTCCCCACAAAACTCCGCTTACTATCCGGCGCCACCAACCCCGCATCCGCCAGCTTAGCCCGGCTGTTCACAAACACCACATTAGCCGGCTTCACATCGCGGTGCGCCAGCTCCTCCGCATGCAAGCCCTCCAGCGCATGCGCCAACTGGCTGCCTACCTCCAACACATAGTCCAGCGGCAGCGCCAGGTGCCCATACAGCTGCATATCGCTGCGCAACGTGCGCGGCACATAGTCCTCCGGTGCTATGTGAATCCCCGTATAGGCATCATCGGCCAGCTCCATCACATAGTAGTAATACGGGTGCGCCCCCTCGCGCCGCCCCACATGCAATATATGCACCAGCCCGGGGTTCCCGCGTGCTATCGGCTCATAGCTCAGCACCCCCTCAAACTCTCGCGTAAAACTCCGCTCATCCTCAAAATCCTCTCGCCACACCACCTTCACCGCTCGGCACGCTCCCGTCACCGTGCGCGCCAGCCACACCTCCCCGTACGCCCCTGCGCCGATGATGCGCAGCATCTCCAAATCCGGTATGTCAGGCACCGCACCCTCCGCACGCCGACGAGACATCGCCTGCGGCAGCATCACGCGCGACGCAGGGCCCGCATCCACTCCTTTCTCCTCTGCCGGCATCTTCCCTTGCATTATAGCACCACAGTTCACCAAATCAAGCCACAACCCCTCTCACCCGCCCTTTTTTCTCCCTTTTTCGCTTTTTTTTTCGCCTTTTTTCAAAATTTAGCTTGCATTCTTCTCCGTTTTATGATTAAATCCCCTCGCAAACATTCCAAAGCGCACGTGGCGGAATTGGTAGACGCGCTAGTTTCAGGTTCTAGTGAGTAACATCGTGATGGTTCGAGTCCATTCGTGCGTATAACTGAAAATGAGGGAGTTACGATAAAAAGTAACTCCCTCTTCTCTTTGGAAGCATTCTCAAAAATGTCCCAAAAACGGCTGAAAACGCATACCGGCAACTTGGATTTTACTCGGACGCTATACGCGAGATATGTCTACCCGGTGTTCCCGTCTTTGCCGAAGCTTCGACGTGATGAGTCGATGTAGCGAGTGGACATGCGCCGGGGGCTCACGGCTCTCATAGCCACTCCCTCGCAGGATGTCGGGTGTTCCCTATAAAAAACTACCGCCCTTGGCATAACACCAAGGGCGGGCGTACGATGCAGGGCTTGGTTACCCCGCTTGAACTTACTTGTGCAACCTTACTTACGGCCTGCCTGGGCGTATCAACGAGAAGCCCGGCGGCGGCGGGCTGCCAGAGCGGCCAAAGCCAGCAGGGAAAGCGTGGCGGTGGCGGGCTCGGGAACAGCAGGGTAGAAAGTGACGTCCGTCACGGTAAACGCATTGGTACTGGTATGGGCCAAACCGAAACTCGGGCGCCAGTCTAAAGTGGGATTTATCTCTCCTGCTTCATAAATGAATTCATCACTTTCCGAACCATTCAATGTGTAGGAGAAACAGAACTTATTATCCTTTATGCCGTAATTGACCGTAACCGTGGTAAGAGTATCGGCATCTTCGAGGGAGAAATAGTGATCCATGAGAGTAGCAGAGTCATAAATGTTGAATGGGCCATTTTCCCCATTCTTATCACTACGCACGTAGAATACATGAAAGACATCTTTACCTCCTCCCTCTCTTGCAGAGTTATCCGTATGGAAGATAATATGAAACTCTGAGTCACTCTCAGCCAAGAAAGATTTATTATTAAATTGAAGCGTGATAGACAACCCGCTACCATTCACCATGGGGTTTGTTCCTACATTAACTTTATAGAACAGCTCCTTGCCGTTGGTATTGCCCGTAGCAATCAGTTTGCCATCAGTGAACGTAAAACATTCTTCATATTCAGGAGGCTCTGCGCCCTCTATTACCTCCCAATCGTCAGGATTGAGGGGTGCGGCGTAAGCCAGGGAGGCAACGCAGGCGGCGGCAAGGAAGATGTAAAGTGAGCGTTTCATGAGATGGCAAAGCGATGACATTGCAGTTGACCACGCAATTTCTATCATATTAGAAGGGGTGCAGTCGAGCAATTTCGCTCAAAAAAAACAACAAAAAAATCAACACCGCGTTGGCACAATGAGGAAGAACGAGGCAAGTTCGAGTCGAGTTACGAAACTCATGATTTACTGCTTGCCATGAGGCGAGCAACGTGGTAGACTGAGCGGTGCGGCTTAAGAGATAGCGCCGCAGAAACAAATATGATACACGCACTTGTCATCGGGCTGACACTGGCACTGGTACTGGGCATAGTGGCTCACAAGCTGAAACTCTCGCCGCTGGTGGGCTACCTGATAGCCGGCATGCTGGCGGCGCAGCCATGGTGGGGCGAGCCGGTGGACAGCCATATCGTGGAAGATTTCTCGCATTTGGGTGTGGTGTTGCTGTTGTTTGGCGTGGGGCTACAGTTCCACATCAAGGATTTGCTGGCGGTGCAGAAGGTAGCGGTACCGGGGGCACTGGTGTGCATGGCGGTGAGCACGGGCATGGGAGCGCTGGTGTTCCACAGCCTGGGAGGGGATGCCGGCTGGGTGAGCAGCCTGATGTTCGGCCTGTGTATCTGCGTGAGCAGTACAGTGGTGCTCACGCGCGTGCTGGGCGACAACCGCCTGCTGCAAACCCCCACGGGTCACACGGCACTGGGCTGGCTGGTGGTGGAGGATATTTTCACGATTCTGATGCTGGTTCTACTGCCGGTGATGATAAGCGGCAAGGAGCTTGGGCCGGCGATAGGGAGCGCCGCCATCAAGCTCACGCTGCTGGTGCTGTGCGTAGCCTTTGTGGGGCGCAAGGTGATGAAGAAAGTGCTCACCTATGTATCGCGCAGTGCATCAGGCGAGCTGTTCACGCTGGCGGTGCTGGTGTTTGCACTGGGCTTTGCGGTATTGGCGGCAAAGGGATTTGACGCGAGCATGGAGTTCGGCGCCTTCCTGTCGGGCATGGTGGTGGGGCAAAGCCGCTTTGCGAGCCGCGCCGCGAGCGATGCCTTGCCGATGCGCGATGCCTTTGCCGTGCTCTTCTTCGTATCGGTGGGCATGGGCTTCAACTTCATGGGCATGCTGGAGCACTGGGAACTGGCGCTGGCCACCTGTGCCGTAGCGTTCCTCATCAAACCCACCATGGCCTTTATCGTCATCCGCGTGCTGGGCAAGCCGCTGCGCATGGCGCTCAAGACGGCAGCCTCGCTCTCGCAGATAGGTGAGTTCTCGTTCATTCTGGCCACGCTCATAGCCACGCAATACCACATGCTGCCGGACTACGCCGCCAACGTGATTACCGGTGTAGCCATCATCACTATCACGCTCAATGCCGCGCTCTACCGCTTTGTGCCCATGCTGGCCAACAACCTGGAGAAACGCGGCATCGGCGCCCGCAAAAACGTGGCAGGCAACGTGCCGCCGCCCTCCGATGAGCGCCACCGCATCATCGTGGTAGGCTATGGCCCCTGCGGCGAAATCATGAGCAATATCCTGCGCAAGTACGACCTGGAGGTGGTGGTGCTCGAAATGAACATCGACACCGTCAACCGCCTGGCACAAGCAGGTATACCCGTGCTGCACGGCGATGCCCGCCTGCGCAGCATCCTGCAAATGGCCGGCGCGGAGAAGGCCAAAGCCATCATCGTGACCACTGCCGCAGCCCCCGCGCACGATATTGCCGAAAGCGCCTGGAACATCAACCCCGGCATCACCGTTGTGGCCTACACCACCTACATCCGCAATGCCCGCATGCTGCGCAGGCAAGGCGCTGAAACAGTCTTCTCGGGCGAGGAAGAAGTGGCGCTCTCGATGGCCTCGCACACCCTGCGCAGCCTCGGCGCTACCGAGGAGCAGGTGGCTCGCGAACGAGAGGAAAACCGCCGCATCCTGGCCGGAGAAGCAGCAACCAACATTCCCGCCGGCGTATGAGCACCCCACGTCATCCCCTGCCCGGGGATACCCCCAACGGCTTCCCCTGGGAAAAAGGGTGCTATGCCCTGCTCTTGGGCATCGGCCTGGTGATGCTGGCTGCGTGGCTGCACGATATCTTCGAGGTGATGAGTGGGCTGATGATGGGGGTGTTCTTCCTGTGGACCGTCATCCGCGGCCTCGTCATCAAGCGCTACTACTGGCATATACCCGAGGAAAAAGTGTGTTTCTGGAGCCTGGCGCTGGGGCTGGCTCTGGCCGTAGGATTTTATGCGCTCTGCATGGGAAAACAATGAGGATTTACAAAAGTACGGAGGTCGAATTCCGAAGGTCGAGGTATGGAGGTTCGGCGGCTCGTTGGTGCCTCGACAAATTGGAATTTGTCTACATTTACAATCTACAATTTACAATTGACAAAGTTCAAGTTTCGCGAGCTTTCGCTCGGATGTCTTAGCTTCGCATACCCGCGGGCAACAGCCCGCCGAATGGGAAAGCCCCGCAACGCGGGGCGAAAGTATAGTAGCCCAAGGTGACGCTGCGGAGCAGCGGAAACCTTGGGATGGGTGAAAAAAGAAAATCAGAGCCCGACGAAGCAAAGCTGAGGAGGCCGACAGCAGCGCGGTTCCCTGTCATTCCTCTCATATATTGACGCGTTGGAGTAATTAGGGAAACGCTAATTTGTCGAGCTGTATGGCGAACCGAAGGTGAGCGGAATTCCAAAGCCCCGTGTAAACGGGGCGATAGCAGGTAGCGCGGGGTGACGCCGCGTCAGCGGAGGAAACCCCGGGTATAGAGTAAAAAATATTGAGAGCCCCGTGAATACGGCGGCGACAGCCTTTCGTGGACTGACGGTTGCATACGAGCAAATCCAAAAGCCACCGCTATTGTTAGTCAGGCTGTCACCCCGTTTACACGGGGCTGGTTATATCGCC
>JAUNRE010000024.1 GCA_030535795.1 Akkermansia sp.
TGCGCAGGGGCTTCGCGCCGGAGCGCTCAGGCCATGAGCCCTTACAGCGCGGGTGGTCGCCGCCTTGGGTGTGGAAAATTAAAGGAATGGAGCCCGACGAAGCGAAGCTGAGGAGGCCGAAAGCAGTACGGCCAATGCCGAGCCGCGCAGATGGGTGAAGACGGCTGCTGTGTTGCAATCGATTTATACGGATTTATGCGCTCCACAACGCATAAATGTGCATAAATGAGGGGGGCTTTGTGACCGCGGGCGCAGTAATCACCTGTGAGCCAGGCTTTGAAACCACGCTGCTGTCGGCCTCCTTAGCTTCGCTTCGTCGGACTCTGATTTGTTTTTGTTGCAAACCCGGAGCGGCGTCGCTATCGCGACTTGCTCCGGGCTACTATACTTTCGCCTTCTGACGAGGACTTTTTTGTTGGCTCGTCGGCGATTCTCCTACACCCTGTCCTCCTACCATTGCGGTTGCTTCGGGGGCGCCCCACGGCCTCTCACCCCTGCTGCGCAGGGGCTTCGCGCCGGAGCGCTCACGCCCCTCACCTTAAAGCGCGGGTGGGCGCCGCTGCGGAGCTCTACCTCCCATGCGCCGCAGGCGCGGAATTCGAAAGCCCCGCTTTGCGGAGCTTTTTTGGGGGATTCATCGTCGTATTCGGCGGTGCGAAGGATGGGGACCGAGGATTTGGTGAAAATCGGTGACAGTTTCACTTGACAACCGGCAACGTGGGGAGTAAATTCGGTCGGCATGTCTATTCGGTCAAAAGTTTGTGAATTGGTACGGCGTCAGCTGGCGGAGGCGCGGCGGAACCGTGCTTTCACTATATGGTCGTATTCGGCCGGTGCCTGCGGTGTGCTGGTGGGTGGATTTTTGCTGGATGGCGGGTACACCGGTGCGCTGATTGGAGGTTTGCTTGCAGCTTTTATTGTGGCTATTGTTTTTACAGGAATGGAAGATCTGGAGAAGATGGAAAAGAACAGAAAGGTGTTGGAAGTGGTGGCGGCCTTGATATTTGATGATTCGGGGCGAGTGTTGGCGACGCAGTGTGCTCCGCACAAGCATGGCGGAGGCTGGGAGTTCCCGGGGGGTAAGATTGAGCCGGGGGAGTCGCAGCAGGAGGCGGTTGTGCGCGAAATCCGCGAGGAGCTTGCTCTGGAGGTTGCGGTGGGGCCTTTGCTGCACACGGTAAACTGGCATTACCCGAGCTTTCACCTGCGCATGCATTGCTATGCGTGCACGTTGCTGGGCGGCGAGCTGACGCTACGGGAGCATGCCGATGCGCGGTGGCTGGCTGCTGATGCACTTGATACGGTGCCGTGGTTGCCGGCGGATGTGGATGTGTTGCCTGCGCTGGCTGCCTATATGCGCCGGGTCTGAGGCTGCGAGTTAGTCGTCGTCGTATTCTGCGGCGTCGATGAGCCTGCCCTCATCTTCTTCATTCTCGTAAACATAGATGCGGGTGGGCATGCCTTTCAATCGGGAGGTGAAATCTTTGACGCTTATCTGTTCGGGGTGAGAGAAACGGCTTTCGCCTTTTTTTACCAGCAATTTGGCAGCCTCGTTCAAAACGTTGTTCACCGCTTCGTATTGCTGCTCTTCGGTGAGTTCATCAAAATCGGGCACCCAGCGTTTGACGATGTGGATGGGGAGGTCTATTTTGTGCAGGAAGTGTTGTTCCTGAAATTGGTTGAGGCAGAGTTTGATGTGGGCACAGAGCTGGGGCGTCAGCTTATTTTTGCCTGTGAGGATGAGCCCCAGGGTAACGGGGTGGATGTGCAGCAAGCGCGCTAGCTCTTTTTGGGACATCCCCAAGCTCAGCAATTCCTGTCTGATTCCTTCCACCGTCATGCGGTGAATTTAAAATATTTTTATCTGGCTGTCAAGCTAAAAGTAAAATGCGCCTTTGAACATAAAATATTTTTATTCGGGGTGGGGTGAAAGTAAAAAAAATGTCGGAAGATGAGAGTTTGTCTTGACATCGAGATAAAAATAATTTAAAGTTGCTCTTGTACAAACGGTAAGCACTTAGTGAAATACACGATTAAATTAACTGCGTATGAGATGGCGATGCTGGATGCAGCATGCAGGGCCAGTGGCTTGCCGTTGGTAAAAGCTTTGATAAAGGCTGCCGATAACATAACGATGGGGCACGAAGCGCCGGAAGATGCGCCGGAGTTTAAAGTGGAGCAGAGCAAATCTCAGATTGTCAGCTCGCCTGATGGTGTGCCGCTGCCCGATATGAGTGAAACGCACGTATCGCTGCGCCTTGATAAAGCACAGAAGGAGGAGGAATGAACAGCTATGCTCAGAAACGTGCGGCTCTGTCCATGGCAGAAGCCCTGCCGCATGGGCTGAAAGGCTTGCTGCCGGCAGCGGTGACGGAGCGCGGATTCGGCCTGATAGGCGGGCCGATGTTTGTGCCATACGGCGGACTCTATGTCCCGGTGGAGGTGCCGGCAGTGAATTCTTGGCTGGTGTTGCCCGGTGGGCGGGAGAGCAGCTGGGCGGATAGCGATGCGTATGCGCGCCGGCTGGAATCGGCGAAAAAGGGTGCGGTTCCCTCGCGGGTGTATCTGCCGGAGTCGTGCGTAGCGTTGGTGCATGAGTATGAGGTAAAGAGCGAGGTGGTGGCGATGGAACAGGTGCATTGCCTGCTGGAGAGTGAGCAGTGTGCTAACAATGGCCTGGTGTTGCTGGTGTACGGTACGCGATGCAAGCGGGTGGTGGCAGGCTGCTGCACCTATGTGGAAACGAAAGAAGGCTCGCAGAAGGTGCGTGTGGTGGTGCCGTTGCCTCCCAAGCTGCCATCGCCTGTGCGGTATTGCCTGGCGACGGCCTCGGAGCGGAATTTGTTTGTGCGCTGGTGCAGGGGGCTTTGCCTGCTCTGGGCGCTGTCGAACCCGCGCCTGGGGGCTATGTGCGCGGTGTGGATGAGTATTGACCCCGAGCGTTTAGCAAAGAGCAATGGGGTGGTGCACGTCTACTGTGAGCACCAGATGGTGCTGGAGCGCTGCCGCTGGGAGCTGGTGCGCTACATGGGGCGCCCGACTCAATGCACGCTGGAGATGGTGGCGGAGTCCATGCACCGCTTGTATCATGAGTTACCCGGCTTCTGAAGCTCGGGTCAGATGTTCCATAGCTCAAAGAGCCCTTCGGGCAGGGTGGTGAGGAAGCGCGACGGCGGGCAGAACTGGCTGTCGTAGCTGTGCCCGTTGTAGCGGGGGTAGCTGAGGTAAAGTTGGTCTTCCGCGCGGGTGAGAGCCACATAGAAGAGGCGCGTTTCTTCTTCTATATCATCCGGGTCGCCGCCGGTAATGACGCGATAGTGAGGGAAGAGCCCTTCACCCAGGAAGATGACGAAGACGATTTTCCACTCCAGACCCTTTGCCTGGTGAATGGTGGAGAGGGTCACGCAGTCATCATCTTGCGCCGTGTCGTTGTCCACCTCGCTGAGCAGGGCTACTTGGCTCAGGAAGGTGTCAAGGTCGGGCATATCTGACAGGGATTTGACAAGCTGCCCGATGTCTTCCATGCGTTCTTCGTAGTTATCGTACGCGGAGCGCATGTAGGCATTCATATAGTTCTGCACGAGCTTGACAAGCTCCGTGGGGGTGAGCTCGCGGTCGGCGGGGTGCAGGCTGTCCATCGAGGTAAGGAAGCCTCCCCAGTGCAGCCGCGCGGCGGCGGGGACGCTCACTTTCTTCAACACATCCGAGTGAGGGGAGGTGATGGTTGTTTCGGCCGGGTTGGCAGCAAACCACGCTTCGATTGCGCTGAGCCAGCCTTGCCATAATTTGGCGGCTGTGGCATCGCCTACGCGCGGGAAGGTGCCTACAATACGTCGGAAGGCGACCTCATCGCGCGGGTTGGCCAGCAGGCGCAGCCACGCGACGATGTCTTTGATGTGAGCCTGCTCAAAGAAGCGCAGGCCACTGGTGATGCGGAAGGGAATGTGGTTGCGGGTGAGCTCCATCTGCACATCCATGCTGTGGAAGTGGGCGCGGTAGAGCACGGCTATGTCCTTGCCGGGGATGCCGGCTCCCATGAGCTCATCGATGCGCTGGGCTACAAAGCGAGCCTCGGTGCGGTTGTCCGGCGCGGGGATTACAGCCGGCTTCAGCTTACCGGCATCGCGGGCGGGGCGCAGTGTTTTGACGAATTGGCGGGAGTTCTGCGCAATCGCGGCGTTGGAGATTTCGAGGATGGCGGGGACGCTGCGGTAGTTTGTTTCGATTTTGTATACCTGCGCATCCGGATAGGTGTGCGTGAAGTCGAAGATGTGGTCCACATTGGCGCCGCGCCATGAGTAGATGCTCTGGGCGTCGTCCCCCACCACCATGAGCGAGGTGGACTCACCGCCCGCCAACAGGGCTATCAGTTCGGCTTGCAGGGTGTTGGTGTCCTGATACTCATCCACCAACACATGCAGGAAGCGGTCCTGCAAATCATGGCGCACATCAGCATGTTCTTTCAGCAGGCGCACCATGTTGGTGAGCAAATCATCGAAATCCATGGAGTTGCTCTCCTGTTTTCGGGCGCGATAGGCCTCGAATATCTTGCCGATGGCTTCCTCAAAGCGCTCCAGGTGTCCGTAGTCCTGCACCAGGGTATCCTGCCAGGTGCGGCCGGTATTGATGGCCAGACTATGCAGCCCGATGAGCACCTCCGGCTTGGGGAAGCGATCCGCCTTGGTCGTTTTGCCGGAGTATTGCTTCACGAGCGCGCGGAAGAGGGCGCGTTGGTCGTCGCTATCCAGTATGGAAAAGCCCGGCAGGTAGCCTAACCGTTGGGCATGCCTGCGCAGCAGGCGGTTGGCTACGGAGTGGAACGTGCCTCCCCATATCTGCTCGCTGCCTTGGCCGGTGAGCTGCCCCACGCGTTCGAGCATTTCGCGCGCGGCCTTGTTGGTAAAGGTGAGCAGCAGGATGCGCCAGGGGGCTACCCCACACTCCAGCAGGCGTGCTACTCGGTAGGTCAGGGTGCGCGTCTTGCCGCTGCCTGCGCCCGCTATCACCAGGGCGTGGCGGGCGTCTGTACTGACAGCGGCGTATTGCTCGGGATTGAGCTCAGCTGCAAAATCCCGGCCGGGTGTGGCCGGGCGCAGGGTGTATTTCATGACTCGAAATCGAGGTAGATTTCCGCACGGCGGTTCTCACCGCGGATGTAGTCCACCACCTGCTCGGAGTCGTCCTCCTTGTAGGTTCGGCGCGGCTGGCTCTTGCCAAGACCGTGGGTAGTAATCTGCTCAGGAGCCACGCCGAAGCCGACAAGGGCTGCCTTCACAGCATCTGCACGGCGCTCGGAAAGCTTCTGGTTGTAGGCCTCGGAGCCTACGTCATCCGTATGACCCGAGATGTTGAGCTTGCCCTTGGACTCCTTCAGCAGCTCTGCCACAATTTGCAACTGGCGCAGCGAACGCGGGGTGAGGTCGGATTCATTGAAGGCAAAGAAGAGAGCCAGAGAGTCGCCGCCCTTGGGGTTCTTTACGATGGGGAAGTAGCGGCCGCCTTCTTCGTTGGCCTGGTTTTCGTAGCTGCTCAGCAGGGCATCGAGAGCCACGGCCTGCACACGCCAGCCGGGCTCGGTGCGTGCGAGCTCCAGGCCGATGTTGGCGGGCTTGGGGTCATTGGCGCTGACGAGGTAGACGAGGTATCCGGCGAACGAATCGTTTTGGAAGGTGTTGCGGATGGGGGCTTCTTTGCGCAGGCTGAAGGCGCCTTCCTCGAAGATGAGGCAGAGGCCTGCAACGGTGGCGGGGGATACCTGCGTGCCGGTAATCATGCTGCTGGCTTTGCTCATGTCGCCACGGCGTACGGACTCGATGAATCCCTCGGCTACTGTCAGGTGGTCGCACTCGGCCGTAATGGCCGTTTTATCGGATGATGTGGCCTTGGCGGCAGCTACGATAACCGACTCATTGCGGTCAGTGACGACATCCACCAGCATATCTTCCGTTCCCTCAGCTGTTTTCAGGCGGTAGCGGGTGATGCGGGCGCCGTCTTCGCGGCGACTGTTGCCGATTTCCTCGATATCGCCGGGCTTGTTGTTCTTGTTCCATTCGAGCAGGGCGGCAGCGGCCTCGGGGGAGATGTTGTTACGCTCCACAAGGTACTTCATAGCACCTTCGGGGTCGTCGCTCTTGAGGGCTTCGCGGGCAATGAGCACGGCCTTGTGCTCGGCGTTGCGAGGCGGCTCTGACGGGTTGAGAATCAGTCTTTCGGGCTCGGTCGGTGCAGTAGGCTCGGGGGTGGTCTCCGGCTGCTGCGGTGCTACCTCGGGTTCCGAAGAGGGCGGTGTATCGGGGGTGTCCGGTGTGGTGGGCTCAGTCGGTTCGGGGGTAGGAGTCGGCTCCGGCGTGGGAGTCGGCTCCGGGGTCGGGGTCCCGGGCGGCTCCGGCGTGGGAGGCGGTGGGGGGGTGGTAGGAGTCTCGGTCGGCGTCTGAGTCGGCGTCTGCGTCGGGTGTCCGGTGTGGTGGGGGGTACCTCGGGCTGAGTGGGTCGGGGCACCAGAGTCACGCCGGGAATCATGCCCTGAGAGATGGCGTAGTACACACCACCGCCTATGCCGGCGGTAATCAGGAACGTGACGAGGAAAAGAAGGATGCTGCGTTTCATTACTGTTTAAGGAACTGTGAGGGGTTAAGCTGAATGGTGCCCGGCTGAGCGGGGGCTGTGGTTGTGGTAGGGGTGGCGTTTGCAGCCTCGCGAATCATCAGGCGGCGAACTTGTTCGTAAGGGTCTGTTGCGGCAGGGGCAGGGTGCTCGGCTATGAGCTTGGCCGGGTCGATGCGGTTCATGGTACCCGCCGGGTGATAGCCCGGCATGCCGGCTTCCTGACTCAGCGATTCAATGGCTTCAAAGTGAAGGTGAGCCAGGTAGTGCCCGTTGGCTGTGCCGATGGAGCCGATGCGTTGCCCGCGAGCCACTGTCTGGCCGGGGCGTACGCTGCGCTCATGCAGGTGGGCGTAGAGGGTCTGGATGATTTTGTCGCTGCCGGGAAGGCGGTGGGCAATGACAACGATATTGCCCCAGCCTTCGTGCGGGGCTCCGCTGTAGATAACCAGCCCTCGGGCGGCGGCATGGACGGGTTCGCCCTCATCGGTGTTTTCTCCGCCTATGCCGTTGAGGTCCAGGCCGGTGTGGTGGCCGCCACGCTTTTGATTCATGACGCCGAAGCCCTGGGCATCATACATCATCCCCATAGCGGGGGTGCCGACCGGCCACTGAAAGCCGTCTGCCAGCGGAGTGCGTACCATCTGATCCGCCGTCAGAAGCACCAAACCCGGTATGAGGGAATCCGGCATGGTGCTCAGCGGCTCATCGGCAGCGTAAATATTGTCCGTTTTTTCTGTGGCACGAGCAGCGGCACCCTTGCCCCCGGCAAATATATAGCACGCTCCGCCGAGACCTACTGCTGCAAGCCCCAGAAAAGCTAATTTGAACGGATTGTTGTACCACCGTTTTGCCATACGCGCGCGATTATACAAGACGGGCAGATTTTATGCAAGCTTTTATAGAAAAAAACGCCGTGCGTGACACGCATGCCGATAGACGAACGAGCGGGAGAGCCTCCCGGCTTCTCCCGCTCGTATCAATCAACTCTGAAATTACATGAAAAAGACTTTGTGGGCTCTCACCTCCACATGAAAGGCACTCTCTCGTGCGCTCTCACAGTGTAAGACACATCCGCTGAGAGTTTGTTCAATTTTTTTTGATTTTTTTTAATCTTGCTCGGATTTTTTTTGTTCCGGGCGTGGTTTGTAGTGAGTGAGCGGGGTGCGTTTCTTTTTCTTTTTGGGGGCGAAATGTTCCGGGTGAGCGGCTGCCCAGGCCTCGTAGAGGTCGGGGCGGTTCGTTTTGGTGCGCTCCAGCGCGTGCTCGAGCTTCCATTCCGCAATGGCTTTGTGATTGCCGGAGAGAAACACCTCCGGCACCTCCATACCGCGGAACACATTGGGCTTGGTGTATGCCGGGGCTTCCAGCAGGCCGTTGGCAAAGGATTCCTCCTCGCTACTGCGGGCGTCGCCCAGGGCACCGGGCAGCAGGCGTGCAATGGCATCGATCACGACGACGGCTGCAATGGCTCCGTTGGTGAGGATGTAATCGCCGATGGAGAGCTCCATGTCCACCAGCGTGTCAATTACCCGCTGATCCACACCCTCATAATGCCCGCACAGGAAGATGTAGTGCGCATCTCCCTCCAGACAGGGGGCTGCCAGCTCTTCCGCGACAGGCTGCGAAAACACGCGCCCCTGCGGTGTCATCAGGATAACTTTGGTGTTGTCGCGGCGCAGTTCCTCGATGGCTTCGAAGATGGGCTCACACTTCATGAGCATGCCCTGACCGCCGCCGCACAGGTAATCATCCGTGCGGTGGTGTTTGTCATGAGCCCAGTCTCGCAGCTGGTGGGCTCGCACATCGATGATTCCCTTGTCGGCAGCGCGCCCCATGATGCTTTGCGAGAGGGGGGTGCTGATGAGCTCGGGGAAGAGGGTGAGAACGTCGATGGTAAGCATGTGGCAAAAGCCCGAAGGCCGAATGCCGACGGACGGATTTCAGCGGGGAATCCGCCCCTCGTCCTTCGGCCTTCGTTATGGGTTACATGTTGTGTCTGAGCATGCCTTCGATGTAGGCATCGATATTGCCGTCCATCACATCCTGGATGTTGCCGGATTCTACGCCTGTGCGCAGATCCTTGACCATCTGGTAGGGCTGGAAGACGTAGGAGCGAATCTGGTTGCCCCAGGCAATATCACCCTTTTCCGAATACTGGCGGTCGGCCTCGGCGCGCTTGCGGTCTTCCTCCAGCTGGATGAGGCGGGCTTTGAGCATGCGCATGGCCTCCTCGCGGTTGCGCAGCTGGGAGCGCTGGGTCTGGCAGGCCACGATGATTCCGGTGGGAAGGTGTGTCAGACGCACGGCTGTTTCCACCTTGTTCACGTTCTGGCCACCCTTACCGCCTGAGCGGTAGGTATCCATCTTCACATCGGCTTCCTTTACTTCAATTTCGATATCATCCGAGATATCGGGTGTGGCATCCAGCGAGCAGAAGGAGGTGTGGCGCTTGCCGGCGGAGTCGAACGGGCTCATGCGCACCAGTCGGTGAATGCCGCGCTCGTTCTTCAGGTAGCCGTAAGCGTACTCGCCGTCAATCTTTATCGTTACGGAGCGGATGCCGGCTTCATCGCCATCCGTGCTTTCCATGATTTCCGTGTTGAAGCCGTGGCGCTCGCAATAGCGCAGGTACATGCGCAGCAGCATGCTGGCCCAGTCGCAGGCCTCGGTGCCGCCGGCTCCGGCGTGAATCGTGACATAGCAGCCGGCGTTGTCGTGCGGGCCGTTCAGCAGCGTAATCAGCTCAAACTCCTGCAGGCGCTTCACCCAGGCTTCATATTCGGCCAGTGCCTCAGCCGCAATCTCAGGCTCTTCGGCGGCCATTTCAATAATGCCTTCGATGTCATCCAGCCCGCTCTCCAGGGAGCGGAACTGCTCCAGGCGGCGCTTAATGGGGTTTACCTCGGCCATGAGGGCGCGAGCCGTGGCGGGGTTATCCCAGAAATCGGGAGCGCTCATGCGCTCATCGAGTTCGGCAACTTTTGCTTCCAGGGAAGCCGGGTCAAAGATAGCTCCCGAGCTCGGAAAGACGGCTGCGCATGGCCTCCGTGTCAAGCGTCGAGAGATCGATATTGGTCGTCTGGTTCTCCATACGGGGGCGGAGTATACAGCCTTCCGCCCTCTTTGTCAAGTACGAATCATTCCCCCGAGCCCTATTTGCTCGCCCTCTTATTCCCTCCCGCCTCTCGCTTCCTTATCAATGTGTTGTCGTATAATGAAAGTATATTTTAAGAATTTTGTGCAAATTCTTAAAATATACTTTCATTATAAGAGTGATGGGTTTGTATGGCATTTATCCTTAAAAGTTTACCCGGATGCCTGAAAGGGCAGGCATCCGGGTAAGAGAAAGCGGCTCAGGTGAGCGGAAGGGGATTACGGCTGCTCGGGGGCGTAAGGCACGGTGGGCAGGCCGTGCTCATTCACGAGGTTGGGCTCCATGTAGGTATACCAACCGTAGCGGGCATAGGTAGGCTTGTTCACCTGCGGTGCGGTAAGCTCCACACTGCAACCCTTGATTTTAGCCGTGGCGGGGTGGAAGTTTTGGCCGTCTTCAGAAATCTCGAAGCCGGCGGGCGGCTGACCATCAGTTGTTTTCAACTTCTTGGCCATCCCCAGATAAACACGCAGCTTTTCGCCCTTCGGAACGACTTTTGCCACCACCGGGCCGGAGTAGGGAATCTTTTTGCCATATACCTTTGCGGCGGCCAGGTTGGCCAAGCGAGTGCCGACCTCCAGCTTACGCGGGGGGTGCACATCGCTGTTCTTGGAGCCGAGGTCGATGGTGGTGAGGGCATCCACCCCGGGTATTTTGAAGGCGGCGCGCTGTTGCACGGTGCGGAACTCCGGCCAGTAGGCACGCAGTTTGCTGCGGTCGTTGATGCGGGGGAGCTCCACCTGCAGGAAAGGCAGCTTGGGGTTGCCGAGGGCGCTGCGCCAGCCTGCAATCAGGTCGCTGAGCAGGGTGTAGTTCTGCTCCATGTCCTGAATCTCGGCATCGCTTTCGCCCTGATACCAGATGACGCCGGCCACGGGGAAGTTCAGCCAGGGGCTGATGCCGGTCTCGAAGAGGTAGGCGGGCTTGTACGGATGGGGCGCATTGAGGTCAGCCCCTATGTTCCGGCGGGCACGCCCGCGCACCCAGGCGGACATATATTTGCTATCGAGCCATTCTTTGGTGGTGCACTCGGGGTATTTCTCCTGCAAGACGGCGGGGGGAATCCAGGCCATCATCTCCGAGCCACCCAGCGAAGCATGGATGACACCCACGGGCACTTTAAGGCATTTTTGCAGTTCACGGCCGAAGTAGTACCCCACGGCACTCATGCGTGCGCGTGTCTGCTGGGTGTTGGCGCTCCAGCTGCCTTTGTACATTTCGCCCTTGTTCAGGATATCCTTCTCCCGCTGGCCGTAGGCGGCGGCATTGGTGTGCACCTGGGGTTCGGAGTGGAAGAAGCGGAAGTGCGGGGTTGCGGTCTCGCGCAGGGAGTTGGTGTCCCCGGTCTGGTTGAGGCGCCAGAGCATGTTGCTCTGCCCGGAGGCAATCCACACCTCGCCCACCAGCACATCTTGCAGAACGAGCTTGTCGTTACCTTGCGTAATGGTGATGCTCTGCCCCTTGGCATTAGCCTTCATGGGGGGCAGGGTGGCTGTCCAGCGGTTGTCGCTTACGGTGGCGGTCACGGTGTTGCCGTTAAAGCTCACCGTCAGGGTGTCGGTACCGGTGCAGGTGCCGGAGATGGGGATTTCCTGCCCGCGCTGCAATACCATGTGGTCGGCATAGATTTTGTCGGTGGTGATGTCGGCCGTGGCGCACAGCGGAACAAGAGCCAGCAGGGAGTAGAGGTGTTTTATGTTCATGGTGAAAGGTTATTTAATGGAGAAAGCGTGTTGGGCAGAGGCTTTGCCGGTGGTGGCAGGTGCGTAGGCGCCCGAGCTCCAGCGGGCGGATTTGACAGAGGCGCTGCCTCCGCTTACAGTGAGGCTGATGCCGTTTTCTCCCGTAGCGGCAGCGGGCGTAAGCCCTTGCCCGATGAGCATATCGCCCAGCCACACATAATAGCCCGGCAGGATATTGTGTGAGGTGTCCCCCTTGTGCAGCACAATACGAAGCTTCGAGGCCTCTTCCTTCAATTCGGAATCGCAGTACAGGGGAGTATCACCCCAGCAGATGCGGCCCTTGCCCAGGGAAAGGGTGCCGCTGTTGGTGCCATCGTTCAGGGTGATGTTCAGGGTGGAGGCTTTGCTGTATTCTGCGCTTAGCTCAAAGCTGTAGCCTTTGTTCGGACGCAGCTCACCGGTAGCACAGGTGAGCGGAGTGCTGCGTTTGAGTGTGGCGGCGCGGGCTTTGCTCCAGCTCTCGGCCGAGGCTCGGGGAAGCCCTGCCGTGCGCCCGGCAAGGCGCATGGCGCGGGCCAGATTGCCGGCTATGATGAGGGAGCCCTGCTCATTGGGGTGCAGGCCATCGCGCCCCGGGCGGTTGGACATCGAATCCGGCCAGGTGAAAGGCGTATCGGCCATCGGGTCCACCATGCCCGTGTTGATTTCCACATAGCGTATGTTGTAGCCGCTCTTCTTGCGGTAGGCTGCCACCCATTTTTTCAGCAGGGCGTTGTATTTCTTCACCGCCTCGTGGCGGTCGGCGGTGTTATTGTTGTGGTGGCGTCCCCAGCAGGGTACGCTCATGAGGTAGAGCACATCCTGCTTATCCTTCAGGATGTCTGAGGCCAGCTTGCCGAGGTTGCCCCAGCTGCTACCCGGAGCCCAGCTGAAACGCGCACCCTGGGCAGTTACCCTGCCGCCGAGCATGCGCTGCATCTTGGCGGCAAACTCCGCCGGGCTGTAGCCACTGTCGGACAGCAAATCGTTCGTACCCATCAGGCAGCACCAAGTGTCGCAGTTGTAGGTGGCCGCCGAGGAGGCCGTGGAATGCCCGCCGTAGTTCACGCCGCTCATGCCCGCGTTGGAGCCGGAAATGATATTGTGCGTGCGGCCCGAGGATTGAGCCAGGTGGACGTTCGGGAAGGAGACGCCACCGTAGGAATCCCCCGCGTCCTTGGTGGTCAGCTGTGTATAGCCCGGGGTGTAGCCACTGCGGGGACCAACGATTTCTGCTTCGATGCCGTTGTCCACCAGTATTTTGAAGAGCTGCCAGCGCCAGGTCTGGTCGTTCACACCGTGGGTGATAGAATCCCCCAGGAACATGACACGCCCCAGCCCGGTGCCATCTGTTCGCTTGCTGTTGAACACAGCGGTGTAGTCCGGCGGCGGGGCATAGGTGGAGGTGTCGAGTGTGGAGGGGGTGTGCAGCGTCAGCGCCGTGGCGTAGTTGAGGTTGATGCGGTAGCCGCTCAGTGTCTTATTGTTAGCTGCTTTCAGTCCTGCGGCATGGTAGAGCACGGGCGTGGAGCCATCGGGCGCGACGGCCGATACGGTAACACCCTCGGTGCAGCTGTTGGATACGCGCAGCGTCACATTGCCCTCTGCTGTGGCATATTTCTGCAAGGTGCTGTACTCAATCTTACCGGCATTCGGCCATATCTTACCGGCCCACAGGGCTGTGAGCGCCGGGGTGCGCTCGCCGGTAGGGGTATTCGTGTCGGCTACATCGGTCAGACCGTAGTCCACCAGGTTGGTATTCCAGAGCAGCAGCGGGCTGCCGCTCTTGTAGTCGTTCGAATTGGCGTAGCTGTGCAAGGAGTTCAGATTGAGCGTCAGCTCGACTGTGGTGTCAGCCGCGGATTCAACCGCAAAGTGCCCCTTGCCATCGTAGATAACATGGTTGCTTTCATCGCACACGGGTGCGGACAGATTACTGTACGTGGCCGCTTGTGCCGTAAAAAGAACGCTTAACAGCAGTGATGTGAGAAATAATGACCTTTTCATACGCATGCTTTACATAATTCTACTATAATGGAGGGATATTGCAAGAAAAAAGATTGCGATTTTATGTTTTGTGTGGTAGACTGCAAGGCATGAGAATACACCCCTGTGCCGTGATACGGGCGGCTGAACAAGCTTTGTTTGCAAGTGGTTGTGCTACCTCGGACGGATTGATGGATGCCGTTGTGGAGCGGCTGTGGGAGGCTGTGCAGCGAGAGCCCGAGCTACATCGGCCGGCGCTGAAGCGTGTGGTGGTATACGCCGGTCGGGGGAACAACGCGGGCGATGCCCTGGGGCTGGCTGCCCGCTTCGGCTGTCCGGTGACACTGCGGGCGGTGTGTCCGCCGCAGGGGCTCTCGCTCGAGAGCGCGCGGCAGTTTGCTCTGTTGTCAGCAGAGCGGCTCAGCCTAGAACGCCCGGAGCCGCAGGAGGGGCTGTTGATAATCGACGGCTTGCTGGGGAGCGGAGCCACGGGCGCCTTGCGCGAGCCCTATGCGGTGCTGGTGCAGGAGCTCAATGCCCTGCGGGATGCGTCTCCGCGCAGCTGTACGCTGGCTATTGATGTGCCGACCGGCCTGCATGCCGATACGGGCGAGGTGCCGGGTGAGGCCGTGCGGGCGGATGTGACGGCTGCTATCGGTTGCGTGAAGCCCGGCATGGTAGCGGACGGTGCCGAGGATTATGTGGGGCGGTTGCTGTGTATTCCCTTGCCGGAGGTAGCGCTGCCGGTGCAGGCTGAGGGGCGGTTGGCCACGGCGGAGGTGTTGCGTTGGCTGCCGCGGCGGCCGTATTCCTGTTTCAAAAACCGCGCGGGGCGGGTCAACATCGTGGCCGGTAGCGTGGGCTATGTGGGGGCGGCGCAGATGTGTGCCGAGGCGGCACTCGCCGCCGGTGCCGGATTGGTGGCTCTATACTGCCGAGAAGATGTGTACCCGCTGCTGGCAGCCCGTGTGGCACCGGAGGTGATGGTGCACCCCGTGAAAAGCTATGCCGAGATTCCCGCAGACGGTGCGCAGGCGCTGGTGGTGGGGCCGGGCATAGGCCGAGTAAAGGGGGATGAGGTGCGCGCCCTGCACAACCTGCTGCTGCGGTGCGAACAGCCACTGGTGCTGGATGCCGATGGCTTGAATCTCGCGGCGGAATACGGCTGGGAGCTGCCGCCGCAGTGCATCCTGACCCCGCATCCGGGCGAGATGCTGCGCCTGTTCCCTGCCGGGGCGGCTATGAGCCGGTGCGAGTGTGCGCGCCGCTATGTGCAGCAACACCCCTGTACCCTTCTGTTGAAAGGAGCCCGTACTCTTATAACGAATGGTGAGGAGCTTTGGTACAACTCCACCGGTGGCCCCTACATGGCCAACGGCGGCCAGGGGGATGTGCTGGCCGGCTGCATCGGCGCCTTGGCCGCACAAGGGGTGTCTCCCTTGCGTGCCGCCGTGGCAGGAGCCTATGCCTGCGGGCAGGCGGCCGCCGCGGCTTGGGCGCAAGCCGGCTATCCTCACGCCATCCGTGCAACGGATGTCATCGCTCACCTGGCCGCGGCTCTCGTGGCGCCGTGAGCGCCCCCGCGCTGCCCCTACATGGCCGAAACGGGGAAGGCAACATGCCCTTTGCCGATGCCGAACATCTCTCGGGCAGTGCAGAGCACAATGCCGGGTTGCATCTCGGCATGTCCGGTGGGAATGTTGCCCACGGCTTTCAGTGCATCGGCAGTGGGGTTGCTGTTGCGTTTGACCTCCATGGGGTATATTTTCCCCTCGTGCTCCAGCAGGAAATCAACTTCTGCGCCGTTACTGTCGCGGTAATAACTCAGGCGGGAGCGCATACCTCGGTTCCCCAGTGCCCGGTATATCTGCCCGAATACCCAGGTCTCCAGTATGGCGCCGCTGAGAGCCCCGCTTTGTAGTGTGGCTGCGCTACTATTTATGCAAATCGGGAATCGGATTCCTGATTTGCATAAAAATTACGCTTTTTTTGTGCTTTTTTCTATGTAAATCGGGAATTGGATTCCCGATTTACATAGAAAGGGATTACTGCTTGGGGGGCTTAGGAGATAGGCTTGAGCGGCAACCGGGAGTCGGGGTAGGTGAGCACGCAGGCCGGGGTGCCATCGCCGGGGCAGGAGATGAGCGATACTGTGATGGCTTGGGCAGGGAGGCCGAGAGCATCATGAATGAGCTGTTTGTAGGCGGTCATCTGGCCGGTGTATTGATTCATCAGCACCTTGTAGACATCCCGCTCTTCATCGGTGGGGTGGAGCTTGTTGGTTTTGAAGTCGATGATATGGGCGGCAGTAGTGCGGCCTGCGGCATCAGTGGTGAGAATGAGTCGGTCGATGGAGCCGGAAATCCATGCGTTGTCGGGTGTGACGGCTTCGATGGATTGTTCGCAATAGACCTCCTGCTCCGGTGTGGGGGAGAAGAGTCGATGCACGTCCGGCTGTTGCAGGGCTGCGGCTACCACGCGATGCTCCGGCAGGGTGGGGGCATTGAGCCAGGCGGGCAGGGGGGCATCCAGCCGGGAGATTTGCTCGAAACACTCATGCACCCTAGTGCCGAAGTCTGCGCCATCGCTGCCGCTGAAGGGGGTGCCTGTAGGCGTGTCTTCGGCTTCCCTGAACGGCTTGTCCTCATGGCGGGCGAGGGCGGAGGGGCTTACGCGCTTGCGGCGGCTGTGGGGCAGCGGCGGGAGGGCGAGAGGGGCTGGTTCATCCTGGGCTTGGTTCTCACGAATGAAATTGCTGTCATCGAACCAGTTTGCTTCTCCATGAGCCCAGAGCACCTTTTCTTCTTCCACACCGTTGAACGTTTCGCGGCATGGTTCCGTTTCGGCAAAGGGCTGTTTGGCGAGCATGCGGCGAATCAGGCCTGCGGTAGAGCGTGCGGCGCCTATCCACTTGATGTTTTTCTTGATTTTGGGATCGAACAGATTGTGGCCGTGGCAGAAGATATAATTGGCGTGTTTGGCGCGAGTGGCTGCGACGTAGAGCAGATTGTAGGCCTCGCGGCGGCTGTGTTGTTTCTTTGCAATGCAGAGCGGGGTGAACACATCCTTCCAGGCATCGCGCTTTTCGGCGTTGCCCGGGTTGAGCAGCAGCCCTTCCACATTGCCCCAGGCATCTTTGCGGCTGAAATACCCCAAATCCGACAATTCGTCTTCGGCGTCTGTGGAAATGTAGGGCAGGATGACGGCATCGAACTCCAGTCCTTTACTCTTGTGCATGGTCATAATCTGCACATAGTGAGAGGAGGCCGCCGCAGCAGCCCCGGCTTTGCCGATGCGCGAAATCCAGTCCGCCAGGGTGCCGCCCACACAATCAAAGGCGTGTGACTCTGTCAGCCAGATATGAGCTGTTCGGCCGCTGCGGAGGTTGTGGGGGGTGGTGGGGAAGCAGGCCAGCAAGTCGCGAACCACGGCGGCGTAGCCGCGCGTTTCCAGCTCATTGAGCCAGTATTGGTGCGCGTGGCGCAGTTTTTGTTCTGCCTGTTCGCGGGGGCTTGTCACCACGTTGGCAGGGCTTGGGGGGGGCGGCATGAGGTCAGCCATTGGGGAGGCTGTTACCAGAGCCGCGCGGTAGGAGTCATCCGGGTGGAGCAGCCACAGGAAGAAGGAGAGCAGCAGTTCGCCCAGTTGCGAGGTGGCAGCCACTTTGTCATCCCCCAGGCGCAGGACGGGAAGTTTGGGGAGCTTTACGCTGAGGCGTTCTTCCAGTTCGCTTGCTTCACTGTTGTTGCGAGTGAGGATGGCGATGCTCATGCCGTTTTTGGGGGCAGAGTTTTCATCGGTCAGTTCATCCTGAAGCAATTGTGCGATACTATCGTAGAAAGCGAGGCGTGTTTCTTCGTTGCTTTCCTGCTCCGGTACAACGGAAATGCGGGTGTAGCCCACCTTGTCGGTGGCGGAACGATGCCCTGTGAATTGGCACTTCAACCTGTTGGGGTATGAGAGGCGGTCGTCGACACCGATACCTTGCAGGATGTTGTTGTCTTCGGCGGTAATGTCAGCCTCCACGGCATCGAGCGCGGCAAACATGCTGTTGATGAAGCCGTTTTCGCCCATGATTTCCGGGGATGAACGGTAGCTTTTCTCCAATTCGGAGGGGTGCAGCACCTCTTTCCAGGGTGTTTGTGTCTGGAGCTTGTGGAATACCTCCGTTTCTCCGGTGCGGAAGCCGTAAATGCTTTGCTTTTCATCACCTACGACAAAGATACTGCGCTCCGCTGCGTGGGTTTGCCGATTGCGTTCGCACTGTGCTATTTCGGTAAGCACGGGCGCGAGCGTGTCGAACTGCATCTCCGAGGTATCCTGAAATTCATCGAGCATCCAGTGCTTGAAGGTGGCATCGAGGTTGTAGGTGATACGCCGGGCGGCATAGGCGCGCTGTTCATCGTTGTTGATATTGCCCTGCATCAGGTGGTAGGCGAACATGGCGATGTCATCGAAGCCTACTTTGCCGGTGTTGCGCATGTGGCTCAGGTAGGCGGATGCGAAGCGATTCAGGATGTAGAAGAGCCCCTGCGTTTTGTTGATGACGGCTCGCAGATAGGCTTTTTTCACCTCCTCAATGATGCGCAGCATGCAATCGGCCAGAGCTTGTTCTTCGGGTTTGCTTATTGGCGCTTCGAAGAATTTGTTGAACTTGCTGCCGGTGTTGGCGCGGGTGGGGTCGCGGTGTTTGTGCAGGAAGGAGAATTTGCCTGCCTTTAAATCCTTGGGCAATTGGTAGACCGCCGCTGCGGCTTCTTTGCTGAGCGGACACAAGTTTTCCGTCACGGCGGCGAGGCAATCGGCGAGCTCTTGCTCGTATTGCAGCCACTGCTCTGCGGATATGGCATCGGCCACGCCTTGTTCGTTCAGGTCGAAGGCTTCGGCATTACCCCAGGCTGCCGTGGTGT
The DNA here is from genome assembly GCA_030535795.1 of Akkermansia sp. GTDB lineage: Bacteria > Verrucomicrobiota > Verrucomicrobiia > Verrucomicrobiales > Akkermansiaceae > Akkermansia. The sequence goes on from JAUNRE010000024.1 coordinate 18,378, forward strand.
GGATATTGCGGTAGAGGGTGAGGTAGCTATCGATTTGCTCTTGCAGGAAGTTCATCATGTGGCGCCCCTCGCCACAGGTGAGTTTCTCGTATTGAAGCAGGAAATCCCTGCGCAGTTCGGCGGTGGTGGCGGTTTGGGCAATCATTTCCCGCAGGACGGCGCGACGCTCTTCATTCGAGTCTTCCGGTTCCAGGGGGATGAGCTTGCGGATGCCGATGGTGAGGCTGTTGTTGCGGACAATGCGGTTGAAGAAGCTATCGAGCGTAGAGAGCGTCAGGCGCGACATGGCATTTACGACATCGGCCAGCAATTTGCGGTAGGTCGCAGCCGTCAGGCGCGGCAGTTGCAGGCGCTTGTAGAGCTCGTCATCCTGCGCATAGAGGTCTTCGGGTGTCATGCCTGCTTTTGCCGCGAGCTCGACAACACAGGCGCAATCCGGGCAGAGCGCCACGCGGTTGCCGGCGGGCACTGCTTTGCCGTGGCGAATCGTCAGCCCCGACCAGGTTTCCCACACGCGCGCCGTGATGCCGTTGCGCCCGGCGGGAGCAGCGGTCGGGTCAGTTTGGCGTGGCTTGCCTTTTTCGTTCAAATCCAGGGCGCCATCCGAGAGCGCTTTGAGAATGCGGTTGCGGAACTCGCCGGCCGCTTTGCGGGTGAAGGTGAGAGCTATCATCTCCTCTGCCTTGTAGCCCAGTGCCAGCAGTGCGACAAAGCGGGAGGCCAGCTGGTAGGTTTTGCCGGTGCCGGCGGAGGCTGAGATGAGATTACTTGTAACGGCAATGAGGTCGTTCGGCGTTGGATTCATACGGCTTCAGCGGGAGGTTATTTGTTCAGCTCGGGCAGGTCAAAGATATCACGCGGGTCAGCAGAGGGGGTGAGTCCGCCGTATTCGGCAAATGGCTTTTTGCGAAGTTCCAGAGAAACGGCGGAGTAGAGGCACAGGCCGCTGCGGATGAGCCGCGCTGCCGAGCGTACGGTACGCATGGCACTTTCAAAGTGGAGTATAGGCTCGGTCGGGAAGCCGAAGTATAGTCTCGGTTCACAAATCTCGCGGTTGTTCATGAGGCTGTGGTAGCTGACTTCCTGCTTTTTGGTAGCGAGGCTGCAATAGCCCATCTCGGGTAATTGCTCGCCCAGCAGGGGGGTGGCAGCGTCTTTTTCTGCCAGAATCTGTTGCATTTCGGGGCAGAGGGTAAGCCCTTGTTCCGAGAGCAGTTGCAGGAACGCACCGGTGCTGAGTTGCTGCAAGGCATAGGTGTAAAGGGGAAGCTGCACGTTGCGCCAGCGGTAGTGGCGTGCCGTTTTTTTGCTGTTGGCGGTGAGTATGGGGAAGTCCGGCTGTGCGCCGGTATTCATGAAGCGGTGGAAGACGGATTGCTCGCCATCGGGCACGATTTCGTAATGTACTTTGCGTGGTTCTTTTGCTTCCTGCGAGGTTTTGTAATCCAGCACACGCCATTCGCGGGTTTCGGTGTTGTAGTCCACGCGGTCGATGGTCATGTTGAAAGCGACGGTATCCCCGCTGTTATCATCATGCAGTCCCATGCGTGGGGTTACTTTCAACTCGCGAGCCACATTGCACCAGCCGGCGCGGAGTTCCGCCACATGCACACGGGCAAAGGACTCCAGGGTGCGCTTCATGGTAGCATGGCGTGCCTGCATGGGCAGGGTGAATACGCCTTCATCGGCATAGGCGGTGGAAAGCAGGGTGTCGGCCAGCTCCTCCGCTCGTCGGGCAACGAGGGGTGCCCATTCCTCTGTTGTGTCACAGTGGGGGAAGCGTGCTTGCAAGACGGCGAGAGAGGGGAATTCGGCCACCAGCCTGTCCAGCACGGCGTGCATGCCGGTGCCGTATTCGGCGGATTCCGGCTCCATTTTGTTATCGATATGGTTGGCCGATGGGTCGATTTGCAGGGCGTTCTTAATCCAGAATGTGAGGGGGCATTCCAGGAAAACGGCCAGCGAGGAGGGTGAGAAGCTGCGCTCGGTGGTGCTGCCATCGGTCGGGGCATAGGGGTTGCGCTCTCCCTCTCGCAGTATCTGGGATACGGATTCCATCTGCCCGGGATTGATTTTCTCCTGCGTGTTGCTGCGACCGGGGCGCAGGGGGCAGAATTCCGGTGCCGGCGGCAATTTCACTTTGGTGCTGTCGGCAAAGAGGTGGTGGGCGCGCTGTGCCAGCTGCGCCAAGCCTTCCGGGGTGTCGCCGCAGCGCAGCAGCAGGGTGGAGGCACACAGCGGGGTGCCGTCCGCCGATTGGCGGGAAAGCACAAAATGCACCTCGCCGGGGCGGCGGCTGTGCAGAAGCGCGGTGAGCAGGTAGGTATCTCGCGCTTCTCGGTGCGTGTTGTTTTGCAGGCCGAGTTCGGCGCACAACGATTCCGGGAGCAATTCCTCGCCGGGAAGTGGCTCCGGCACGCGGCCGTCGTGCATGCCGTTAATGATGAGTCGCTTTCCGTGGTAGAAAGGGAGCTCCTTCCAGCCCGGTACATCCAGCTCGGTTTCTTCCTTCTTTGTTTCGGGCAGGGCTCCGGCTGCAAGGCGCTCCAGCTGGGATTGGATGAACTCGAGTGCCACGAGCGGGTGGCGGAGCAGGTTGAGGCCGCGTTCGGGGGCGCTGAGCAGCTCGGCCAGCGGGGTGCAGAGTTTGCGGAGGGCTTTCTGCATGGGCTCGCCCGTGTGCAGGCTCATCAGCCCTTGCTGCAAGCGGCTGAGTACCAGCTGCGGAAGGGTGGCGCCGCAGCAGCTTTGAACCAGGCCTGCTGCCTTGAGCGCATAGCGATAGTAGGCGGCTTGCCGTTCTTGCAGCACATGGTGCTGGTCGGTGTTGTCGCGGCGGGTGATGGGGAGCTTATTCTGCGGGTTGAGCAGGTAGAGCAGGCGCGAGACAGACCCGGGCAGGAAGCTTTGCAGCAGGGATTCCAGGTGGGCGCGGAAGCCCAGTGTTACCGTTTGTCGGTCGGCGGTATCGGGGAGGATGTGCAGGAGGGCGCGGTTGCGGAGCAGGGCACAGAAGGCCTCGGGCTGAGCCATGTTGTTGTGCAGTACTTTGCCGCTTTCTTCATCGAACCGGGGGGTGTCGCCGAATGCTTTGCAGGCATCGGCCAGGCGGCTGAAGAGGTGGGCGGCGTCCATGGTGAGCAGGGAGCGCCCTTCGGGGGAATTCAGTTGCCAGGTGTCGCCCCCGGCCATGCTGAAGGCTGCGTGCAGCCTCGGTGTGAAGGCCGCATCACAGCAGGATATCACCATTTCATCGGCGGGCTTGCTCGCTGTCGGGCAGTTGCCGTGTACCAGTGCCTCGTGTGCCAGTCGCACACATTCCGCTGCTGCGGCATCGCCGTCATCTGTCAGGTGGATGGTGGAGGCTTCGTTGATGACGTGGCCATCGGCATCGTATTCCAGCGCGTGGGGAATATCGATTTTTCTTGTTGCCCAGGCTGCGGCAAGTGCCTGTCCCCATTCATCGAAGTGGTAGCGTTCTTCTGGGGGGGCATTGACCCATATTTGCACATCGGTGGTGCCGTTGCCTTGCAGGTTGGCGAGGAAGCGTTGGAGTTGGACGGAAAACTCCGGCACGCAGGCAATGATGAGTAGCGGGCTGTTGCCCGGCAGGCGGGGTGCGCGTACGGCGGCGGCTCTCGCCGTTTCGCGCGGGAGCAGGTTGTGGCGTTGCAATTCGGCGTCAACGGCTGTGAATAAGACGCTCATTTCAAGCCATTTGCTATTTTCTTCCGTCAATACGCGTCGGGATGCCGGGTTTTCGGCTTTCCCTATTTTTCGGTTCAGTTGTTCGGCTACTTGCTCCGGCGTACAGTTTTCTTTTTCCAGTCGTTTTCTGAGGTTCCGCAGTTTGGTGATTGTGTCGAGCAGCCAGCTTTCGCTCTCGAAAATCTCTTTGTGCGGCAGCAGGTTTTTGTACTCACCTGCGTGGAGGGTTCGTAGCCAGGCGGTTACTGTTTCTGCCTCGCTGGCAACGTTTTGCCCTTCGGTGGGGATGAGTTGTCCCGCCAGGGTGATGCGCGGCATAAGCAGGGGCCTGCCGGCGCGCTCGGCCATGTATTCCCGCAGGCGGCGGCCGCTCTCGGCAGTGGGGACGACAACGGTGGCTCGGCGGAAGGTGGCGGGAGCGGTCTCGTTGAGCGTCAGTAGTCTGTTGGCTACCAGTTCGATGGCCGGGGCATTCCAGCCGATGAAGTGCAGAGCGGGCGTGTTCATGTCTGCCCGTTAGTGTAGCAAAATCTTACGGTCTCGACAAGTGCATAATGAGTCAGGCTTCGCTGCTTGTTGCGCTTTCTGTAAGCGTCACATCCAGAGTGAGATGGGTGTTTGCTACAGGTAAAGGGTGCGCGGGGTGGTGGCGGGGGCATCGAAGGTGGTGAGCACTTGGGGCGGGGGCTCGTGGCGCAGGTCGACTAAGCGGATGGCGCCGTGCGGGCAGGCTTGCTGGCAGGCGGTTTGCGGGGTGGTGCCGTCGCGGCGGGCGGCGTTGAGTCGCTGCACGCAGTAGGTGCATTTTTCCATCACGCCCCGTCCGCGCACGCTGACCCTCGGGTTGCTCGGGTGGTGGGTGTGGGCTTGCATCGCGCGCGCGTAATCTCGGTAATTGAAGGTGCGGGCTTCGTAGGGGCAGGCGGCGGCGCAGTAACGGGTGCCCCAGCAGCGCGGGTAGACCATGGCGTTGAGCCCTTCATCGGTGTGCACGGTGGCATGGACGGGGCACACGGCCTCGCAGGGGGCGTTTTCGCACTGGCGGCAGGCGGTGGGCACATAGTGCAGGCGTTTGTCGTCGGTGAAGTAGCGTTCGATACGCAGCCATTGCAGGTCGCGGTGGTAGGCTAAATCCGCCGCGCCGACGGTGGGGATGTTGTTTTCTGCCCGGCAGGCCAAGGTGCAGGCGGAGCAGCCGTTGCAGCGCGAGGTGTCGATGATGAGTGCCCACTGCGGTGTATCTGCCCCGCTGTGCTGTGGCGGGGTGCCGGTGCGGTGCGGGGGCAGGGGGCGCGCTGTGCGGTGCGGGTGCTTGGTTGCGGGCGGCGGGGGCATGCCGAGGGGAAGGCAGGTGTGCGCCAGGCCGGGTATGGCGCAGGTGGGGTAGGCCGTGGTTGCGGCGGGGGCTTCGGCCGGTACGAAAGCCTCGGCCGTGCCGACATAGCCGGTGAGGGGGAACCACGTTTCGCGCAGCCAGGGGTTGTGCGCAAAGCGCCCATCGGCAAAGAAGGGGTGCAGGTAGTAGGCGGTGCTGCCCGCCGGGGCTTGGCGGTCGAGGGGGCAGGGGCGTGGCGCTGCTGCCGGGGCGATGCCTTGCCGCAGCTGTTGCTCTGCCCGGGGGAGCGCTCGCAGCAGGTAGGCGCGCGCCGGCGAAACTTCCGGGCGGGCGAGCAGGGGCAGGGGCTCGCCGCTCAGCAGGCAATGCAGGGCTTCGGCCTCGGCTACGGCCGGGCGCAGGGGGTGGGTGACGGGCTGCCGCAGGCACCAATTCCCCGCTGCATCGGCATCCGCTCCCCATTCTTCCAGAAAGTGCGTTTGCGGCACCACATAGCGGCAGAGCCCGGCTGTGGTGTCGGGCGCCAGCGGGCTGAAGCGCACTGTTTCGGCCTGTGTGGTGCGCAGTGCCTCGGCAAAGGCCGGGCTCAGCCCTGCGGCATCGGCCGGGGTGAAGATGAAGAGTATCTCCAGGTCGGGGAGTGCTGCTGTGAGCTCGGCCAGGGTGCCGAAGCCGGTATCGAAGCGCACGGCAGGCCCCAGTGCGTCATCCGTCAGGGCATCCAGCTCGTCAAAGGTGTGTACGCGGGGCTCGGCCACGGGGTCGTAGGCATAGAACGATGCCCCGCCATAGTGTCGCAGCTCGGCCACCTGAAGCTGCCGCACGGCGCTGTAGCCGCACGGAAACAGGAAGCCGATGCGCCGCCCCTCTTTCAGCGCCGTTCTCCAGGCGCGGAAGGCGCCATCCAGCCCCTGCGCCGGGTAGGCGCGGCCGTTGAACGTCGCTTCAGCCGGTCGGGCGGGGGTGTAGAGGTCGAGCAATGCCGCCTGGGCAAAGGCGGGCAGCCCGGGGCGCACGTGCGCGTAGTGCGGATTCGGGCACAGCATGGTGGGCAGCCCGTCATGGCATACGGCCAGCATGGGCAGGGCTCCCCCGGCCCAGGGCATCGAGGTCGCAAAGCAGGTGGCCTCGCCGGGGAGCTGCCACTCCGGGCACCCCTCCGGCTCGATGGCGTATTGTTGCGCTCGGCGGCAGGCGGGCAGGGCTGTGAGCGCCAGTGCCCCCAGTCCCTTCAGGAAACTGCGGCGTGTGATGCCCTGCCGGTTACTGTGCTGCATGCAGACATTGTAGCGCCTCCGGCCTGCTATGGCAACCCCTTTTTGTGCGGGAAACGGAGAATCCCGCACTTCCTGCCTCAGCCCGCTGCATGTGGCATGCAGATTTCAGACTTGACACCGGCTTGCCCCGCAGGCACAATAGGCGCCATGCAAGCAAGAGTCATCATACCGCTGGAGGAGTTCCCCGAGGAGGGGCTTTTCCTCGAAGGCCAGGCAGATGGTGCCCTTTTCGGCATCGACCATACCGGGGCTCAGAGCATCGGCCCGCTTTCCTATAGCCTGGAAGCCCAGCTCTACGACACGGAACTCGTGCTGCGCGGCAATATCTCCGCGCCGTTCCGCTTGCGTTGCGACCGCTGCCTGCGCGAGTTCGACTACACCGTCGAGGTGAACGACCTTACCATCTCCTGCGATGTGAAGGGAAAAGTACAGGCCGATGTGACCGAAGAATTGCGCGAAGAGGTCCTTCTGGAGCTTCCCGGGTACCCAAAATGCGAAATTTCAGGCCTTGAATGCGAAATAAATGACACATTTTGTGATTTTAGGCTGGACAAAGACCCCCAATCGGGTGTAAACTCTGCCACCCCGAGTGGCAATAGCGTCTGGGATGCCTTAGATGATTTCCCCCGAAAGTGACGCATAAGCCCCACTCTCTTCTACAGTAAATCTTAACCAGAATACAGAACTATGGCAGCTCCGAAACGCAGAACGTCCAAGATGAAGCAGCGCTCCCGCCTGGCCGCTCAGGCCTGGAAGGCCCCCAAACTCGGCAAGTGCCCCAAGTGCGGTGCAGCCGTTCCCGGTCACACCGCCTGCCCTCAGTGCGGTACTTACAAGACCCAGAGTGGGGCTGAGGTTATCGTGAAGCTGGT
>JAUNRE010000104.1 GCA_030535795.1 Akkermansia sp.
TGTAAATTGTAGATTGTAGATTGTAAATGTGGACAAACTCCGATTATGCCAACGCGTTACAGGTTTTCAACGATGCCCATGGCGTAGGGGGCATGGGGGGAGCTCAGCGGCATGAGGAACCAGATGAAGGGGCGATTGCAGTCAAAGCTTTCCGCTGTTTCGGGTGCCTGCCGGCGTTCGACGGCGGCTTCGGGCGATTCCTTCATGACAATGCGGCAGTATTGCCAGGCCGTGGTGAAAGGCCAGGGTGTTTTGTCCGTAAGCTTGGCAAAAGGCGCGGCTGAGGTGAAAAGCGGGTCGATGCCGAGAGCTTTCAGCAGGGGGATGGTGCTGTGCACATTGCCGGTGAAGCTGAGGCGGGGTAGCCGGGTAGTGCAGGAGCGCGAGGACTCACGCAGCGCGGTGCGTATGGCCGAGAACTGCTCAGGCGTGAGCTCGGCTGCCATGGTGTGGGCATTGCTCTCCCGGCAGGGTTGCAGGAGCAGCAGATAGCAGTCCGGCGTGTTGCGCATGGCGCGGGGGGAGCGGTCCAGCCGTATGGCGGCGGCTTTCCAGGCGCCCTGCGGGTCTTCGGCGTAGTGCTGCGTATAGGCGCTCATGAAGTGCACCAGCGGGGCGCTGCCGTTGGCGTTGTAGAAGATGGCGGGGGTGGTATTTCGGGCTGAGATGGGGCAATACCAGTTCAGCTGGATATTGATGCCATTGAAGGCCAGCAGGTTGGTATTGCTGTTGATTGTTTCGCCGTTGGCCGGGGTGCCGATTTCGCGCCCCAGCAGGCTTTGCAGCTCTAGGTTGATGGTGCTGAATGCCTGAGGCGGGTTTTGGGTAAAAGGTGCCTCGGCAATGTAGAGCAGCTCGGTTTCGGTGTGCAGCCCGACGGCCGGGTCGGCAAACAGACAGACGGCATCGCGGAATGGGGCCGAACTGACTTGCGGCTCCGCAGGCAACCCCAGGTCGGTGAGGGATTTTTCGACCTCGGGGGCGGCAATGGGGAGCATTTGCTGCAAGGTGCTTGCCAGCGAATCCGGTGCCAGGATGATGTTCCCCTCGGGTTGCACGAGGGTGGCGGCCTTCAGGAGCTTCAGGGTAAAGGGATTGCTGGCAATGGGCTCCGTATCCTGTGGTGGTGCGTCCGGCGCCGCTGCAACGGGTGCGCCGCTGAGCCAGCCGCTGATATAGGGGGAGGAGAGCCCCAGCCCGAAAGCAAGGACGCCTATGAGAATCCAATCTTTGAGTTTGAGGGGGCGCATCAGCTGTAGAGGGAGAGGCGTTCGTCCAGTTTGGGGGAGGGGGTTACGCGATAGCGTTCACCCAGTTCGATGGACGCGCGGTTGCCCAGTGAGTTGCGGAAGGTGAGGTGCACGGGGGTGCGGCCGCTGTGTTCCAGCAGGATGCCCTTGATGTGTTGCAGGTCGGCCATGGTGTGGCGAGCGGTGTTAAGCACTATCTCGTAGTGGGCGGGTTCTTTGCTCTTGCCCCTACGCGGGGCGTTGGCGCTGAGCAGCTCCAGATTGTTGGCCGATACTTTCTTGCCGCCGGTTTTTTCATCTTCCGAGATGCGGGCGCGGAACTTTACGAAACTGCCTGCTTGCAGCAACCCCTCCACCTCGCAGGCGGAGGCATAGGCCTTGCCCCATACCAGAGCCTCGGTGCTGCCGGTGAAGTCTTCCACGGCGATGATGGCAAACTTCTGCCCGCTCTTGCTGACCTTGATGGTGGCAGAGCGCAGCATGCCGGCTATCTCGTGCGAGCCTTTTATTTCATCGGCCGTGAGGTCGGGCAGGGTGCCGATGCGGGTGTACTTGGCGGCGTCGATGATGCCGCGCATGCTGTCGAGCGGGTTGCCGGTGAAGTAGGCACCGGTCAGGAATTTCTCATCATCGAGTCGCTTTTCCTTGGGCCATTCCTGCAAAATGACGCGTTCCTCGGCCGAGGAGGTGGTGTCCTCCATGGCAAAGAGCGCCATCTGCCCCACGGAGCGGTCTTTGTGTACACCGGCAGCCCCGTTGAGGCACTGCTCGATGGTCTCGAACAACTGGGCGCGGCATACCTGCATCCAGTCGAAGGCGCCGCATTGCACCAGCACTTCCAGCTGGTTGCGGCGCACATTCTGCGGCGGGATGCGGTAGCAGAAGTCCTCCAGGCTCTTGTACGGCCCGTTTGCTTCGCGCTCTTTCACTATCACCTCCACCGTATCGGAGCTCATGCTCTTGATGGAGGCCAGTCCGAAGCGCACAGCCAGGTGGCCGTTGGGCATGGTTTCCGGTTGGAACTTCACGGCTGAGTGGTTCACGCAGGGCCCCAGTACCTCGATGCCCAGGCGGATGGCTTCCTGAATGAAGACGCCGATTTTTTCGTTGGTGGACTCGTTGGACATGAGGCCGCAGAGGAATTCCACCGGGAAGTGAGCCTTGAGGTAGGCGGTCCAGTAGGAGATATGCCCGTAGCAGGCGGAGTGTGACTTGTTGAAGCCGTAGCCGGCGAACTTCTGAATCTTGTCGAAGATGGCGTTGGCGGTTTTCTCGTCAATCTGGTTGACATCCCAGCAGCCTTTTACGAATCGGCGGCGTTGCTCGGCCATTTCCTGCATGTCCTTGTGGCCCATGGCTCGGCGCAGCAGGTCAGCACCGCCTAAGGTGTAGCCGGCCAGCAGCTTGGCGGCGGCCTGCACCTGTTCCTGGTAAATCATCACGCCGTAGGTGAGGCCGGATACGGTTTCGAGCAGCGGGTGTTCGTATTCCGCTTGTTTCCAGCCTTTCTTCACGGCAATCATATCATCCATGAACTGCATGGCACCGGGGCGATAGAGGGCGAGCAGGGCGATGATGTCTTCAATGTTGTCGATGCCGTAGCGGCGGCAGGTGTCCACCATGCCGCCCGATTCCAGCTGGAAGACGCCCATGGTGTCACCTCGGTTGAGCAGGGCAAAGGTTTCCTTGTCCTGAATGTCCACGGCGTCATAGCGGAAATCCGGTACACGCCAGCGCACATAGCGCTCGGCATCCTTCATCACGGTGAGCGTTTTGAGCCCCAGGAAGTCCATTTTCAACAGGCCGGCGTTGTAAATGGCGCCCATATCGCACTGCGCCACTACTTCACCATGCGGGTTGCTCAGGTCATCTCGCGTTAGGGCTACGTATTCATCCAGAGGGCGGTCACCAATCACCACGCCGGCTGCGTGCATGCCCACGTTGCGCACCGTGCCTTCCAGTTTCAGTGCGTAGTCCCACACCTCGGCGTAGGTGGGGTCTTGCAGCAGGTTGCGCAGGTCTTCGTTGGCATCGTAGCTCTTTTTAAGGGTTACGCCCGGGCCGCTTTCAATCTGTTTGGCAATACGGTCACTGTCGGCATAGCTCAGGTCGAGCACGCGCGCAACGTCTTTGATAACGGACTTGGCGCCCATGGTGCCGTAGGTGATGATGTGGGTAACGGCTCGCTCGCCGTACTTGTGGCGCACGTAGTCAATGACTTCCGGGCGGCGCGTCTGGCAGAAGTCGATATCGATATCCGGCGGGCTCACGCGCTCGGGGTTGAGGAATCGCTCGAAAATCAGGTTGAACGCGTACGGGTCAATGTTGGTGATTTTCATGCAGTAGGCCACCAGCGAACCGGCGGCTGAGCCACGTCCCGGCCCCACGGGAATATCGTGGTCCTTTGCCCAGTTGATGAAGTCTGCGGTGATGAGGAAGTAGCTGGGGAATCGCAGCATGTTGATGATGCTCAGCTCGTAGTCCAGGCGTTCACGCAGTTCTTTATCGTTTTCGGCGCGTTCCTTGCCGTAGCGTTCCTCCAGCCCCTTGTAGCAGATTTTGCGCAGGTATTCCTCGCGGGTGGAGCCGTCCTCGGGGGCGAACTCCGGGTAGCGCTCGGTGGAGGTGGAATCCAGCTTAATGGAGGTGTTGCAGCGTTCGGCGATGACGTTGGTGTTTTCATAGGCGTCCGGGTATTCGGGGAAGAGCTCGCGCATTTCCTCCTCGCTCTTGAAGTACACGCTGCGGGGGTAGCGCATGCGTTTGCCGTCCATGCGTTTGTTGCCGGTACCCACGCAGATGAGGATATCGTGCGCATCATGGTCGCTTTCCTTCAGGAAGTGAGCGTCGTTGGTCACCACCAGCCCTACATCGTGCTTGCGTGCCAGCCGCACCAGCTCGGGGGTGCAGCGCCGTTCTTCCTCCAGCTCGTGGTCCTGCAACTCCACAAACAGGTTGTTCTTGCCGTAGATGTCGATGAGCTCCAGCAGGACTTCCTCGGCTTTTTCCGGCTGATCTTGCAGTATCCACTCCAGCAGCGGCCCGCTCACGCAGCCCGTCAGGCAGATGAGCCCGCGGCTAAACTCCCGCAGCGTGGCTAAGTCCACACGCGGCTTGTGGTAAAAGCCTTCCAAGTGCCCGCGCGAGACGATTTTGATGAGGTTCGCCCAGCCCAGGTTGTTCTCGCACAGCAGCACCAGGTGCGTGTACTTTTTGCGGCCGGGTATCTGTTTCTTCACATCCAGAGGGGTGGGCGACAGGTAGATTTCGCAGCCCAAAATCGGCTTGAAAACCGGCTTTTTTTCGTCCGGGTGCTCTTTGTTCCAGGCGAGTATCTCCTTGTTGTGCTTCTTCACATTCACCATGAACTCAATGGCCGAGAACACGTTGCCGTGGTCGGTGATGGCAACGGAGTTCATGCCCAGCTCGGCACAGCGCTTGATGAGATCTTTCGTGTGAATCATCCCATCCAGCAGTGAATACTCTGTGTGAACGTGTAAGTGTGTAAAGGCCATAGCGCGCGCCGCATTATATCACACGCGTAGGGGACATGTAAAGCTTCAAACACTACTGCGCACGCATTACCGGCGGATCGCAGATGTCTCTCTCCACTCCTGGAGCGCAATGCGCCATCCACCTTTCCGGCCATGCTCCGACATCACCCCAAATTGGGCTTGACAGTCAACGCGCATACTGCTAGCATAACCAAAGTTCTAAGCATTAGCACATAAATCCCTTAAACTTTGTGGATGTCAATCAGAAAATAGCGTGTACCCTCAGCGCCCTGAAATCGGATAAAAAACACAACATAACGAACAATAACCACTTCAGAAACGCCTATATAAGTAGAACAATGAAAAACTCCATCAACATCGATATCGCCGGGCTCAAAAAGCTAAGCGTTATTTTCCCCCTGCCGAAGGCTATTCTCTAAATAGAGGTCTTCATTAATTAAGCCAACGAGTTATGAAAAATTATTTCCATTATATTTTTAGAAGAGCTTTTTATATTTCTTTTTTATTGATCGGTTCTTTTTTATTAGATTCCTGCAAATGCCAAAAATGCGAAAATTGCAGGAAGGCTATTAATGATTTTAAAAGAAAAATCAATGCTTCGAATAAAGAACAAAGTGATAACATACAGGAATTATATCAAACCATATTGGCTAATGATTATCATTACACAATCGGCGTAGAAACCCTGTACGAAAATCATAATGATAAAATGTATACTGTTAAATTGTACTTTTCCCATAATTGTCAGAATATTGTAAGTTTTGAAAAAAATAATGATATTATCATTGTCGCGAAAATTAAAGGAGATTCTAACTATTTTAGACTTTATCTAGAATAAAGCTTATTCTGCCTCATTCTCGTGGGGACTTCTAAAAAGTCGGGCAGAATTCATGATTTAGCATTTCCAACCGAACTTTAATCTGCTAGAATCGGAAAAATCTGAAAAAATCACAAAAAAGACGAATAAGAATCACTCCTGAAACGCTTATATAAGTAGAAAATGAAAAACTCCATCAAAACCGATGTCGCCGGGCTCAACAAATTGAGCGTTACTCTCCCCATGCCGAAGGCTATTCACTAAATAGAAGTCCCCATATCTACAAATACAATGAATAAGGGTAATTTTTGTGTCATAGAAAAAATAAAGATTGTTTTAAGATAAAGATTCTATTATATTCTGATTACAATGAATGTGGCTCCTTTTATTAAAACCTCCAATAGCATAAATACTTTCAAATCTAATAAAAGAAAAGCATTTAGGTATTGTATATGCTTAATTAAAAGAGTGGAGAGTGTAGTCCTGTTTTTTTTGTTTTCGATGGCATGCGCATCAGCTGCTTTAGATTTTCCGCACCTTTCTGTAAAAAAAAATACAACATCACAGATTGTTTTTGTTGAAAATAAAGGCAGCATCCGCTCACTATTGGTTAGAACTTCTGTTAATGAGGAAAATTGGCCAGAATATATATATACTGTGATAGATGTAGAGCAGCACGATTCCAACCAGATACGTACGATAAATGCAGCAGTTGTAAAAGTAGGTTCAGCAAACATTAACTCAACGGAGTTAATATCAGAAAATGTTCCAGATTTTACACATACAGATGGAACCGCTTCGTATCCAAGATTATCCATCCAAACAAAAAAAGGAACGAGTTTAATAGTTTCTGCCTTAATTTTTGATGAACCAGTATATATCGAAGATTCGTCTTCGCTAAACTTATTGGGGTCTGTTTATTCTATACCATTTACGTTGTGTTGTTGGGAACAGAAATCGATAGATAATCTCGATAAAAAAACAGTTAAACAGATATTTATCGATTGTTTCGTTGAAATTAATATATAGGGCACCTCTAAAAACTCAAAACAGAAATTTGCGAGCGATTGCAAGCCTAATTCAGAGCCCTTTTGAGGGCGACCGCCACTGTTCCACCAAAAAAGAAAAAGGTCCCCAGAGAACCAGAGGTGACAGAATGAGCGACTTCGAAATATCACCATAAACATTGACAATCCGTGTGAAAGAACGGTTCTATCGCCATTGTTTCACGGAGCTTTTGGGTAAGAGGCGAAAAAGAGTTGACCCATATAAAAAAATGCTGGAACCGAGCCAT
>JAUNRE010000025.1 GCA_030535795.1 Akkermansia sp.
GACATATGATTCTCAGTCATAGAACCGCGGTTCGAATCCGCGTGGGGATGTGAAAGAAACTCCGAGGTGAAAGCCCCGGAGTTTTTTTGTGCCACATGAAGCAAATGGCTTGCTCCCGGGGAGGGGCGGTGGTATAGTAGGGGTATGGATTTATCTGCGTTTCGAGAGGAATACCTGAAGGATACCTTGCACCGCGAGGATTTGGCGGCTTCTCCCTTTGAGCAGTTTGACCGCTGGTTTAAGCAGGCGCTCAAGGCTGAGGTGCCGGAACCCAATGCCATCAGCATTGCAACCAGCACGCCCGATGGGCGGCCGTCTCTGCGCACAGTGCTGCTCAAGTATTATGATGACCGCGGGTATGTGTTCTTCACCAACTATACGAGCCGCAAGGCGAGGGAGCTGGACAGCAACCCCGAAATCTGCATGCTCTTGCCGTGGGTTACTCTGGAGCGCCAGATTATTGTTTACGGGCGAGCGGAGAAGATATCTCGAGCCGAGACGCTGAAGTACTTCCTGTCGCGGCCGCGCGAGAGCCAGCTGGGGGCGTGGGTGTCGCACCAGAGCCAGGTTATCTCAACGCGTAAGTTGCTGATGATGAAGCTGGCCGAGTTGAAGCGCAAGTTTGCGGAGGGGCAGGTGCCGCTGCCGGATTTCTGGGGCGGATACCGCATTGTGCCCCACCACATGGAGTTCTGGCAGGGCGGCCCCGGACGCGTGCATGACCGCTTCATGTACACGCTGCAGCCGGATGGTTCTTGGGAGATTGAGCGCTTGCAGCCGTAACTTTTTTCAGTGACGAATGACGAGTTTCGAGTTACGAGTTAGAAGTTCGGCGGCGCAGGGCCTCCATCAACACGCCCGGTGGGCGTGTTCTTCACTGTGAGTCGTAAGCCGAACTCAAAAAACTCGAAATTCGTATCTCGGCCTAATAGTCCGTCAGCTTGCCGCCACGGGCGCGCAGAGCTCGGTACATATTGGCATACATGATTTTGCCCTGGCGGCTATAGCGCCCGGAATCCAGCCAGGTGGGGACGTAATCGTTCCACTTTTTACCGCTTTTGACCATCGCCCAATGCTCCAGGGGGTAGGTATGCTGCTCGGGGTAAATGAGGCTGAGCTGGTTTGCCATGTCCGGGCTGTCCTCCCATTTTTCATCCGCCAACTCCGCAGCGGTGTAGGCGACCAGTCGGCCATTCTTGCGCCAGGCATCCAGGGTGATGGCAGCCGGCCAGCTGCTTCCCTTGGCAGTGACGTATACGCAGTTGTGCTCCGAGCCTCGGCCTTTGTCGCGCACGCAGCAACCGAGGCTGAAGAATTGCAGTTTGCGGCGGCGCAGCTCGCGGTACAAATCATGCTGGTAGTGCCAGCAGAGCCCACGCTCGCGGATGTTGAAGGGAGCGTTGACAAGGCGGTTGTTCATCCAGGCCGGCCAGAGCAGGGGCTGGTTGAGGCGCGAAATGCTCACGGATGCCTTGTAGGCGGTATCTGCCAGCCAGCGTGCCTCGGCTTTGGCTTCCGGCAGCTTGCGTTGTTCAAGGGGGAGGAGTTCTTCCAGCTGCCCGGCAAGGATGCTGCGGCGCTGCACCACCTGTTCGGTGAGGGCGTAGTTCACCATGGGTGCACGCTGGCAGGAGGGGAGCAACACGGCTGTAGCCAAGGCAATGCTCAGTGTGGCAAGTGTGGCGGTGATATTGGATTCGATGCTGGTGGAACGGGAACGTGGCATGGGTTGCGCCGCATTCTGTCACAATGGCGCGTTTTTTTCAAGCCGAAAATCCGGCAGTGCGGCGCCCATGTGCGTCAGTAATTCGTCAGCTTGCCGGGGTGTTCTTTCTGCCCCCGCTGTATGTTTTCATACATGCGGCGGTATTGCTGCGAGCGGCGTGCTTTGTTGGCGGAGGAGATGAGGTAGTTCCCGTCGTCGCAACGCACACTGAACCAGTGTTCTGAGGGGTAGGGGTGTTCCTCCGGGTAGTACAGCGAGAGCATCAGGCAGATATCCGGCAGGTCGTTCCAGTCGCTCTTGTCGAGCGACCAGGCGCTGTTGACCTTGAGGCGGCCGTTCCACATCCAGGCATCCAGCACCCAGGCGCGTGGCCAGACGTCATTTGCCGCGGCGATGTAGACACAGTTGTGTTCCGTGAGCTTGGTGTGGTCGCGCACACAGCACCCGATGCGGAAGTAGCTGAGCTTGCGGCGGCGCAGCTCGCGGTACATGTCGTGCTGGTAGTGCCAGCAGAGGCCGCGATCCTGCATCCAGGCATTGATGAGGGCGTTACCGGCCCAGCCGGGAAAGTTGGAGTTGTTGACGCGCGAGATAGCGGCTGAAGCTTTATAGGCGGTATCGGCCAGCCACTTGGCTTCTTCCTTTGCCTCCGGTTGCTTACGCTGCGCTTCCGGCAGCAGCGCCAGCAGGTTGTCCTGAAGGGTGGTTCGGCGCTGCACAATGGCGCTGCTGTATGGGTACTGCACCTGTGCCGGGTAGCATCCCGTGAGCAGTAGCAGCACCCCCGCAAGGAGAAGAAGTGGTCTGGCTGCAAGCATATCAGTGCTTCTTTCTCAGCTGAGCTTCAATGTAGAACTCGATGCTGGCGAGAAGAATTTGCAGGTAGCCCATCAGCTCAATGGGCTCCTCCATGATACGGCGTAACAGGTAGGTGTTAACACCGGGATGCTCCAGCATGTCGTTCAGGAAGCTGCGGTGCCCCAGAATCTGCCCGATGGGGATGATAATGATAGCTGCTGTGACCAGCATGGTAAAGCAGTTACTGCGCTGGAAGGAAATGAGGGTATCCAGCGCTGCTTTGCCGCGGCGGATGTTGTAAATGATGGCGGAGATGGGCAAGAGCCAGCAGAACTTCCAGCTGATAATCGGCAGGAAGTCATCGAAGAAAGCATCGAGCTCGCGGATGACCGCAGCCGCTGTAAGTGACGCCAGCAGCAAAAGCACCGGGCGGTGAATCTTGTTGAAGATGGCCTGTATGCCGAAGATCAATGAGGTTAAGAGCAATATTCCCAACTGCATGTTTTCCAAAACGCCGCCTTCGGCTACGAAATCGGTGGAGTGCATCTCGGCTAATTTCCACAGTATCAAAACAAAAAGGCAAAGGATGGTGAAATAGGTGATATTTCGAGCCTGCGCGAACAGCATTTGGCGAGGTGTTTGCGGCGGGAGTAGTGTCATGGCTGTTATTCTGTGGTTATGTGTTCTGGGTGAGAAGAGGAGAATCAGGCGCGGCGGGTCAGCTCAATAGCTCGCACCATGCATTGGTTCAGACGGCCGTTGGCGTTGGCGCAAGTGGCAGGGGTGTAGCGCAGCTCAAATGTGTGCCGCCCGCTCTTGAGCGCAAGCGGGACAGCGGCTGTAAGCGAGTAGCATTCCCAGTTGCCGGCGTTGGTATTGTGAGGCAGGGGGATGATGCCCGCAGGCTCGCCGTCCACCAGAAGCTCGCGCAGGGCACAGGTATCACCATCGCTCAGGGCTGCCGTGGCATTGCTGTATTGGATGCGCAGCTCGTAGGTGCCTGCTGCCAGTGTCACGCTTTCGTAACGGAGGCGTTCTGTGCAGGGGCGAGTGTCCAGCCAGGCCTGCCGGTTTTCGACTTCATATTCCGCCTCATCGTTGCCAATCAAGGTCGGTTGCAGGAGGATGCGGGCACCGGGTTCGCAGCTTACCCACGGGCGGCTCAGGTTGCTGGCGTTGCTGCGATTCACGGCTTGCAGGCGGTATTCGGTGCAGAAGGGGGCGGGGCGGGATACGGCAAAGGAGCACTCGGGTGTGGCACCCAGCGCCTTGCCGTTGGCAAAGATATAATACTCTGTGGCTCCCGGCACCGGCAGCCAGCTTAGGCGGCCGGGGGTGGGGGCATCCCATTCCGGTTCGGGCAGGTCTTCCTGTGCCTTGGGGTAATCCGGTTCGGGTTCTTCATCGTCTACCGGCATGAGCTCGATTTCGATTTGCAGATTGCCTGTGGTATCGAGCGGGATGATGGGTGAGCCGGCCTTGCCGTTGATGCGTACGGAGCAGATATCGGTGCCGTACCCGTTGATGCGCACGGTAAGCACCATGTCGCGTATATGCAGGTTGGTGAGCCAATGGCTACCCGCAAAACTGCGGGGGACGCAGGGAGCAAACACTAGGTTGTCGTGCTCGTATTGGATGCCGAAAAGCCCGTAGTAGAAAAGCCCCAGCATGCCGGCTACACTCCACAGCTGGCGGTCTGAGTTCTGGAGCGTTTCGGCTGCTTCACCCGTTTCTGCACGGAAATTTTCCTTGTTGGTGCCGAACGCCATGGCGGCTCTCAGGATGCTTGCCATGGAGAAGCGAGCCCCCACCGGGTCTCGCAGCTCGGCATGCGCCAGCAGAACGAAGGCTTCCTCAAACGGCCACACTGCGCGGTTGTGGTAGGCTTCCGGCGTACCGGATTTGTAGGGGGCGAACACGGGCGTGCCCCAAGGGCTGCGGCGCAGGCCGTTCATGGCGCGCTCGGCGTGGTCGCCGGCCAGCCCGCTGATGACAGCCAGAGCGTTTGCCAGGGCATCGGTGCGGTCATCCGGGCAGCCGTCCGGGGTGCGCATCATGCTGTACTGGTTGTTGGCCTTGCTCCAGAATGTCTGCTCAATGGCTTCATCCAGCGCTTCCGCTCGCCGGCTGTAGGCTGCGGCTTCGTCCGTGCGCTCCAGCTCGGTGAGCATGCGCGCTACTATCAGGTTGGCTGTGTAATGCAGGACATTGGTGCCAAAGGCGTACGAGGCTCCTATGTCGGCCGGTGTCATCCAGTCCGGGTAGCTTTGCTCCCGCCAGTCAATGAAAGACGTTTCGCCTGAGCGCAGCGGCGTGCGTGCGGGCATGATGCCGTCATCCTGCGCCAGCGTGGCTTGCAGTACCGGGATACAGTATTCCAGCCACTTGGGGTCGCCCTCGGCCTGGTACAGACTCCAGGCACCCATAGCCCAGGCAACGCGGTCGGTGGATATGGGCCAGCCGCCACCTGTGCCGGTGTCTTGCATCACCACGCCGTCTTTCACGCGCGACATGAGGCTGGCGCGCACGGCCTCGGGCGCCACAATGCCGGCTCCGAGGGTGGCAGCGTACGCGATATCGCGTGTCCACACCGTGCTCCAGTTGGCACCGGCCAGCATGCGCCCATCGGGCTGCACGTTGGCATGCAGCTCATGCACGGCCAGGTTGTACATGGCGGTCAGCACCGGCAGGTTGCTGCGCATACCGACGCAGCCGGCCGGCAATGCCGGTATGCAAACTTCGCGGCGCTCACCCTTGCGGGTGATAACGAGTTTGCCGATACCCTCCAGCTCTGCTGTCAGGTCTGCCTGAATGAGCTTACTGTCAGTGAGTTTGTAAGCTTCGTTTTCAAACAATACCTGTTCCTTTGCGTCCGCCATGTCTCCGAATGCTGATTTACAGAATGGCCCCGGGGGTATACCCTACGCCATTGGGGTAAGCTGTTGCCAGCTCTTGCACCATAGCGCAGAAGGCGTCCACCTGGTTGGCTGCCATACCGGTGTCGCCGGCATTGGCGTCATAAATCTCCTGAATTTCCTCGCGGGTAAGCTTCAGGCGGCTGTCGGCGCCCAGGCGGTCCAGCAGGTCGTTGGTGGCGATGGTGCCGCTGCGCAGCTCGTTCGATACGGCAACGGCGTGTTCCTTAATCACCTCATGAGCCTCCTCGCGTCCCACGCCGCGCTTCACGGCAGCCATCATGATGGTGGTGGTCATCAGGAAGGGCAGGTAGCGGTTCAGCTCTGTCTGAATCACCGGCTCGTACACACCCATCTGGTCCATCACCGTCAGGTACGTCTCAAAGAGGCCATCGGCGGCCATGAAGGCATCGGGCAGGACGCAGCGGCGCACCACGGAGCAGGATACGTCGCCTTCGTTCCACTGGTCGCCGATGATGCCGCCAATCATGCTCAGGTGGCCTTTCAGGATGGCATGGAAGCCGTTGACTCGCTCGCAGGAACGCGGGTTTTGCTTGTGAGGCATAGCGCTGGAGCCGGTCTGTCCCTTGGCAAAGCCCTCGGTGCAGAGCTCGTGGCCTACCATCAGGCGCCAAGTCTTGCAGAAGCTGCTCGGGCCGCTGGAGAGGCCTACCAGGCCGGAGATGATTTCAAAATCGAGCGAGCGGGGGTACACTTGTCCTACGTTGGCCCACTTGGTAGCGATGCCGAGGTGGGCGCAGATGCGCTCTTCGAGCTCGCGCACGGTATCCGGATTCTTACCGAAGAGAGAAAGCTGGTCGAGCTGGGTACCTACGGCGCCCTTGAGCCCGCGCACGCGGTAGCGCTCCATCATGCTGACCCAAGCGTGAGCCCAGTGCAGCAGCTCCTCGCCGAACATAGCCACGCGCTTGCCCATGGTGCTGGCCTGTGCTGCTACGTTGTGGGTGCGGGCGGCAAATACCACATCGCGCCAGGCGGCAGCATGGCGGCTCATGCGGTCCAGCGCAGCCACGGCTTTGTCGCGGATAATCTGCATGCTGCGCCACACCTGCAGCTGCTCCACATTCTCCGTCAGGTCGCGGCTGGTCATGCCCTTGTGGATGTGCTGGTGGCCTGCCAGGTCGCAGAACTCCTCGATGCGAGCCTTCACATCGTGGCGGGTGATGCGCTCGCGGTTGTTGATACTTTCGATATTGACGTTACCCTTTACCTGTTCGTAGGCGTCGATGGCTTCCTGCGGTATGTCCAGCCCCAGGTCTTTCTGGGCTTTCATGACGGCAATCCAGAACTCTCGCTCCAGCACAATGCGACCCTCGGCGGACCAGATGGCTTTCATTGCATCAGACGCATAGCGCCCGGCCAGTACATTCGGTATAGCGTTCATATCTTGGTTTTTAGTGGTGAGTCGGTATTATATCACGGCATTTGGCAGATGGCAAGCGCAAAAGGTTGCAGCCCCTCAGCTCGTTGAAACTAAACACTCCGCCATTGGGAAAAATAAGCGAAAAAAACAGAAAAAGCCGCGCTCCTGTGTGGGGCGCGGCCTGTGAAATATGCTGGCAGAAGTGCCCGATATCAGAATCTCACGGGCGGGAATGCCTCGTAACGGTGCACGTTGGCGCCGGGCTGTTGCTGGGCAGCCGTCGGCTGATTCTGTGAAACGGTGGCCGATTCGCTCGGGGAGGAGGCAATGGGAGCAGGCGTCGCAGCGGCGGTTGCCGGCTTCTTGGCGGTAAGCTTTGCCTGCTCAATCTGCTCAGAGGTCGCGTGGAAGCTGGGATAGCAGCTTTCCACACCCGAGGTCACGGTGACGTGTGTACCCACGGAAGTAATGCTGAACAGCTCGCGAGCCATCACCCCGGGGGTGCGGATGCAGCCGTGGGACAGGCGCTGCCCGGCGCGTACCTTGCCGGTGTGCATGCCGATACCGGAGCCCGTAAGGCGCTGCCAGTTGGGCATGTTGGCACCCACAAAGCGTGCTCCTTCAGGGATACCGCGGCGGGCATCGGCATTGCTGTTGACGCAGCGGCCTTCGGCGCTGTACATTCTACCCCAAGTGCGCGACCTGTAGGAGCGCTTCTTTTCCAATACGCGGAAAGACCCGGTCGGGGTGGGGCGGCTGGCGGTGCCGGTGGAGACAGGCCAGTCGGCAGCCACTTGTCCATCGACATACAGACGCCCGCGCTGCTGTGAAAGGCAGATGTAAATGGGGCTGGAGGACGTGGCTTTTTTCATCAGCTCCCGGTTGCGGTAAATGGCCATGGTGGCGGGGTATTTGCTGTGGGAGCGGACAAAGAGCTCGTAGGCATCAACTACCGGCGCGACTACAGCCGGTGCCGGGGCAACCTGAGCTTGCTGCACGCAGGAGCTGCCCGCGATGAGGGTGAGCAGGCAAGCCAGAGCGCTGAGAGAGATGGAGGCTCGTTTCATGTCGTTATATGTTGGTTTAAAGGCTTACTTAATGACAACCTTCGTGCCGACGGGGGTGTTGTCAAAGAAAATCTTGGCCATGTCGCGCGGCAGGCGAATGCAGCCGTGGCTTTCGGGGGCTGCGGTCACATAGCCCTCGTGCATCCAGATGCCGGTGTTGGTAATCTGCATGCCGAAGTTCATGTCCGCGCCTTTGTAGATACCCCCGACGGGCATGGGTTGCCCCTTGGTGTAATCGGCTATCAGCGTGTTACCGGCGGCATCCACAACGCTGCCGTAGGTGGAGGACTTGTGGTCTTCATCCTTGCTGAGAATCTTGAAGGTGCCGGCGGGGGTGCCGTGGCCGGCTTTGCCGGAGGAAATGGTGCTGCTGCCTACCTGTTGGTTGGCAATGTAGTATTTAGCCTGTTGGAGCTGGGTGTCGATGACGATAAGGTGCTCGCCTTCAAGGTCGGCAGGGCGGTCCCAGTAGCCGTGGGAAACTGCCTTGTGGGGGTCAATCTTAATGCGCTTGGGGCGGAAAGCATAACCGCCCCGGGCCATGGCGGCCAGGTCGTTGCCGGTGGTGCAGGCTGCGAGCAGGGCTGCCGTGGCAGCCAACATGATTTGTGTTTTCTTCATTCAGTCGTTTCGGTTCGTTCTTGCGGCGCTTGCGCGTGCGTGTGTCTTTTATGCACGTTATCTGTCGAATTGTCAAGTTTTTTTAACATCTTTTCAGATTTCAAACTGTTGGAGCCCTGTTATTGTTGCTTCATAAACATTTTACTGAAGCAGAATGCGGCGCATGGCGTCCATATCGGTACAGCGGCGCAGGGCGTATTCCTGTTCCGGGGTGAAATCCGCATAACAAAATGCCAGATATTTTTTCATGCGGTTGCAGTGGCCGGCAGGGGTGCGTTTGGTGTGAAGAATGTGATCCGTTTCCTCAATAAGTGCCTCGAAATAGGTGCGCATATCGTCGGCATTCGGCGCGGCGCCGCCGCGTATTTGGCGGAAGATGTATGGGTTGCGCACGGCTCCCCTGCCTATCATGACACCGCTCGGGCTGATATTCGCCTGCCATTGGCGGGCTTGTTGGGGGGTGGTGATGTCGCCGTTGCCCAGCACAGGGCAGTTCAGGCGCTTCACTGCTTGCTGCACGGTTTCGGGGCGCACGGTGCCGGCGGCGTAGAGGTCGCGGCGGGTGCGGCCGTGGATGATGCCCAAATCAGGGGTGGCGGCAGCTATGGTATCGAGTATCGCCGGTAATTCGGCGGGGGATTCCCAGCCGCTGCGGAATTTGACGCTGAATTGTCCGGCGGGTACCACTGCCCGCAGGGCTTGCAGAACGCTATGGAGACGCGGCAGATCGCGCAGCAGGCCTGCGCCTGCGCCGTGGCGGTTGACCAGGGGTGATGGGCAGCCTGCGTTGAGGTTGATGCCGGCTATGGGCAGACTCATCAGCCACTCGGCATCGCGCACCAGGGCAGCGGGTTCGCTGCCGGCCAGCTGTGCCAGAATGGGGACGCCTGTCTCGTTTTCGCGGATGCAGCGCAGGTTGGCATCGGCTATGGCGCAGGTGGTGGGGGTACTGCGAAAATAGGCCGTGACGAACAGGTCCGGCAGGGAGCCTATGCGCGCCAGGGTGCGCATGAAGGCCAGGTCTGTCACATCCTGCATCGGTGCCAGTGCGGTCAGCATAACGGGAAGGGGTGTTAGCGGGTGATTCGGACGCTTCTGCTGCCGTCGGCAAGCCGGAGGGTGGCTTCGCTGCCGGGGGGCAGGTCGGCGGTGCTGCGAGCCAGGCGTCCCTCGGGGGTGTGAATGAGGGCGAAGCCTCGCTCCAGTGCGCGCTGCGGGTTGGCGGCATCGATCTGCGCGCTGTGTATCTGTAAGGAGGCGCGGTATTGGCTGAGCCTCGTTGCTGCGGCGGCGCTCAGGCGGCGCTCGGTGGCCTCCAGCGTGCTGCGGGCGGCTGCGAGGCGCGGCAGTTGAGCGCGGGCGGAAATGCGGGCGGAGAGTTCACCCAGGTGGGCAGCGGTGGCGGTGGTTTTGTCGTGGGCGGCGGCTTGCAGGGCGGCCTCCTGTTCATCCAGCCTTTGGGCAAAGGGGGCAAGTGCCCGCAGGGGTTGCCCCAGTGCGCCCTGCTGTACAACGCGCAGGCGCAGATTGGCCGTTTGCAGGGCGCGGCTGAGGCTGCGGTGCAGGGTGGTGTTTATCTGCTCCAGCCGGCGGCTGAGTACGGCGGCATCGGGCGTGGTGAGCTCGATGGCGGCTGTGGGGGTCGGCGCTCGCAAATCGGCCACAAAATCCGCTATCGTAAAATCCGTTTCGTGCCCAACAGCACTCACTACCGGCAGGCGGCTGGCCGCTATGGCTCGCGCCAGTACTTCTTCGTTGAAGCACCACAGGTCTTCCAACGAGCCGCCGCCACGGGCGATGATGAGGTAGTCCACTGCCGGCAGATTGTACTTCTCCGGCTCGTTCCAGCGGCGTATGGCTTCGGCTAAGCCCAGTTCGGCGCCCTTGCCCTGCACCTGTACGGGCAGCAGGTAGGCTTGCATCCACGGGGCGCGGCTTTCCAGCCTGTGGCGCATGTCCTGTATCACGGCTCCGGTGGGGGAGGTGATGAGGCCGACGGAGCGCGGGAAAGCCGGGAGCGCTTTCTTGCGCGCTGGCGAGAAGAGCCCTTCGGCTTCGAGGCGTCGCTTCAGTTCCTCGAACTGCTGTTGCAGGCTGCCGATACCGGCTTCCTTCACACTGTTGACGATAAATTGAAGCGAGCCACGCCCCTCCCACACGGTGGCGCGGCCGGTGAGCTCTACCTGCAAGCCCTCGCGCAGCCGCACTCGGCACATGGCCGCCTGGTAGCGGTAGAGCACGCATTGCAGCTGTGCCGTGCGGTCTTTGAGGGTGAAGTAGATATGCCCGCTGCCTGCCGGTTTGCAGGAGCCTATTTCTCCCACCACCCGCTGCTCGCCCACTTGTCCCTCAACGGCAAATTTCAGGCGGGTTACCAGCTCTGTTACGCTCAGAGGCATGGGGTCAGGCCTGCTGCTGCGGTATCAGGGCGGCGTTGGGATCCTGCCAGTCAGCCGTATAGCCCTTGGCATAGGAGAACAGGTCGCGGTGGATGTACTCGTAGTACAGCTCCCGCTGCTCTTCCTCCAGACGCTCCCAGATGGCTACGTTGAGCGCGCGAGCCACTTTCTGCATCATCTTCAGGGTTAACTGGCGCCCCTGGCGAGCTTTCTGTACTTGCTTGTGCGTCAGTTGTTCCAGACTGACGTCCACCAGGTCATGGTTTTCCAGCCCCCAGGCCAGCATGATGCCGTCTATGCGCTGGGTGCCGTGATTACGTTCGTTTTCTGCGTTCATCTTTAAGGATTTGGTTGAATGTGTATCTCGACTTCGGGAGGCGGGCTTTTAATAGTCCGGTATGTGCCGAACATAAAAACCACCGCAACGGCGTGGCGTGGTATACCAGCGGGGCCCAACCCCGCGCCCGCTGCCGGAGGTGTCGAACCGTATGCCCGCCACGATGACGAACACATGGCCGCGTTTGGTGTACACTGTCAGCCACTTGCCAAAGCCCGGCCTCCCCCAATGCAGGTAGGTCGAACTGGTCGGGTGGGCTTTGTGGTGCAGTAGGCCTGCCTCGCGAAGAATGAATGATGTGGCCCCCGAGCAATCATACCCGGAGTCATGGTGGCGCCCGTGACCGCCACCTCGGCGATACGGCTTGTTGATAATCTTATTACCTGCGGCAATGACGCGCTTAATACGCGCCGGGGCTTTGCGTGGTGCTACGGCCCTACCATCACGCAGCACATACGCAGTGTAACCCTCGCGGTACACGTAGCGCGGCGTATATGCATTCTGTCGCATCTGCTGTTGCGAACACCCGAACAGCAGCAGCGTGAGCACAGAAAGCAGCAGTGCTGATACATATCTCATATATGTGAGTCGAAACGGTACGCGCGTATTTTAGCACACTTCCAACTTTTAGGCAAGTCTTATCTGATATTTTGTTTTATTTTATTAACTTTTCTTTAATTTTTGGGAGATGGTGATGAAAAAAAAAGAAAGCGGGGCTGCTGAATCTGCTTGCTCCGGGGCGGCGAATATGGTAGAGTGGTGAAAGATACCAAACTGTGTTTTGATATGCGCAACAATTTATTTATCATTTCTCTGTTGGCAGCGGTGGCCGGAATGAGTGCTGCGGCTGTAGAGTACCCCGGTGCGGCACCGGGCAAGGCGACAGCGGCAGTGAGCGGCAGCACCTATACGGTGGGCAACGATGTGCTGAGCGCTGATTTTGTGTATGAAAAGGGTGGTGTAACCTTTGGCGGGCTGAAGGCAGCCGATGGTACTCTGCTGGTAAAAGGCGGTGCTCCCGTCTTCAGCATAACTCTGGCCGACAAAACGGAGCTGAGCTCTGCCAATATGACGGTATTCGCCCCGAGAGTGGTGGAGCTGGCGGGCGATGCAGCCTCGACGACTATCTCCGAAAAGCTGGACGGCAAGGCGGTCGCTGCTACTTTCACGGCGCCTGACGGTTCATTTTCGGTAGAGTGGCAGGCGGTGTTGCGAGATGGCTCACATTATCTGCGCCAGGAGTATGTGCTTAAGTCGGCTGGCAAGCCGGTGTCCTTCAACACGATTACACCGCTGCAGGTAGTGCCGACGGCTGAAGGGGGGATTCCCTCCGTCTCCGGCAATACGACGAATGGTACGGTCGTGGTGACGGATAAGCTGTTCATGGGGCTCGAGACCCCGATGTCTGTCATGTCAGTGGGGCAGCATGGCGGCGGCAAGGAAGATGCATGGAGCCCTGAGAGCTGGACCCCCGGCATGTTCGGCAGCGTGTTTGCCGTGCCCGAGAGCTTCCACCCCGTCTACGGCAAGAAGTATGATGCCACGTCCGGCCCGGTGGTACGCGACCTGCTGGTGGCGGAGGGGCCGGTGAACTTCCTGGAGCCCGGTGATTTGAAGGTGGATTTTGAATATGAGCGCGGTAATAATCGCCTCAATATCGTGGCCGTACAGCTTGTGACCACTGCGGGGCAGGTGATTGCCGAGGATGTGCATCCCGGTTATACGGGGCATAAGTCTGATGGCGCTGAGTACCACATGGTGGTACCTGTGGCCGGCACCTACCACCTGCGCTACTGGGTGGAGAAGCAAACGGAGCCGGTGACGAGCAGCGGGCGCATCTCGCTCTCTCTCGCCATGGGTAACCCCGAGGAGCAGGTTTCCGATGTGGTACCAGAAGATATGGTGCGTGGCAGCTGGGTGCGCAAGGCCAAGCTGCTGCCCGAGACTCCCTGGAAGGTGAACTCTGTGATTGGCCTGTTTGCCCCCGAGCAGCAGCGCCGTTCGTTCCTGTGCTATCTGGAGCGCGAGAAACCTGTGCCCTATCGTACGATGGTGCATTACAATGACTGGTATGAGGTGGGTATCGTCGTGCATGACTATGCTGACCCCCGTAAGCGTACGAGCGAAGAGATTTCCCTTGGTATTCTCAATACTTGGAAGAAGGAGCTTTTCGAGAAGCGCGGCGTGAAGATTGACGCGTTCGTGATCGATGACGGCTGGGATGATTTCAATAGCCTGTGGGATTTCCACGTCGGTTTCCCGAATGGCTTTGCCAAGCTCAATGAGGTGTCTACCTCCATGGATTGCGGCCTGGGTACCTGGCTGGGGCCTGTGGGGGGGTACGGTGCCAGCAAGCGCATGCGTATTGCCCACTGGAACAAGACCCACCCCAAGAACCGTATCGCAAACTTCGAGCTCTCTAACCCCATTTACTTCAACGCTTTCGTGGAGCGTTGCGCGTACATGGTGAAGAACTACGATATGCGCTACTTCAAGTTCGATGGCATTTCCACCAAGTTCCATGCCAAGGGGCCGGGCGCATTGGAGGATGCTGAGGGCATTCTGCGTGTGCTGACAGCCCTGCGCGAAGCTCGCCCCGACATCTACCTCAACACCACGGTGGGTACCTGGGCCAGCCCGTTCTGGTTTATGTATGCAGATTCCATCTGGCGCCAGGAGAATGACTTCGACCAGGTGGGCAACGCGGGGGATGCTCGCGACCGCTGGATTACATATCGTGATCGTCTGGTGCATGAGGTGTTCGTAGAGGGGGCTCCGCTTTGCCCTATCAATGCCCTCATGATTCACGGTACCATCATCACCAAGAATGGCCCGCCCCGCGTCATGAGCCAGGATCCCGCCAACTGCGTTAAGGAAATGCGCACAGCCTTTACCAATGGCTCCGGCTTGCAGGAAATCTACGTGGATTCCGACATCATGAACAAGCAGGGCGGCGTGCTCTGGGATGAGCTGGCTAGCTGCATTGCTTGGGTGCGCAGGAATGCCGATGTGCTGGACGATACGCACTGGGTAGGCGGTAACCCCTGGGATAAAAAGAAGAAAGACGGCGATATCTATGGCTGGGCTGCCTGGAATAAGACCAAGTGCACCCTGTCTCTGCGCAACTCTTCTAAGAATGAGAAGGTGCTCAAGGGTACCCTGCGCCGGATTCTGGATGTGCCGCCGACCCTGAAAGGCACGGTGACGCTGCGCAGCTCCTTTGCCGACCAGACCAGGCTGCCTATTATGGACAAGCCTATCGATGTGGATACCCCCATCGAGATTAAGCTTGCACCCTTCGATATCGTGGCGATGGAGGGTACTTGCGATGTGCACTGATAGCTGTACGCTGAGGTAAAAATCAACAGTCGGCTCGCATGCCGGCGGGCAGGGGAAAGACGCTCGAAAGCGACTCCCTGCTGCCGGTTGGTGCGAGCCGAACTTTTCATAAATGTTCCGAATCAGGTAACGAAGGATGAACCGAATTGTGAGTATAGATGCCCTGCGTGGGTTTGATATGCTGCTGCTGTGCGGCGGCGCAACGGTGCTGCACCTGTTGTTACAGTGGCAGGGCGGTGAGGGCGTTCCGACCTGGCTCATGCAACAATTCAGGCATGCGGAGTGGGGTGGGGCATTCACCTGTTGGGATTTGGTGATGCCGCTCTTCATTTTTATCACAGGTGCCAGTATGCCTTTTGCCTTTGCGAAATATCGTCAAAAGGGGGGCAACGCCTGGCGCCTGCGGACTGCTTGGCGTGTGGTGCGGCGCGTGGTGCTTCTCTTTGTGCTGGGTATGCTGGTGCAGGGAGGTCTGGCAAGCGCTCGGCCTGAGGGGATGAGTTTGTTCTGCAATACCCTGCAAGCCATCGCGGAGGGCTACCTCATTGCGGCAGTGGTGCTCATGTGCAGTCCTCATTTGCGGGTGCAGTTGGCGGTGTGTGTGCTTTGTATGGTAAGCTATTGGGCACTGTTGCGCTTCGTGCCTTTTAACGGGCAGCCCGGTGGGCTGTTTGAGCCGCATCAGAACCTGGCCATCTACCTCGACCATCTGTTGCAGGGGCGTTGGCAGGATGGCACACCCTACAGCTGGATTCTGACCTCCCTTTCCTTTGGTGCGCTCACCCTCATGGGGTGTATGTGTGGGCAGATTATTGCCTCGCGCCGTGGGTGGAGAGCTGTGGGGATTCTTAGTCTGGCCGGGGTGCTTTGTCTGGCGGGCGCCGCCTTGCTGGAACGGGATACCCCGCTGATAAAGCATATTTATACAACAACTTGTGTGCTTTGGGCCGGTGGCTGGTGTATCCTGCTGCTGGGGCTTTTTCACCTGGTGTTCGACTGCTGCGGTACCGTGGCTGCTCGCCTGGCCTACCCCTTGCAGGTGGTGGGGTGCAATGCGCTGCTGGCCTATCTGCTTACCGAGGTGCACGGGCCGCATGGGCATAGCATCTGGTGGGGGCTGGCTCACCCGCTTATCTACGGCCTCGCCGGCTTAGCTCAGCCCGCTGTGGCGGCCGCTTTTGTGCATGCTACCCTTAGTCTGCTGCTGCTCTGGCTGTTGCTTTGGTGTCTCTACCGCCACCGCGTTTTCCTGCGTGTTTGAATGTGCGCCGCTGGTGCTGATTTCACAGATAGAACGTTAGTCCGAAGTGAGCGAGTGCAACTCCGGGTATGCAAACAACCCGCCATTGGTGTTAATGGCGGGTTGTTTGCGGTGCGGGCTGTGCCCGCTGTTGTGAAATGGTACTTTATACCAGCCCCTGGTCAATCATGGAGTCGGCCACCTTCACAAAACCGGCGATGTTGGCACCGGCTACGTAGTTGGTGAAGTCGCCGGCGGAGTCCGGGGAGTACTCGCGAGCGTGGTTGTAGGCGTTCTCGTGGATGTTCTTCATGATGCCGAAGAGCTTCTCGTCCACCTCCTCAGCGCTCCACTTCAGGCGCATGCTGTTCTGGCTCATTTCGAGACCGGAGGTAGCTACGCCGCCGGCGTTGGCAGCCTTGGCGGGACCGTAGAGAATCTTGGCCTGAAGGTAGGCGTTGATGCCGTCGAGGTCAGTGGGCATGTTGGCGCCTTCAGCCACGAGCTTACAGCCGTTCTTGATGAGAGTGGCGGCCTCAGCACCGTTGATTTCGTTCTGCGTAGCGCAGGGGAAGGCGCAGTCGCAAGGAACGTTCCAGGGACGCTGGCCTTCGAAGTACTGAGCACCCGGGAAGGCGTCGGCGTACTCCTTAATGCGGCCGCGGCGCTCGTTCTTGAGCTCCATAATCCACTCCAGCTTCTCTAGGGAGATACCCTCGGGGTCGAAGATGTAGCCGTTGGAGTCGCTCATGGTCACGGGCTTGGCACCCAGCTCATTGAGCTTCTTCACGAGGTACTGAGCCACGTTGCCGCTGCCGGATACCACACACACCTTGCCCTGCAGGTCGTCGCCCTTGGTGGCGAGCATGTTCTGAGCAAAGTATACGGTACCGAAGCCGGTGGCCTCCGGGCGGATGAGGGAGCCGCCCCAGTTGAGGGACTTGCCTGTCAGCACGCCGGTGAACTCATTGCGCAGGCGCTTGTACTGGCCGAACATGTAGCCGATTTCGCGGGCGCCCACACCGATGTCGCCGGCGGGTACGTCGGTATCCGGCCCGATGTGGCGCTGCAGCTCGGTCATGAAGCTCTGGCAGAAGCGCATTACTTCACCATTGCTCTTGCCTTTGGGATCAAAGTCGGCACCGCCCTTGCCACCGCCCATGGGCAGGGTGGTGAGGGAGTTTTTGAAAATCTGCTCGAAACCGAGGAATTTGAGAATGCCCAAGTTTACGGAGGGGTGGAAACGCAAGCCGCCCTTGTACGGGCCGATGGCGCTGTTGTACTCCACGCGGTAGCCACGGTTGACGTGAATTTTACCGTTGTCATCTGCCCAGGGCACTCGGAAAATGATGGTGCGCTCAGGCTCTACGATACGCTCAAGGATGCAGTTGTCCTCGTATTTTTTGTTCGCTGCCAGTACAGGGGTAATGGTGGAGAATACCTCCTGCACAGCTTGCAGGAACTCGGGCTCGGCGGCGTTTTTGGCGCGCACCTGCTCCAGCACTCGTGTAGTGTAATCAGACATATATGTGGTAAGTCTGGGTTCCGCGCCGACAGACTTCCGTCTGCGCTCTCTGCGGGTCAGACGCGCGGACTATAGCAAAAAACTTTCTGTTTGAAAAGACTTTTTTTGCAAAAAAATTAACAATCACCCCTATTATGGAGTGATAGGGGTGTTATTGCACATGCAGGAGAGAAGCGAGGAAGCGCCTATTGGGGGGATTCGCGGCTTACTTGCGTTTGCGGCTGCTTTCCACAGCTCGTTTGATAGCTTTCCTGACAGCGGGGCTGTTGATGATGGCAAACCATGCGGCGGCGTCTTCGTTGCTCAGGCTGTATGAGCTCATATCAGCCACGCCTTCGGGGCTGACGTGGCGGGCGGCGGTTACGTTGGAGGGGCATACCTGAGCCAGTTTTTCGCCATTTTCTCCCAGTAGGTGAAGTTCGAGGTTATAGGCGTAGGTAACGTGGTGCAGGTAGGTTTTCACCGATTGCATGCGGAAGATGAGCTCGCGCAGGCGTGCAATATCTTCACGGCTCAGGGGAAGCACGGTGGGGGTGGTGTGGCTTATTGCTGCCGGCGCTTCGTGATGGTAGACGAGCAGCAGACGCATGCTCTTGCATTGCTTGGCGGCTTCCTGTAATTTGCTCAGTTGCTCGCTGTTTTCCTGTTCGTGGTAGCTTGGCCAGCCCGGGCCGGGGATGTGGTCGTTCAGGCGCATGTCTTGCTGCGCTACCTCTTTTCCGCTTTTATTGCACAGGGAGAAATGGATGCTGTAGTCATACGGCCCGCCGTTTTTGCGAAAGTCTTGCTCGCTCAGGGTGAAGCGGTGCGTGCCGACGCTGTGTACACGGCCGATGCTCTGTGCCCATTTGTTGCCGCTTGCCGTGCTGTATGGGGTGCCGATGAGTTGTAGTTCTACCGAATGTCCTGCCGGAAGCTCATCGCGGTCTAAAGCAATTTCCAAGCTGTAGGTGTCTCCGTTGCGGTGGTGTACGAAGCCGACCCAGGCATCCCCCAGTGGCATAACGATATGTGGGGCGTATTGACGGCTCTGAGGCAGGGTGGGAATGATGGCTGTTTGCTGCTGTGCCTGTGTGCAGGCGAGCTGGCAAAGTAGGGCAGCCGCGAGCAAGAAGGGGCGAAGGGTCTTTTTCATGTTGCGGGTAATTGGGGGTTAAGGGGTGTCGGATGCGGCTTCTTTAGGCGGCAGGTGTCCCTGTGCGCGCAGGTCGTCGGACAGCTCTTGCACATCATCCAGGGGCAGCACGTCGCTGCTGATGCGCAGGGGAGCTCCCTCTTTCGGGTATAGGGTGATGCGGCAGCAGGCTACGCCATTGGCATCACTTTCTTCCAGCTCGGCGTGGTCAAGCTCTGCCCAGCGAAGGCTGCGGCGGCAGCGCAGGTAGCTGTGGTAGCTCACGCCCTCGGCGGTGATGCGGTAGCAGAGGGTTACATAGTACAGCCCCCAGGCGGCGGCGCCTACGCTCAGGCCGATTCCTCCCCACAGCTGCCACGCGGGCATTTGCTTGTAGACGGCACAGTAGATGACGGCGGCTATAACCAGCAGTACTGAGCTGGCGTAGAGCAGGGCATTGGCGGCGCGGAGAGTACGGGAAAGCATGATAGTTTGGAAAGTACGAAGGACGAATTCCGAAGGACGAATTTTTAGGTTAGGCGCAGTGGAAAGTACGAAGGACGAATTCCGAAGGCTGATTTTAGAAGTTGGGCTCCTACCGGCGCAGGGAAGAGCGATGCTTTGCTTAGGCGTATGTGCCGCGCTTTCTGGTGAGGACGTTAAGTTTAGTTTGGCTTTGCTTGTTTTATCAGCGGTAGCCGACTAGTTCTTACTTCGTCCTTCGGAATTCGTCCTTCGTACTTAAATCCTGCGCCGTCCTGACGCTGCCCCGGTGGTGTGAATTGATATGTCAGTTCCCTGCAAATGCCGGTGCTTACAGGGTCTGAATCTCCCGGATGGCCGGCTGCACCGGCGCCGGGGTCGGATTCGCCGGGTGGGCAGGGGGCAGGTCGGTGTAGTCTCCCGTGGGGCGCCACTTCACATCGATGGAGCGCACAGCTCCACCGCGGTTGTAGTCCTCCACCGCGCAGGAGATGTAGGCGGGCATTTGCAGCACGCTGTACTCATAGAACTTCTTGATGGCCTTGCGCGGGGAGCGGATGCAGCCGTGCGACAGGCGCTTGCCGGGGATGACCTTGCCCACATGCAGGCCTACGCCATCGAGCGTGAGGCGGTGCCAGTAGGGCATGGGCGCTGCCACGAAGGAGTTGCCCTCGGGGATGCCGTTGGACGTATCGGCGTTGGAGTTCGTCGTCTTGCCGTTGGCGTTGACAAATCTGCCGTAGCGGTTGGACTTGTGGTCTTCCTTCTTTTCGATGATGCGGAAGGTGCCGGTGGGGGTCTCATGGCCATTGGTGCCGGTGGATACCGGCCAGTCCATGGCTACGCGGCCGTTCACATAGACGCGGGCGCGCTGCTGGGGCAGGCAGACGATGAGCTTGGAGTTGCTGGCGGTGAGCTGGCCTAGCAGCTTCTCGTCGCAATAGTCGTCCATGGTGGTGGGGTATGCCGGCTGTGCCACGAAGTGCTCGTAGGTGCCTTGCGGATAGGGGTTCTTGTAGGTCGGCAGGTTCTTGCCCTGGAGGGTGAGCGGATTGATGGCTGAGATGCCCGGCATGAGCATCTGCGGCTGGGGAGAATGTACCTGGGCGCCGTTGTTTGTCGACGAGCACGAGGCCAGCAGACCACACAATACGGCGGTGGTGAATATATGGGTTGTTTTCATTATCTGTTACCGGGGTATGATAATGCGCTGGCCGATGCGCAGGTTGGCCGCTTGTGCAGGTGTCATGCCGTTGGCCTGCATGAGTTTCTGCATGGAGATGTTGTGACGGCGTGCAATGGCGGAGAGTGTGTCGCCGGAGCTGACGGTGTAGGAGTCGCTGCCGGTAGCCGCAGGCTGCGGTGCCGTATCGGCTGCTGCCGGGTAATGCGTCTGCACGGCCGGTGCCGGCAGAAGAGGCGGGGTGGAGGTGGCTGCAGGCGCTGCCGGGGCGGCGGGGGCTGCACCGGGGATGGTGAGCACCTGGCCTACGCGCAGGGCATCAGGGTTCGTGAGGCTGTTGGTGCTGATGAGCGCGGCCATGGTGACACCGTGGCGCGTGGCGATGGCGGAGAGGGTGTCACCGCTTCGCACGGTGTAGCTGCCACCCGGGGCTGCTTTTACAGCCGGTGCTGCCGCAGGTGTAGCGGGCTGCGGCGCCTGCTGCCCCTGTACAACGCTGTTCTTCCACCAGTTCGCTGCCTTTTTCTGCTGTTGGCCGAAATTGCGAGCCCACCAGCCCGGGCGGGGCTGGCCGGCGGCCGGTGTTGCCACTACCTCAGGCCCCGAGGTGGGCGGGGGCGTTGTAAGCCCCGACCCGGCCTCGACGGTTACCTGGTCGTCCTGTGCGGAAGTGACCGAATCCTTAAACCAGTTGTAATCCAGTCGCTGCTTGGTGAGCTTGCATGAGCAGAGCGCACCGCATACGGCTACAATGGCTGCTACCTGAGAGAGCGTCGGTTTCATAGTCTGCGCGTTGCAGGGGCGTTTTTATCTATCAGCGGCGGGATTTCTTGCCGGCCGCAGGGATGTTCAGGCGCTTGCCGGGGCGGATGCGGGAGGCGTCGCGCAGGCTCATGCCATTGGTCTTCAGGATTTCACCGTAGGGAATGCCATACTTCTTAGCGATGCCCGATATGGTCTCGCCCTTGGCTACCACGTGCGAGCGAACGCGTGCTGCGGCCGCGCTGCGCTTGGGTGCCTTGTAGCCCTTGGGTATGTAGCGTACCTTAATAATCTGACCCGGGTAGATGGTGTCGCCCTTCAGCTTGGAGTCCTTCTTAATCTGAGCCACCGTTGTGCGGCTGCGCTTGGCGATATCGCTCAGGTTGTCACCCTTGCGCACCTTGTAAGTGAGCATCGTCGGCTCGGTATAGCGCTTGGGTTTCCTGAGGTTCTTGTTTTTGTTCTTGTTCTTACCGGCAGGGCGTGCCACCACGGGTTTGGAGACGGGGCGGGGCTTCACCACGGGCTTGGGAGCCGGGGTGGGGATGCCGATGTGGGTGGTTGTGGGCTCAACAACAGCCACGGGTGTTACGGGGGCAGGCTGCTCGATGCGTACATCGCTGTCGTTGTGCACGCGAGCCCCCTGGCTGGCCACGGCCGGCTGGTTCTGGCTGGCGCCTCGGCCATACACGTCCGACACACTCTCCTCCGGCTCGGGGATGGGGTAATTCTCATGTGTGGTGGTACCGGCGGCTATCTGGCCACCGCCATCATCCACATCATCAATCAGCCACGGCGGCATCTCGCCATCGGCGATGCTGTCGCTGGCCATCGGCATGGCGGACTCGAAGTCGCCCTCATCGGTGCTGCTGCATGAGCTGAACGCCAAGAGCACACAGGCGCTCATGCCAAGCATGGTAACTTTTTTCTTCATACGGGTTGAGCGTAGCAAAAAATAGTGTATCTTGCAAGCATTTATAACGTCAAAACTTCATTTCATTCCGGCGCTGTCGCAATGAGCGGTTGGTCGCCGCTTGCGGAACAGGCCGCCGGAATGCTCTCTGTCCGGCTGTTTTAGCGGTGTCGGCGCCCTCCGCCGAAGTGATGCCTGCCGCCCATGTGGTGGCGGTGTCCGCCTATGTGCATACCTCCGTGCGGCCGCATGCCGGGGCGATGTCCTACCGCGAAACGCGGCGGTACGGCGCAGCGGCGGATGCTGTGCGGGTGGTGCCAATGCCCGTGGTACCACGCGGCGGGTGCCCAGCTGGGGGCGATGCACAGCGGCGTGAGCGCGGCTATGCTGTACACGGCTGCTCCGGCTGTCGTGTAGCCGTACACAGGGCGGCCATACGAGTAGCCGTATATCGGGAACCCTGCAACATCGTAGCTGGCGGTTGTCCAGGCTATGTTCGGGTTAACAGGTTGTTGTACAACAGGTGCCGTCGGCGTTACCGTCGTGCCCGGGCTTACGGGTACGCTCTGCCCTTTGCCGTCAGGCGCGCCTCCTTCATCGTAATACGGCGCCATGCAGGAGCTCAGCATCATTGCCAGGCCGATGAGCGCACTCTTTGCTATGTGGTGTTTCTTCATCTTTCAGGGGGGGAATGGTTAAAATTGTATATTTAAAAATAGTGATTATTTATCAAAATGCAAGTATAATGTGCGTCATGTCGCGCTTTTTGCTCATCTTATGCCTGTGTTTTATGCCTCTCTTTGACGCTTTTGCTGATTTTAGGCTTGCATTTGGAGCAACATTGTGGTAAAAAATCCCCGCGCTTTGCTCAGTCAGGCGTTTGTGTGGTCTCGTGGTGTAAAGGTAGCACAAGAGATTTTGATTCTCTTTGTCTTGGTTCGAATCCAGGCGAGACTATAAAATTAAGTCCGTTTAAGGCTCTCCCCCTTAAACGGACTTATTGTATACGCATCGTGGCAATTAGGGAAAGAACAATCCGGCTGTGCTTTCGGTTTTTACACTTAACATGGCATTAGTTTTTACTGATGTTCTACACGCACGAACTCCCGGTACCTCACTTGTTCGCAAGAAGTGCGCGTGGTGGAATACTGGCTTTTTGGCTATTTCCCGATTAGTTTGAGTATCCCAATGCTATACCCACTGGGGAGTGCAATAAACCATCTTCCTTTCCGGCATTCACATTGAGTCGATTTAGGAATAAACGTGTTGCCTTCAGGTGAACTTGATGCCCATGGAGGGTGTACACCCTAACGTCGACTTCGATGATTTTTATCAATCTCCTCACATGAGTATCAAAAAAGAATGCAGGCATTCTTTACTTGATTCACTCCTCCTCATAGTACTCTTTAACCCATCTTTCAAATTTTGCTCCTTGACTTAACACTGTTTCTAAAAATCCATCCATAAACTCCGCCTTTAGTATTGCTGGGTATATTTGGAGATTACCCTGCGAGTATATTGCTATACCATGAGGCTCCATTTTGTGAAACTCTGACGGCATCTGAATATTGTTTGATTCGCATATAGATTCCATAACCGAGTCCGGCATAATCCATGCTGCCCGCTCCCAATAAATGCAAACCCAATTTTCATTATTTAATCTTGTAACTCTTATTTCCGCAAAAGAACCGCTGTTCCATGAAAGATATTCATTTTCAGCAACAATCGTATCATCCAATTTGCTTAACTTGATGAAATTCGCGCGAATATGTTCAAATGGAATAGCGCATTCTACATTGGCACACTTTAGTAAGTCTTCTTTCAAAATTGTTTGTTCAGGGCGCTGCTGTGTTTTATCTCTCTTATCCTGATAAAAAAAAGCCCATGAATAGAGCATAAGAACACTACCGCTGACTGAGAAAAAAGCAACTAGCTTACTACTCCCATGCAAACATAACAACACAATACCACCAATAAGCAGCAGTAATCCGACAACTCCATAAGCAAGGTTTAAAATGGAACGCTTCATAATATCACACATTTCGCTAGACTAATAACACGTTTATTTGTCAATGTCAAGATTTTTCCTGCACCGTGAACCTAAGTGCTTGGAAGAAGCGATAGATATGACAGGCAAGTGGATGGAATATTATAATCAGGAAAGACCACATTCGGCGCTGAATAATTGCAGCCCGCTGATGTGTAGGGAAAACTACGCCAGCCCCCTTCCGGCGAATTTTAGGTGCGTTTTTTCCGCTCCGGCACGGCTCGCGTCGCTTCGCTCCCTCGCTACGCTCGGGACGCCATGCCTACGCTATAAAATCGCTATAAAGCGCTCCAAAAAAGGATTGACATCAGAGGGTTTAGAATGATATAAGAGAGACATACGCCACAAACACACAAGAGAGGGGCTTAAATTGGCTTCCTAAGTGTCGAAAGAATGGCGCCTGTTTAGAGAAGTTAACCACTAATTGAAATTTCCTTTTTATGAAAATGCATCAAAAAAAATTACCAAGATTTGATTTTTTACACTCTTATTATTTTCTTGTATTTGTTTTGCTGTTTTTGGCTACAATTCTGCTGTTAGAAAGCCTTGGTGAAATTGATTTACCAAGGCCGTCTTATAACCATTCAAGAGACACCCCCATGAATATATTTAGGGATATAATAGTCTTTGTTATGCCTGTAGTATTGTTATACTGTAAAAAATTCCATAAAAATTATATTTTACTATGGGGTAAGATTGTATTATTTATGCTAAATTACGCCATATTAATGAGTATAGTATCATTTAGTTCCCCTTCATCATGTGAATTTTATTTGGTAGTTATAGGTGACTTCTATTTAGTGAATAGCCTTCGGCATGGGGAGAGTAACGCTCAATTTTTTGAGCCCGGCGACATCGATTTTGATTGAATTTTTCATTTTCTACTTATATAAGCGTTTCAGAAGTGATTATTATTCGTCTTTTTTGTGATTTTTTCAGATTTTTCCGATTCTAGTGCACAGTTGTCCTGTCTTTTTTAAGAAACAGAAGCGTTTGATGTTGTATAGAAGGAACACGAGATTCTGGCGAGTTTTGCACCGCTGTAGGCCCACGCCGCGGAATGTGTCGCCTGTGAATTGTTTGATGGCGCCAAATATGTGCTCTATGCGGCAACGCCTTTTCGCGATGGCTCGGTTCCAGCATTTTTTTATATGGGTCAACTCTTTTTCGCCTCTTACCCTGCGTTGGATGATGCGGGGTTTCATGCCTTTCTTTCGCAATGCAGTGCGATTTTTTTCGCCAAAATATCCGGAATCGGCTAAAACTTCAATATTTTGATCATTTGCAGCCTCCGGTATGAGTTCGGCACATACTTGACTATCATGCACGCTGGCCGTTGTCGTTTCGTAGTTTTCTATGATTTTGCTCTTTTCATCTGCATAAACATGCCCCTTGTAACCGTAATGTGTTGCGTTCCCTTTCTTTGTAAACGTTGCATCTGTGTCTTTGTGCGCTTTTTTCTTTTTCGACCATTCCTCCGGGGCTGTTCCTTTTTCTTTTATATGCTCATTTTCCTGGGGCGTATTCCTCTGAATACGAGCTTCCTGGAATGTAGCATCTATTATTTTCCCCTTGCTGCACTGCAATCCTTTCTCTTTCATCCTGGATTCCCGGTAGATTACGGTTATCCTAACGATGCCCCGGTATGGAGAGG
>JAUNRE010000105.1 GCA_030535795.1 Akkermansia sp.
GGGAGCGCCCCTGGTAGGCACCGTTGGCGCCGTAGTAGGAAGTGGTACCGCCGTGGCCGGTCTGGGAACGGCCGAGGTAGGCGCCGTTGGCGCCATAGTAGGAAGTAGTGCCGCCGGGACCTTTAACGGCACGCCCCTGGTAGGCGCCGTTGGAGCCGTAATAGCTCTGAGCCAGAGCAGGGAGGCAGAACAGGAGGGAGATAATGAGTGTACGCATATGACTTTTGATGACAGGTAAATGGTAATTTGTCAATATTTACAATCTACAATTTCAATTGACAAAGTTCAAGTTTCGCGAGCTTTCGCTCGGATGGAATGGCAGCTAAAGCAACCGCTTGTTGCCGCGCTTTAAGGCGCGGAGCGGCAGCTATGGCACTTGCTATGCTTATACTGCGTGCGTCAGCGCGCCTAGACATGAACTTTGTCAATTCCGCTTGATAAAATGTTGTTTCTTAATGCCTTCAACGCATGGGGTGTTATCTCTTTGAACCGCGGTAGGAGCCGTTGCGGTCGTAGTAACGCGTGCCGCTGCTGCCGCGTTCGGCGCTGCCGGTGTGGGAGCCTGAGCGGTTGTAGTAGCGCGTGGTGTTGCCGCTGGTGGTAGAGCTGCCTTCGTAGGAGCCTGAGCGGTTGTAGTAGCGCGTGGTGTTGCCACTGGTGGTGGAGCTGCCGGTGTAGGAGCCTGAGCGGTCGTAGTAACGCACGCTGTTGCCGCTGCGTTCGGCCTTGCCTATGTAGGAGCCTGAGCGGTCATAGTAGCGTGTGGTGTTGCCGCTTGTTTCGGAGCGAGCTACATTCGACCCGGTCGGGCCGTAAAAGGTATCGGCCGCAGCGGTCAGGGTAAGTGCTGTGAGTATCAGTGCGTATTTCATGGAATGCATGGGGAACTTTTCCTCTTTATACAGTAAAAGGGGCGGCTTTACAAGCGAAAAATCCTTGCAGCGCGTTGAAATGTCTGCTAGAATGCGGGGCAGAGACCGATTACTATGAAACTGACTGATACGGAGCTGGAGGTGCGCGACCGCGAGTGGGTGGAGAGCGTGCTGCAGGCGGATGAAGAATTGCTGCTGGTGTGCAAGCCGCAGGTGCGCCTGTGGCGGGGGGAGTATCTGCCCGTTGCCGTTTTTGCTGTCTTCTGGCTTGCGATAGTGGGTACCATCAGCACGTTAGCTATGGGGGGAGTCGCTCGGCAGGTGCACGAGGAGCCTCTGCTGTGGTTGTACCCGCTTTTTCTGTTGCCGTTTTGGTGCATTGGTATCGGGATGCTGACGAGCCCGTGGCGCTTGCGCGCGCTGGATCGCCGCACTGTGTACCTGCTTACCGACAAGCGCGCTGTGGTGTTGAGACCGTCCGATTTTCGTTTTCGCCCGACGCAGAAGGATTATGAGCTGACGCACGACCTGATAAAAGAGGTGCAGCAGAAGAACGAGGGGGGCGGCAGCCTGGTGTTCGAGTTCGAGGAGCGCCACTCCAAGAATGGTGTGCATTATGTGCCCAAGGGCTTCCTGCATGTGCCCCAGGTACAGCGCGTGGCAGAGGTGGTGCGGGCTCAGCTTCCGGCACCGGAGCCGATGCAGGAAGCCGGGGCTACGGAGACTGAACCGCAGGAGGTTGAGTTCCCGTCGTTGGGTGCCTTGATTGTAGGCTGTATTTTTATTTTTATCGGCGGCGGGCAGGCGTTGACCTCATTGCAACATGAGCTTAACGCGGAGAAGTTTTATTGGGTGGGGGCAATTATAGCGATTGCCTGGCCTATGGCGTTTGCTTGTGTAGGCGGATTTGCCGTCCGTCAGTGGTGCCGTGATTTTATCCAATACCGCAGGAGTAAAAAGAGATGCAAAACATCGGTGACACAGAGCTGACAGCGAGCGAACGCGCGTGGCTTGAGCAGGTGTTGGGCGCAGATGAACTGCTGCACCTGGTGGTAAAGCCACGCGCGGAAGCCGAATCGGGGGAAGGCCTGCCGGAGCGTATGATGGGAGGTGTTTGGTTGTTCATTTGCCTGGGGGTGACGGTGGGGGTGATGGAGGATGACGCCCGCGCCGGCTTGCTCCTGCTGCCGGCCTGGCTGGTGGGTATTCTGATGCTGTGCCGCCCCTTGCTGCGGCGGTGGTTCAGGCGGCGCACGCTCTATGTTATCACGGACCACCGTGTGTTGCTGCGGGAGCCGGGGCGTTTCTCGGTATCGCGTACCGCAGCCTATCCGTTGCATGCAGGTATGGTGCTGGAGGTGGGGGTGAAGCCCGGTGGCTACGGTAATCTGGTGTTCGATTATGCCCGGGACGAGATGAACGGAGCTCGCGAGGAACGCGTGGCAAAGCAGGTGGGATTCATCGATGTTCCGCAGGTGAAGCGTGTGCAGGCAGTGCTGGAGTCCGCCATCGCGGCGTGCGAGCAGAAGAACCAAAACAGCCACTGATATGCCTGAGAAAGCCGAAGATTGGGGACTTTCCCCGCAGGATGCCGCCCGCGTGAAAAAGCTGGTGCAGGCCGATGAAGAGCTGATACTGGTGGTGAAGCCTCGCACCCGGCCGGGTATTTTTACCTATTTTAACATGCTGCCGGGGGCGGTGTTGGTGGGCTTTCTGGTGGGTGTTGTACAGCAGTTTGCGGCTCTGGATTGGGTAGCGGTACTCATAACTGCACCGTTCTGGCTGATTGGTATTGCGGCACTCAGTTCACCCCTGCGCCATTGGTGGCGGCTGAAGCACACTCTTTATCTGCTGACGAATCGTTGCGCCTTCGTTGTGGAGCCTCGGTGGGTGTTTGCTGAAAAAATCCGGGCTTTTCCCCTGCATCCTAACCCGGTAAAACAAGTGGAAGCCACTCCTGCCGGGCATGGCAATATCGTTTTTGCCCATGAGTACCGCTGGCAGTTCGGCGGGCGCAGTATTTGCTACGCTCCGAGCCCGGTGGGATTCCTAGCGGTGCCGCAGGTGGAGCGCGTGGCGCAGATGATTGCGGAACAGGCGGCAGCCGTTGTGCCGACCGGGCAGCCCGTGGGGCCGCCTGCTGTTCCGCCTCCGGCGCCGGCGGGACGCATATCCTTGGATGGTGGCGGGTGGGATACCCGTCCCGCTGATACCATGAGCTCGCAAGCACTCATCGGGTTCGGGGCGGTACTCTGCATATTCTCCGCCATTGCTCTGGTGGTGGGGCTTTTTCTGTTGCGCTCGGACAGGCAATTTGACGCTTCCTGTGTGAAGACGCAGGGCACCGTGGTGAATGTGCGCCAGGAGACGGAGGTGAGCCACACTCGCTCACCCCAACGAGGTGCGGGTATTTCCATTCAGGTGAATGAAAGCTCCGCCGGCGCTACCTCGACCACCTATTATCCCACGCTCAGCTTTACCGATGCTGCCGGACGCTCCCATTTCTATGAGTCCGATGCCGGCAGTAGCAAACTTGGTTACTATACTGTGGGGCAGCAGCTCCCCTTGCGTTACCTGCCCGATGATCCCACTCAGGTACGGCTGGGCGAGAAATCAGACTTCGGTATACTATTTACGGTCATCAGCAGTCTGGCCCTGATGATTAGTGGCTCTCTGCTGGCCGGCGGTATTGTGATGCGAAAGAAATGACCGACAATCATACGGAATTAGGGAAGAACGATGGCGAGCGCCTGCGTGCCGTATTGCACGAGGATGAGCGCGTGGTACTGGTGGTAAAACCTCGTGCCCGTCTGTTCGA
Source organism: Akkermansia sp. (assembly GCA_030535795.1). Taxonomy (GTDB): domain Bacteria; phylum Verrucomicrobiota; class Verrucomicrobiia; order Verrucomicrobiales; family Akkermansiaceae; genus Akkermansia. The sequence goes on from JAUNRE010000105.1 coordinate 3,691, forward strand.
GCCGCTGGCCTGGCTGGATACGCTGTTCGCTGTGGCTGCATGTGTCGTTGCTTGTGTATACTGGAAGAAAATTTATTTTGAGTTCCCTGCAAGTTGGGATATCATGTGCACGTTGTCGAGCGTTGTACTGGTGATATTGCTGCTGCCGCTGTCGATTTTATGGCTTGTGATGCTGTTTGCGCCGTTGTTGCAGTTGTGGCGTAAGCGGCGCACGCTGTATGTCATTACGGACAAACGTGCGCTGATACTGGAACCCTCGCGTTTTCTGTTGCCTCGCAAGCGCAGTTTCCCGCTCTTCCCGAATCCGGTTCGGCGTATGAGGTTGGGGCGGGGTGGCTATGGGGATATTGTTTTGGGAGAGGAAGCTCAGTGGCAGCTGAGGGGAAAAATACGGCGAGAATATGTTCCTGTAGGCTTTTTCGAGGTGCCGCAGGTGCAGCTCATTCGGCAGGTGATGGATGAAACGGCAGCGCAATACCATAAAGGATCGGAATGAACAACGAATTCACTGAAACAGAGGCCGGGCGCGGATTTATCATGTTTTTCAGAAGGAGAAAACAATCATGAGTGTTGATGATTGGGGGATGACCCCGCGACAGAATGAGCGCCTGCGCGCCGTATTGCAGGATGATGAGCGTGTGGTGATGGTAGCCGCACCCCGGCGCCGGATGCGTCTGTCGGCGGCTTTCGGGCCTGTGTTGTTGGGGGTGGTGATACTGGCTTTTTTGGGCAGCGCGGCCTACATGTTCGGCAGGAGTTGGTGGGTGGTGGCGTTCTTCTTCAGCCCGTTCTGGCTGTTGGCGCTGGTGTTGCTGAGCGTGCCGTTGCGTTACCGTTGGCGTATGGCTCGCACGCTGTATGTGCTGACGAATAAGCGAGCTATCGTATTCGAGCAGCTGCGCCTGTGGCATAATCGCTGTGTGTGCTGGCCGCTGTTCCCGGGGCTGGTGAAAAAAGTGACGAAGGAGGGAGATAAGCTGGGCAGCCTGATTTTTGATTACGAGATGCGCTTCTCTTTTGAATCTCGCAGGCGGTGGTGTCTGCCCCAGCCTGTGGGCTTTCTCATGGTGCCGCAACCCGAGCAGGTGCAGCAGCTGGTGGCAGAGCAGGTGGCGGCCGTGCCACCCGATGATGCCCCCTTTGCTTATCGTCCCTCGATCTTGAAAACTCCCGCTCCCAAACTGGATGCCTGGGGTACACCGCTCACGGAACAACCATGGGATAAGAAGCATGACCGACGCTTCTTCATCGTATTCGGCGCTGTGTTTATTCTGTTGGGGCTGTTGAGTCTGGGACAGGGAGGGTACATGCTGCATACCGAGAGTCGGCTGGAGACTGAGGGCGTTCGGGCTTCGGCCACGGTGGTGAAGGTTGTACAGGGGGGCTCCCACCGGAGCTATTATCCTACCCTGCGGTTCAAAGATGCCACAGGCTGCGAGCGTACGGTGGACTACTCCATCCCCACCGAGCATTACCCCCGGGGGCGTCGCCTGAATATTGTCTACCTGCCTGCCGACCCCGCCGTGGTGCGTATCGAAAATCCTGACATGAGCTCGGGCTGGGCCGTTGTGTTGGGTGGGGTGCTATTTGCTGCCTTTGGCGGCGTCATCCTGACGGTGGGGCTGAGAAGTAAAAGCTGAAAACAACCATGAGCGAGCAAACAACAGGATTGAGCGCACAAGAATACGCGCGAGTGCAGGCCGCTTTGCCCGAGGGGGAGCAACCGGTGCTGGTGGTGAAGCCGAGCACCGCTGTACACAAGGGGTTGGCTGCCTTGTTGAGCCTGGGCGGTGCTGTGATGCTGGGGATGCTGGTGCGGGGGTGCCTGGGCTTGCAAGAGTATTGTTGGGTGTTGGTGTTGTGTGGACTGCCGATTTGGGTGGCCGCAGGCTGCCTGTGCGTGGCGCCGCTGTGTCACAAATGGCGCATGGCGCAGTCTCTGTATGTGCTGACAAACCGGCGAGCCATGGTGCTGGAACCTGTTACCCCCCGGCGGGAACGTGTGGTCAGTTTTCCCTTGCGGCCGAATGTCATTTTGCAGGTGCGAAAGCGAGCCGGTGGTTATGGGGATATCATCTTCGCCTGGGAGCTCCGCTGGTGCTTGGGATTGCGCGTGTGCAGCCCTGTGCATCCCGTGGGTTTTATGGCGGTGCCTCAGGTGGAACGTGTGGCGCAGATGCTGGCAGACGGCGTGGCTGCCGTGCCGGCAGGGGCAGAGCTGCCCCCGGTGGAGGGGGGGCAGCCGTTGCCGATGAAGCGTGGGCGGGCGCGTTTTGCCCCGCCCCTGCAAGAGCTGTTTGTCTGGGCGGGCATGGCGGTCTGCGGGTTTTCCTGCCTGCTGCAACTGACGGCGGCGCATTACCTGCCGCGCGAGATGGCATTCGGGCGCCTCGCCGAAACGACCTATGCCACGGTGCTGAGTCTGCGTACGGAAGAGAGCTTCTGGAATTCCCCCGCAAGTGAGCCCGTGCGGGTGCGTACCGGGAAACATGCCGGGCGCAAGGTGTTTATCAGCTATTATCCCACTGTGCAGTTTGCTGATGCCGCCGGGCAACGCCACACCATCGAGCTGTCATCTCCGCAGAATCCTCGCCACTTCCGCCCGGGCGCAAAAGTGACGGTGCGTTACGACCGCCTCAATCCGCAGCGCGTCAGCCCGGGGCGCACCAAGCGCGGGGGTACTTTGGCCTGCGTGCTTAGCTGCATCTTTTACCTGGTGGGCGGTAGCCTTATTGCCGCCGGATTGATGCAAAAAAATGCGCGCGACGAGGCCGACAGCCTACCTCGGCGTAGAGCGTGAGCCCGGAGACGGGCACGATTGCCGCGGGAAATACGCCATGAAATGTTGAGGAAACGTGCTGCTGTCGGCCTCCTCAGCTTCGCTTCGTCGGACTCTGATTTTCTATTTTCACCGATCCCAAGGTATCCGCTGCTACGCAGCGTCACCTTGGGCTACTACACTTTCGCCCCGTCGAGCGGGGCTTTCAAATACGGCGGGCGTTCGCCCGCGGGGATGCGTAGCTTATTCCACCGCTTACGCCCCGCGCCTTAAAGCGCGGGCTGTCGCCGTAGCTAAGCTCTGCTTCCTTGCGCCGTCAGGCGCGGAATTCACCAGCCCCGCCAACCGGCGGGGCGAAAGTACAATAGTCAACTATGAATTTTTCATTT
>JAUNRE010000026.1 GCA_030535795.1 Akkermansia sp.
ATTCGACCTTCTGAATTCGACCATCGTACTTCCACAAATTGCCATTTTCCTAATTATTCCAACGCGTATTGAGATTATTAATAAACCAAGATGCCCGCTGACAATTCCGGATTGTCTCGTGCTGAAGGATAAAAACGGGAAAGAGCTGACTCACATAGGCATGAGCACCGAAATATGCCGAATTTCAGACACGCTCGGAGCGCGCGATGCCAAAATAGCCTTGCCGGATGAGTTGTTTGAGCGCTACCGGCAACACCCTGCATACCAACGCTTCATCGCGCGCGCCAGGCGGGCAGGCAAACAGAGGGGTGATAGATAAAGCTCCTGAGCCATTCTACCAGGCCTCCGGGGCGAACACAATGATACCCAGCAGCGCAGGCAGCGCCAGCAAGGGCCAGCCGATGGCGTACCAGACATCTTCACTCAGTCGGGAGCGAGCACGGCTCAGTGCTTGCAGGCAAGCCACTGCCGCCGCTATCGTCAGATAAAAGCCATGGGTGTACGAGGGGTCACGCAACAGGCCGAGCAGGCAGTACACAAAAATAAGCAACAGGCAAATACTTTGAAACACCGAGCCCACCGCGCTACCGCCGGTGCCACGGCTGCGTATATTGTAGAAAAGCAGCACCACGCAGACCAGCACCCAGAGAGGGGAGCTCATCAACATACTGAGCGGGGACAGAGAAAAGCTGTAGTAATATGCCGGAGCCGCACAGGCAAACACAAATGCAGCCGAAAGGAAAAAGGCCGAAAAACACGGCAAGCGCCGCAACCCCGGAAAGCCACTCGTTCCCAGCATGATAAACGGCAAGAACGCAAACCACAACAGGTACTGCCCCACTCGGAAAAACAAAGTCCAGAAAATCGCCAGCAACACCGCCAGAAACAATGGCACCATGGGCGCCAGATGGCTGCGGTAGTAGTCCGCATACCTCACCGGCTGCCCGCTGAGCGCTCGGCTCAGACGTGATACCATCTTGCACAGCCAAACCGTAGCAGACAGCAGCAGCAGAGGGCCTACCGTCAGCATGGTTATCTGATAATGCGCGGCAATAAATACGCCCCAGCAAAGCGCAGCAAGCGCGGTATCTATCCCCCAGAGAGACGGAAGCTGCCACCAGGGCTTCAGGGACTTTTGCAGAGCACTGTTCACGGTGTAGTATTTTTAAGGCAAATGCTGCATTTAGCAAGTCTTCACCATGTCATTTTAACAACTGTTGTAACATAACACACAAAAGACGTGTTTTATCCTTGCCAGAGGGACTGAGCTTTCCTATAATGCGAGATATGGAATGGAATGACGTCTTCATGACACTGATTCGCGAAGCGACGGCGCGCTACCACGAGCGCCCGCAGACACCTGCCGTCAACTTCTTTCTGCCGGCAGAGGTGGAGTTTCTGAGCAGCATCGGCTACACACCCGATGAGATGCATGCCTATATTCAGGACTATGCCACCAAGGGCGACCCCTCGCCGAGCACCATTCTGCTGATAGCTGCCACACGCCGCGCGTTCTTCCTTATCTCGCAGCGAGGCATTTCCGGCAATGCAAAGCCCGTGCGAGCCATCGACCTGCCCCCTGCCGATGATGATTACCAGGGCATTCCCTACCTGCCGCGCATCATCCGCAAGGCCGACGCCATGCTGCACGGCACCCTCGACCGCGGCCTCATGTTCTACGATGAGCAGGATCGCATTTTCCTGCGCGAGCACGGCAACATACACCCCGCCGACTTCCTGCAACTGGCAGCCCGTGTAAACTGCGACCGCCAGAAGATGGTTAAAGCCGTATTGCAGGCCATGAAGATAAGCGTTGCGGATGATACCGCTGCGCCCCGCGCCGCCGCACCGGCTCCGCAGCGGCGTCAGGACCCGGCATCCTGGCAACCGGTGCAAAGCGAACTGAACCTCGATTAACCCCCACTCGCCATGAGTAACGTTCCGCACATCGATATTCCCCACGGTGACGAAGTAACAACCGAGCCGCAGCGCCTGGCACTGGAGGCCATGTCGCATGATTTGGTGGTCAAGCTCAACGCCATGGTGGCCGAACAAGAGCACCGCGCCCGGGAGTTTGCCGCTCAGCAGCATTCCCTCTCATCCCTGCCCAGTTTCAGCGTGCCGGAGGTGAGCAGCCCGGCGCTGCCGCAGATGCAGCAGCCGCCGACCGATGTGCCGACCTCCACCCGAGGAGTCAAAGCTCGCATGAGCGCCCCCGTGCCGCAAGCACAGCCTACCATCACCAATGGTCCCCGCCTGCCGGAAGTCCCCCCGAGCCGCACCAGGCAGCAGGCTCGCACCGCTTGGGATGAACCGGGAAAGAGCGACTCCATGCAGAGGGAGTACAAGATGCCCACCATCATCCGCGAACCGGATAAAGAGAAAAAAGAAGGCAGCATAGGCGCCGGCACCATCGCCTTTATTATCTTCATTGTGTTTTTCCTTGTTATGCGAGGCTGCAATTAACGCGCCGCACAGTTTTCACATCATCACGACATGACCAAACAAACGCTCATCGCCCTGGCACTCGTTTGCTGCGTGACCGGGGGATTCACCTCCTGCGAGCAGCAGGAACAGCAACAGACTGTTAAAGAAGAAGTTACTGTAAAAGTCAGCAAAATCCGAAAGCAGACGGTGACAGACTACGGAGAGTGGTTCGGCTACCTGCGCGGCAAGAACGACACCAACATACACCCGCGCGTCACCGGATTCCTGATAGCCCAGGAGTACAAGGACGGCGCCGCGGTAAAGAAAGGCGACATTCTGTTCCGCATCGACCCGGATTTGGCACAAGCCGAACTCTCTCAGGCCGAAGCCAATCTGAAAGCGGCCGAGGCAGCGCTTGCTTCCGCTACCGCCTCCCGCGACCAGCTGCAACTCGATGTGGCTCGCTACGAGCAGTTGCTCAAAACCTCTGCCGCCTCCGAAAAGCAGGTGAGCGATGCCCGCCACAGCCTGCGCGCAGCCGAGGCCAGCGTCAAAGCCTGCGAGGCAAGTATCGAGCAGAACAAGGCAGCCGTAAGCCGCGCTCGCATTAACTTGGACTACACCATCGTGCGCGCCCCCTACGATGGCGTGGTTGGCACAGCCACCGCCTCCAAGGGCGACCTCGTCACCCCCGCGACAAAGCTTGCCAACATTACCTCCATCGACCCCATTCGAGTGGATTTTTCCATCAACAGCGATGGACTCGTGAATTCTTTCCGCCGTTTCGGCAATGTGAAATCCGATAAAAAAGACCCGACTCTCACATCCCCCGGCTTCGACCTTATCCTGGAGGACGGCAGTGTGTACCCCTACAAGGGGACGCTGCTTGCGATGGAGAGCAAGGTAGCCAACACGGGGCTCATCGATGTTGAGGGTGAAATTGAAAACCCCGACAACCTGCTGCGAGGCGGCATGCCGACGCGAGTCAAGATTCCGCTCGGAAACAAGGAAGCCTTGCTGGTACCGGCCGCAGCCATTCGCCCGGTGCTGCGTAACAATTTCATCATCGTCGTGGGGACGGACAACATTCCGCACACGGTACCTGTTGTCGTTGATGGTAAATACGATATCACCATTACGGAAGAAGACGGCTACACCACCACGCAACAGCTCGTCGCCCTCAAAGACTACAACCGCCCGCTTACCGACTACTTCCGCGAGTACGGCTATGATAATGTGGAGGATGTACCGGTGGTAACCGACCCCGACAACGGCGTGCGAGCCTTGAATATCTCATCGGCCAACAGCCGCCTGGCAAAGGATGCCCCCACACCGCGCGGCAAGGTGAAGACAACGGCTTTCTCATTCAAACCCGAGCCCTCTGCAGCCGAAAAAGAGGCGCTCAAGAATCAGAACAAACCTCTCGATACAAGTGTAAAGCCGACGCATCCGCCCTACCCCGTGCAGGTACTGCCGCTGGTGCAGCAGGATGTCGCCGTGCAGGAAGAGTGGTTCGGCACGCTGCGAGGCGAAGAGGAAACCGACATTCGCCCCAAGGTGAGCGGGTTCATCATGAAGCAGCATTTCCGCAACGGCACGCTCGTGAAAAAGGGAGATGTGCTCTACACCATCGACCCGGCTCCCTACCAGGCTGCCCTCGATGAAATGCAGGCAAATCTTCTCTCCGCAGAAGCTGCGCTCGAACAGGCTAAGGCTCGACTCGACATGAGCAAGGCCGACCTGGAGCGCTACTCACGCCTGGTGGGAGCCGTTTCCGAAAAAACGGTGACAGATGCCAGAACCGCCGTCCGTACCAATGAAGCAGGCGTTCACAAAGCAGAAGCCACAGTGGAACAACTGAAAGCAGCTGTGCAGCTGGCAAAAATCAACCTCAGCTACACATCCGTAACCGCTCCGTTCGATGGCCGAGCCGGTATCAGCAAGCCCTCAATCGGTGCACTTGTCAGCCCCACCGACCCGCAGCCGCTTGTTACTCTCTCCTCCGTCAACCCCATCCGAGTTGACTTCAGCGTTAGCGGTAAGGGCGCCCTCGCCAGCATCGAGTCGCTGCAACACCAGAAGAAATCCCCCGATGAACGCCCGATGTTCGACCTCATCCTCAAAGACGGCTCAGTCTACCCGGCCAAGGGTGAAATCATTTCCATGGACAACGCGCTCAGCCTCAGCAAAGGCACCTTCGGTATCGTAGGCCGAGTGGAAAATGTGGATCAGGGACTGCGCAGCGGCATGCCGGTGCGCGTGCGCGCAGCCATGGATCCGATTAAAGGCGCCTACCTGGTGCCGACCCGAGCCCCCATGAATGCCAACGGCAAAGATCTCTTGCTGCTGCTGGGGCCGGACAACGCCCCCACCCCCCTGCCCATCACCAAGGGCGCTCTTGTCACCGTGCCGATTAAGGAAGAAGGCGGCAAGGAAGTGCTGCAACCCATGTATGTGGTTGATGTTGACCGCGATACCGTTGTGCCTGCCATGCTCGCCAAGACCGGAGCATCCAGCCTGGATGCCATGATACTGGGTGGCGCTCAGGTAAAGAGTTGGGATGAGCTGGTACTGAAAAATGCCGATGTGGCAGACTACCGAGCCCTGATGGAAAAACAGGCCGGGCATAAGCTTCCCGATGAGCTACCTGCCAGCGAACTGGCACCCGATTGGAAAACGCTCGTGTTGCGCAAAGCCGGTGTCAAGACAGCCAAAGACTTGGTACTGCAAGGAGCCGGAGCCAAAGACGCCCTCGACCTCGTAGCACGCGGTCAGGGTAGCGCCAACGCCATGGAAATGATACTCAAGAGCTATGGCTTCACTGACATGGGCAACGTTCCGGTTATCGTAGAAGGCACCATCATGGCAGCCAGTCAGACCATGGCTACCAACATGGCCAAAAACACAAGGGCAAATAAACTTACCCCCAGTCCCTTCCACTATGTAGCCCCCAAAACGGTGGTAGATTCCATCACGGCAGATGCCAACACCGCTAACGCACCGCAGTTCAAATAACCCTTAGCTTCGGATTGTTATGTCACCATTTTTCATCAAACACCCCATTATTGCCGGCGTCATTTCGATTGTGACCACGATGCTGGGCGTCATCTGCATGCTGGCGCTCCCCATCACGCTCTACCCGGACATCACGCCTGTCACCATCATGCTGAGTGCCAACTACCCGGGCGCCAATGCTCAGGAAGTAGCAGACGCCGTGGCAACCCCCATCGAGTTGCAGCTATCAGGCATTCAAAAGATGGACTACATGAGCTCCATCTCCTCCAACAACGGCTCCTGTTCCCTGAACGTCATCTTCGAACCCGGATCCGATGCCAACACGAACCAGCAGCTTACCTACATGCGCTACAGCCAGGCTACGGCACAGCTGCCGGCTATCGTGTCGCAAATGGGGCTTACCATTAAGCAGTCCTCCGGTCTGCCGCTCATGATTTATGCCATCGACTCCCCCGAGGGCTTCTTCACCCCCATTGACCTGACCGGCTACGCCTACATTAACCTGGTGGATCCCGCCAAACGCGTCAAGGGTGTGGGCGACGTGATGGTATTCGGCGGCCGCTACGCCGTACGTATCTGGCTGGACAGTGAGCGCATGGCACAGAAAGGGCTCACCGTTGACCAGGTGTACAACGCTGTTTTCCAGCAAAACAACATCAACCCCGGCGGCTCAGTTGGCGCCGAACCCATGCCTGATGGGCAGGAATTCACCTTCACCATCCGCAACAAGGGGCGCATGGAAAGCATCGAGGAATTCGGTGATATCATCATCCTACAGGATAAAACGCAGGCCGTTCGCCTCAAAGACATCGCCAAAATCGAGCTGGGGTCGCAGATGTACTCTCTCGCGGGTCGAGTAAACGGCCGCCCCGCAACCTGTCTTGCCATCTACCAGGCCTCCGATGCCAATGCACTTGAAACCGTTGGCCTGCTGCGCGAGCTTTTCGCCGAGAAGGAGAAAGTCATGCCCGAAGGCATGCGCGGATTCGTCGCGCTCGACACAACCGTCACCGTCAGCGACTCCATCCACGAAATTCTCAAGACGCTCGTGGAGGCACTTGTTCTGGTAGCGCTCGTTGTCTTCGTCTTCCTGCAAGGCTGGCGAGCCACCCTCATTCCGCTCATTGCCGTACCGGTCTCACTCATCACCACGTTCTGCTTCTTCCCCATATTGGGCTTCTCGCTCAACACCATCTGCCTTCTGGGCATGGTGCTGGCCATCGGTCTGGTGGTGGATGACGCAATCGTGGTCGTGGAAGCGGTGGAAGCCCACATGGAAAACGGCATGACACCGCGCCAGGCAACATTTGCCGCCATGAAAGAAGTGAGCGGCCCCGTCATTGCCATTGCACTGGTGCTCGCAGCCGTGTTCCTGCCCTCCGTCATGCTGCCCGGCATCACCGGCACACTCTTCCAGCAGTTTGCCGTTACCATCGCCGTCTCCATGCTGATTTCGGCCTTCAACGCCCTCACCCTCTCCCCGGCGCTGTCGGCTCTCATGCTCAAGAACAAGAAGGAGCACAAATCCCTGCTCACCCCATTCTACAATGCCTTCAACAAGGGCTATGATTGGGTTGCCGATAAGTTTGCCTCCATCTGCGGCTTCCTCTGCCGCCGCCTGTGGATATCCATGCCCCTGCTTGCCGGGCTCACCCTGCTGATTATCCCCACCTCATCACGAGTCCCCGGCGGGTTCCTGCCATCTGAGGATCAGGGCTTCCTCATCGCCGGCGTTATCATGAAACCCGGCACATCCCTGCAACGACTCACCGAGGAAACCGTACCGGTGGAGCAAACAATCATGAGCGATTCATCCGTCGACCAGATTGTTTCCATCATCGGCATGAACCTCATGATAAATGTGCAGACCACCAACGCCATGACCTACTTCGTGAAGCTCAAGGACTTTGCGGAACGCCCCGTCATGGAAAACGGAGAGCACCCCACGGCTGCCGACATTTACCAGCGCATCAGCGCGCGTCTGGCCATGTGCGGCGCGGATGGCATGGTATTCATGGCAATGCCCCCCGCCATTCCGGGCGTCGGCACCGGCAATGACATTTCCTTTGTGGTGGAAGACCGTGAAGGGCAAGGCGTAGCCGAGCTCTACCGCCAGATGCAACGACTCGAAGCCGCCCTGAAAGAACACAAAGCCATTGCCGCCGCCAGCGATATGATGCTGCCGGCCGTACCGCAGAAGAGCATCGCTATCGATAAAGACAAGTGTCTGGCGCAAGGTGTAGACTACGCCGGGGCAAACTCGCTGCTGCAATGCTTCAACGGCTCCCGCTTCGTCAACTACTACACCCAGTTCGGCCAGCAGTGGCAGGTCTACATGCAGGCCGCCGGCATCAACCGCACCAGCACCGACCAGGTCGCCAACTTCTACGTGGCCAACAACCGGGGCGAATCCGTCCCCCTCAGTACGCTTGTTACCATTAAAGACATTGCCGATACGGAGTTCGTACAGCATACCAACAACTACAACTCCGGTAAAATCAACGTCAAACCGGCAAATGGCTACTCCTCGGCACAAGCCATGGCTGCTATCGAAGAAGTGTTCAACGACGTCATGGACAAAACGAAGTTCGGCTACTCGTATGTGGATATGAGCTTCCAGGAAAAGAAAGTGCAGGACGGCTTGGGGCTCGGCGCCATCTTCGCCCTCTCCGGCGTCTTCGCCTTCCTCATCATGGCTGCTCTGTATGAGAAATGGACGCTCCCGCTCTCCATCTTCCTCTCCGTTCCCATTGCCGTGCTCGGCGCATTCGTCGGGCTCTGGATGTTTAAGATGTCGCTCGACCTTTATGCACAAATCGGTCTGGTAATGCTGGTAGGTCTTGCCGCCAAGAACGCCATCCTCATCGTAGAGTTCGCCGTGTTGCAGATGGAGCGAGGCCAATCCCTGCTGGATGCAGCCGTTGCCGCCGCCCGCATGCGCCTGCGCCCCATCCTGATGACATCCTTCGCCTTCATTCTGGGTTGCGTCCCGCTGCTCACCGCTGAAGGCTCCGGCGCCCTCGCCCGCAACGCCATCGGTGTCGTAGTCGTCATCGGCATGAGCATCGCCACCCTCGTGGGCGTCTTCTTCGTCCCCTGCTCCTTTGTCTTCATCATGAAACTCTTCCGCTCCAAAGTCACCAAAGCCCACCACGGCCCCGACCCCGACGAAGAGTACGCATACGCTAAGCTCGCAGAAAGCGAAGAAAGCTGATTCCGCCCATTCCCGTTTTCCCATTGATGCGTATTTATGCGCTCCAAGGCGCATAAATACGCATTTTTCATGCTGCTAAACTCAGTGGATAAGCAAATGGCAATGCGGCAGGATAAGAGCCCCACCGCCTTGAGGGGTGAGGGAGTACGGAGGCTCCCATGATACGTTTCGCCTCAGTGCCGACTCGATGGCTATTTTATGGGGCAGCCTGTTTTTAATTATAACAACGCGTAAGCACATAGCCCCGGCGGGAATCGAACCCACATTTGCCCTTTAGGAGAGGGCCGTTCTATCCATTGAACTACGAGGCCGTGTGTGAGTATTACACACTATTGAGAGGATCTTGGCAAGGCAGAAGTGTGACTTCAGGCGCCAAATGCAGAGCGGAGACGAGAAATCTGCTCTTGGGAAAGATGCTGAGATAACACGGGGAGCATGCGGGGGAAGTATTCTGCGCGGTTCCAGCCATGCAGCGGCTGGGGCGTGGGTTTGGCATACGCCCATGTGGGGATGGGGAGCACGAGGTCGATGACAGCCGTGGTAACGGCAGCCATGCGCTCCAGCAGTGCAGTCACGGGCTCTGCCAGTTCCGGGCGGGCAGACAGCATTTCCAGCGCCCAAGTGTAGCTCAGGTGATTTCCGGCAGGGTTAAGCGCAGCAATAAGGCGCTGCAAGCGCTCTACGGGGAGAGAGCAGAGCTTGGCGATGTGCGGCAGCACGCGCAGGTCGCTGAGGCTCAGGAGAGCTTCCAAAGCCGCCGGCGGGGCATCATCGCGGAGCACGAGCAGGCGCGCCAGCTCAACGACACCGGTCAGCTGCTCCTTGCTACCGGGCTGCGCCAAGGTAGCAAGCTGCATGGCAGCAGCACGGCTGAGCGCGGCCTCCGGCTCAGCCAGCGTATAGGGCAACAGGGCACGCCAGCCATCGCCCTTGCGGGCAGTGATGAACTTTACCAGCTGCGCCAGACTCCCCTTGCGGGCAGCCGCGTTTGTTTTGCTGACAAAGATGGCGTAGGCATCGAGGTTCTCCTGCAAGCGCTCAGGGTCATTGCAGGTGACGAGGCCGCAAGCAATCATAGCAAGCGGCCACTCCTCGGTGCCGATTTCATGCACTCGCACCGGGTCGCGCACCATTGCGGCAAGGCGCTCCAGTTCGGAGAGCATGGAAAAGTTGTCCTGAAAAAGCCCCATAGCGAGTCAGCTGCTTATTGGTTGACGCCACCGGGAAGCGTGGACATACCGCCGAAAGGATCAGCCCCGGCAGGCGTGGTCGGCGCAGCAGGCTGAGCCCCGAAAGGATTCTCGCCACCGAGAGGAGCCGTCGGCGTAGCAGGTGTGGCGGGGGTAGCCGAGCCGAACGGGTTTTGCGGGTCGATACCGAAAGGATTGGCGGCAGGAGCGGGAGCCGGAGTGGCAGCAGGCTTTTCCTCCTCAGCCTTGGCGACAGGCGTGGGGGCATCCACTTCCAACAGAGCCAGACGCATGCCGGCGATATTCTGGCTGACAATCGGGCTGCTGGGGCACACGGTTGTCACCTGTGTGTAGAAAGTGCGAGCGCCTTCGATATCCCCGGCCAGCTTAGCCAAATCGCCGAGGTTGATGTAGGCGATAGCGGTATAGGGGTTGGCGGGCAGAGCCACAATTTGCTTCCAGTAGGAGGTGGATTTCTCGTTCTGCTCTTCAGCCATGTAATGAGCAGCCAAAGCAGCCAGAGCACGGGCACGCAGCAAGTCATTAGTTGTACCGGCAGCCAGGCTTTCCAGCATGGAAATGGCAGTTTCGGTGCGAGCCGTATCAGTCATGAGCGAGAGCGCCTCCATGAGTGTTGCCGTGTCAGCGGAGGGAGTATCGGCATATTCAGCGCCAATCTGCGAAAGAGCCTTGGCATCATACTTGGCAGGCTCAGCAGCCCCCTGCACCGATGCGGACCCCATCGCCTGAACAATGAGACCGCCGGCCAGCTCCTTCTGCTCATTCTTGTAAGCATAATAGCCAATGGCCGCACTGGCTGCTACCATAAAGGCAATGCCACCGAAAATCAGTTTCTTGTAGTGATTATTAAGGAAAATCTCGTGCTTGGCAGGCCCGAGTTCAATCTCACCGATGGCTTTGATTTCCTCAGGTGAGAGCGGCATTTCGTCCATATTGGTTTTATTCGTTTCCATGGTTCAGGATTTGTAAATGGAGCTGAGCATGTGGATGCGATCCACATCAAAGTAATTGTTGATACCGAGGTTGCGGTAGATTTCGAGGGTTGCTTTGGAGCGGTTGAGGGTGTAGAAGTGGATACCGTCCACATCTGCATCCAGCAGTTCGGAGCACTGGTTGCTGGCGTAGTTGATGCCGATGCGCTCAATGCTGGCTTTGTCGCCGCCGGCACGCAGCATGGCTTTAAGCAGACGAGCCGGGAAATTGGTGCCGGCGGAAAGCTCGGCCATGCGGTTCATGCTGGAAATGGAAGTAACGGGCATGATGCCGGCAATGATGGGCACATCTATCCCCATCAGGCGGCAGCGGTCGCGGTAATCGAAGAAAGCATGGTTATCAAAGAAAAGCTGGGTGCAGATGTAGTCTGCGCCCTCATCCAGCTTTGCCTTGAGGTAGTCCATTTCGCGGATGCGATTGCGAGTATCGGGGTGCCCCTCGCAGAAGCCGGCCACACCGATGGTAAGGCGCTTGGGCAGGCGATGACGCTCCTCCCATTCGCGGATAAAACGCACCAGTTCCGAAGCATGGCGGAAAGCATCGCGGGTGGGGTCATAGGGGCGATTACGCGGGGGGTCGCCGCGCAGTGCCAGCACGGCACTTGCGCCTGCATTGGCATAGCCTTCCAAGATGCTCTCTATCTCCTCGGCCGTATGCCCCACACAGGTAAGGTGGGGCACCGTGGGGATACCCCTTTGCTGAATGTCGTGCACAACTGCGCGCGTCAGCTCGCGAGAGCCACCGCCTGCACCATAGGTAACACTCACAAAACTGGGGCGAAACTCTTGCAGGCGCACCACTGTCTCCAGCAGCGAACGAGCCCCTTCCTCCGTTTTGGGCGGGAAGAATTCAAAGGAAAAGGTCGGCGTATTGTCGAACAAAGAAGACTGTGAAGAGCGGCTCATAGAGGCAAATAATATCAAGGCATGGGCTGAGGCTCGGCAGGCGACTCCAGAGGCGCGACCTCATCACCGCGGCGGGGAGCGGAAAGCGGGGTCGGCTTCACAAAGGGATTTTCAGCGCGCAGCTCACGGGCGGAAGCAAACGGAGAGTAGATAATCTCATCGCCGGGTTCAGGCAACAGTTTTTCGGCATCAATATTCGCCTGCGACTTGCCGAATTCCTGGGGCTTCAGAGTAGCGCCAATCTGGCCGGATTCCTCATCCTTGTAATCAACCGTAGCCTCGCAGATGACGAGATTCTGACGACGCACTGCCACGATTGTGCCTTCGTTGATGACATCGTTGACAGCCGGCTTAAACATGATAGACACCCACTCCTTGTTGAACGAGGTTACCAGGCCAATGGTCTTTTCCTCCTCACGTTCCTGCCTGGCCTGCTGCTCGCGGGCGGCCTGCTCCTTGCGCTTAGCCTCCTCAATCACGGCGCGCTCCTCGGCCTCACAAACAGCCTGGTCGGAGGTACGATCCACGGCATCAGCTTCGGAGTACGCCCCCGCAAGCCCCTCATCTTCAGCTTTTTCGCCATACTCACTCACCTTCTCACGGTGGCCGGCATCACGCGCTGCATCCTGAGCCGTTTTCTGAGTGATTTCATAGATATTGCGGTCTGCCTGCATACCCGGCAAAAAGACGAATACGGCATAAAACATCCCGCCCACTACCAGCACCAGCAGAGCAAGAATCGTGACTCGAAAAGCGTTCATGGCGTAGAGTATAGCATATTCATGTTTGCTTTCAAGCTCATTGTCTGTCAGAATTTCGCGCAGATACACATTTCGTCATACAGAGCAACGCAAAATGCGTACTACAACCGGGAAAAACAGCATTTAAGCTTGCCAGCCAGCATGAGAAAGAGTAAAATCCGCTCGAACATGTTGAACCTGCCAAACAGCATCACACTCGTCCGTATTGCGCTTGTTATCGTTTTTGCCATTGCCCTTGCCGTCGATGGTGCGGCGCCTTTTGTCAACGGTGTCAGCCCCATGGAAAACATCCCCGTGCAAGGATGGTTCGTACCGCTGAGCATCGGCACCTGTATTGCACTGTGGGCCTTTGTGGCCGGAGCCATCAGCGATTTTCTGGACGGCTATCTTGCCCGCAAGTACAACCTCATCACCAACTTCGGCAAGCTGATAGACCCGCTGGCCGACAAAATTCTGGTAAGTGCCGCCTTCATTTACCTGACCTATGTGGGCATGTGCCCCTTCTGGGTCACCATTCTCATCATCTTCCGCGAGTTTCTTGTCACCGGGCTGCGCCAGCTGGCTGTGGAAAAAGGAGTCGTCATGGCAGCCGACAAGAGCGGCAAGTGGAAAACAGGTATGCAGCTCGGCTACTGCATCTCCTGCATGGTGCACTTGGCTTATGCCGGCAACCTGCCTGAACCGCTGCACAGCCTCTCGGTCGGCGTGGGCGGCGAGTGGCTGCGCGCCATTTTCCTGTGGTCGAGCGTGATTCTGACCCTCTGGAGCGGCATTCATTACTGCATTTCGAGCCGTAGTTTTCTGCGTGGCTGATTTTTGGCTGGAATTGCGGCGGCAAATGTGGTAGAGTAACTGCTGTATCACCGCATTTGCGTATGAAAATCTTCACCTCCATCATCTCCGTAGTTGCTGCAGCTGTGTTGGCATGCAGTTGCCAGCAGGGCGCCTACCCTGTATACTTCCTGGTTCAGGATGCCAACACCGTGACCGATGCCGCATTGAGCACCAGCGCCAAACACATTGTGCGCTACAAGGGTGTTACCTATACACGCATGCCCATCATGTCGCTGCAACACTTCGAGCGATTCAAGTCACACATCAACCCCGATGGCTCCTACGGCGTAACGCTCTTTGCCAAGAAAGAATGGAGAAACCGCTTGTACTTCAACACCATGGATAAGAGCGGCATGCTGATGCTTCCCATCGTGAACAATCTGGCTATGGAGCCCATGCGCATTGCACCGGTAAACGATGGCGCCCTCGTCATCTGGAACGGCCTCAACGGCTACGACCTGCGCATGATTTCACGCACCGTTAAACCCATCAACCCCGAACTGGAGAAAAAGCGCTATAAAAAAGAAAATCCGCGCCCGATTCCCAAGGCACCTAGGAACGTCAAGAGCCAGACCCGCGACTTCACCGGTCGGACCGTAGGAGAACTGTTCAACTGATGGAATGAAGAAGCCCCTCCTGCTGCACCTGTTGAGCTTCCTGCTGCTGTCACTCACCTGTACGGCAGCAGGTGATTTGGTGTTTCACCTGCCCACCGATAACAAAGCGCTCTACGGCAAAGGGGGCGATGAGTACTACATGTACGTGGATCGCACCTTCGAGGGGCAGACCACCAAGCCATGGCAGGGTGGCACCTGGGGCATGGTGCGCAATCCGTTCCGCGCCGGCAACGGGGAATTGTACTTCTCGCGCATGCACGAAGGCATCGATGTGAAGCCCATACGCCGAGATGCCAACGGCGAGCCACTCGATGCCGTGCGCCCCGTAGCCCCCGGAATTGTCGCCTACACATGCGAAGACCCGCGCAAGAGTAATTACGGCCGTTACATCGTCATTGCTCACAAAATACGTGAAGGCACCATCTACAGCCTCTATGCTCACATGGCCTCGGTAAGCTGCCGCCCGGGGCAGCAGGTAACCACGCGCGACACCATCGGCATACTGGGCTATAGCGGCGTGGGGCTCAACCGCGTGCGCGCCCACTGCCACCTGGAAATCTGCCTGATGATTAACTCGGCTTACGACCTCATCGTACAGCCGCCCACCAACAAACACGGCCTCTTCAACGGCCTCAACCTCGTGGGTATCAATCCCACCGATGTGCTACTGGCCTGCAAACACGGGCAACCATTCTCGTTGAAGCGTTACTTTGACTCCCTGCAAGAGCATTACCGCGTGCGCGTTCCCTGCGTCGGCACCATGGATTTGCTCAAGCGCCACCCTTTCCTCTACAAAGGAAAATGGGGAGTACGCCCGGCTGCACTCGATATTGCTTTCACGCAAGAGGGCATTCCCATAGCCATTTACCCGGCACGGCAGGCGGTATCAACCCCGCAAGTCGTCAAATGCCGCCCCATGCCCACCTTGCAGCAGAACTGCACCGTCAACCGCGTCAAAGGTAGCAGCAAAACGGCACAGCTCACCGCCTCGGGCTTACGATACATCAACAACTTTCTGTGGTTGGAGGGCGTTTACCCCCCTGCTCCCCAGCCGGATTCCAGCACCTCACCGCAATGAAAATTCACCACATACTGCTTGCCCTCTTGCCACTGGCGGCACCTCTCACCACCCGAGCCGACCTGGCCGCTGCGGAGCGACTGCTGCGCGATGGCAAGGCTGCCGAAGCACTGGCAGAACTGGAGCTGGAACCACACTCCCCGGCCGCACTGTACTGGAAAGGCCGCGCGCTCATGGAGCTCAACCGTCTGCCCCAGGCGGCAAGTCTCTTCAGCGAAGTACCGCCCGAGAGCGTGTTTTACCCCTACGCGGCCAAGGCAATCGTATACTGCGCCTGGCAAAGCCCCATTCTCGACTTTGTCGAGTTCGTCGCGCCGCTGACAGCCAGCTCCAACACCGAAATCGCCACGCTTGCCCAGGCCGCACTGGCAGAGCACCAGCTGCGCAACACCACCCAAGGGGATGTCTCCACCCTGGAGCCGCTGCGTAAACTGGCGACTCAGGATGCAGCCCTGCGTCCCATGGTGCAGCTCCTGAACATCGAAGAAATGCGACGCAGCGCCAAATACGATGAAGCGCTGGCAGCCTGCCGAAAAATGGAAGCCGAGACAGATTTACCGCTCATCATGCGGCAGCGCGTCCGCCTGGCCATAGCAGAAGTTTATTACGATAAAGCAGCTGCCGGAGCAGCCGCCACAGAGCCCCTGCTCGATGACCAGGAGGATGATGAAGGCAAGGGCGAGGAAACGCTGCTGCACTTCATATCAGCCAATGCGGATTCCCCTCTGCTGGAAGAAGCATTTCGCCGACTCGATGCACACAAAGCCTTCACCACCAGCGAATACGCCGAGAGAAAGCTCATAGAATGGAGCGAAGAGCACACCAAGCCGCACCGCGCGGCATTGGCACTGGCCATCCGCCAGCGGCTGCAATCCGACGCAGGAGACAGCGAGTTGAGCGATGTCACCTACGCCAACACAGCGGCTACTGCTCTGCCGAATGAGCCAGTCTCGCAGCTCATCATCAGCGAGCAGGTACGCTGCCTCATCAATGCCGGCAACCCCGCAGAGGCCAAGCTCTACCTCAACATGCTGAATCAGGACAGCAGCAATCCCCGATTCCTCTTCTACAAAGCCTGCTGCCTGCCTCACGATAGCAAAGAAGCCGTAGCGCTCTTCCTGAAAAGCGCCGAGACCGCCTCGGCGGACCTGCAACCGCCGGCATTGTGCAATGCCATGTTCTGTGCCGTGCTTGCCGGGGAACAGAATGCCGTGGACGAGCTGCTCACCCGCGAGCTCCCCCAGCGTGCACGCCGCGCGCTGCTGCTCATGCACGCCGGGCTTATTCTGCACAAAAACCCGGCACAAGCCCGCGCGGAGATAGAATCCGCCATTTTGCTCGAACCTACGGAAGAGGAACAGATTGAAATAACCCTGCAACTCGCGGAACTCAACCTGGAAACAGACCCCGCCGCCACTCTGAAGGAGCTGCGAAACATTTCACCGACAACTCGTCAACTCTGGACAGGTGAGCAAGCTCTGCGCAACCACTCGCTACAGGTACAAGCCACGGAAAAACTCCTGGCAACGGGAGCCGACATACCGGAGCCGGAAGAGCTGCTGCGAGAGGCTATCAGAAGCACGAAACGCGAGGATGTCCGCACCGTGCTCACTTTCAATCTGGCTCAACGCCTGTCAGACAAATCCCGCCATCTGGAAGCCCAGAAACTGCTGCTGGATGTTGCCGATAAGGCGGAGAACAGCGAGCATCGCGCACGCGCACTCCTGCTGGCCGGTCGCCAGGCCGAGCGCCTCGACACCCTCGACCAGCTTGTCAAAGCAGCCAAGTATTTCAAGGAAGTAACCGAGCTCAACACCCCCTACAAAAACCATGCCTTCATTCTGCGAGCCCGCGTGTTGGCCTGGATTGGGCGCGGGCAGGATGCCCTGAATATCCTGAACGAACTTCTGCGCCACACCCAGTTGCCACCTCGAGACAAAGCCATGGCGCTGAGTGTGTTGGCGCATGTGCACACCCTTCGCGGCACGGAGGAAGGCATCAACGATGCCCTGGCAGCCAATGCCGAAGTATTTAAGGTAGAAAATCTGCCACGCACTTGGTACATACGCACCAAGATTCAATACGCCTCGCTGTATGCACGCTGCGGCAGGCACGAGGAATCCCTGCACCACTACCGCGAGCTATACGAGAGTATCACGACCGACCTCGACAAGATGACGCAGAGCGATTGGTTTGTGCTGAACTTTGCCGGAGCCGGTGCCGTGGCTAGGCTGTTTGACCTGCAACGCTACGCCGAAGCTGCCGACCTAGCAGACCAAATCGCCTCCTGGCCCCGCAAATGTGAAAAGGGCACCCGCGCCCCCGGCATTAACCCGCGGGCACAGCACTTCGTGCGCTGGGCAGACAACATTCGCACCCTGCACTTCCTGCCTGCTGCCCGCACGCTGACCGATTAACACTCAGCGTATCTCGCACCAGACAGCCCGGTGATCACTGGCACGGGCAGCTTGCTTGATATCCACAATACCACTGCGGACTTTTCGTCCGCAGCGCTTATTGAGTACAGAGTTGAAAAAGACCTGGTCGAACACATAGTACTCTCGACCGCCTTTGAAGTACAGAGTCCAGTCCTGCCCCTGCGAATCAACGGGGGACAGACGGGACAGCGAAGAGCGCGAGCTGACACCTTTGCGCAGGATACCCAGTGAGCCATCCTCGGGGCCGTCATTCCAATCGCCGTAGACAAGAATCGGCACGTTGGGAGCATGCTTCATCTGCTCATGCAGATAAAATGCCAGTGTGCGAGCCTCGCGAGCGCGCAAATGCTCAGCGGCAGCAGCGTCATTCGCCACTCGCGATTTGAGGTGAGCCCCAACGATGCGAAAATAGCGGCCATCCTCCAGCATAACTGTTGCATCCAATATACCGCGCAGCATCTTGCGGCGTTTCTGGCCATGCAGGCTGAAATTCCTCCGTGAATCATTGCGCACAATCGGGTGCTGCGACAGCAAAGCCAAAGCTCGGTCTTCGCCCTCCCGTTCCAGCACAACGCTATGCGGATACTCCAAACCACGGGCTTTCAGACGCTCCTGCAAGTCGGCCAGTGCGCGGTCGCCCCCCATCTCCACCAACCCGACTATTTCCGGAGCCACGGAAGCAATGACATCAGCCACGGCCTCTTTCGACTGGCGCGGTTTAAGCTGGCTCTTGAATCGCGAGCGGCTTTCCTCACCTGCCACAAAATAGTTCTGCACATTGTACATGAGGAAGCGAACAGGCTTACCGGCAGCGGGCAAAGGCGCCTCGATAGCGGCGGCCGGCTCACTGCCGCTATCAGCCACAAGAGGCGCCTCATCCCCTTCCTCAATGGAAAGCGAGGGCTCAACCGGCCCGTAGCGATACATCATCAGCATCCCCAGCACGAGCACCAGCCCCAGCAGCAGCATATCCGCACGCTTGCATGCAGCCAGTAATCGGGCAGGAAGGTTGATGAGCCCCTTCTTCATAAGCTTTTCACGTTACGCAGGGTAGCCGCCTCAGAGCTCCCGAAGCCACTCCGCCACCTGTGGGGCGGCATAGGTCAGAATCATATCCGCTCCGGCACGGCGAATCGACATGAGAGCCTCCAGCATACACTGCTTCTCATCCAGCCAGCCGGATGCAGCGGCGGCCTTCACCATCAGATACTCACCGCTCACATGGTACGCGGCTATGGGCAGGCTGGTGTGCTCGCGCATGGCGCGTATGACATCCAGATACAGCGTAGCGGGTTTCACCATGAGCATATCGGCGCCCTCGGCGGCATCAAGCGCGGCTTCGCGCAATGCCTCGCGCACGTTGGCGGGGTCCATCTGGTACGTCTTCTTATCACCGAACTTGGGCGCGCTCCCCAAGGCACCGCGAAACGGGCCGTAAAAGGCCGAGGCATATTTGGCGGTATAACTGAGCAGCGACACATTCGTGAAGCCTTCGGCATCAAGAGCGGCTCGCAGCGCCGCGATGCGTCCGTCCATCATATCGCTGGGGGAAATAATATCCGCCCCGGCGCGCGCATGGCACAAAGCCTGGCGGCAAAGGGCTTCCACCGTCTCGTCATTCAGGATTTCGTAAGACCCGTCATCGTACTCTCGCACAATGCCATCCTGCCCATAGGTATTGAACGGGTCGAGCGCCACATCCGTCATCACCAGCATACCCGGCACCTGTGCCTTGATGGCCGCAATGGCTCTGGGCACCACCCCATCGGGGTTCCAGGCTTCCGTTCCGGCGGCATCCTTTTTCTCCTCAGGCACCACGGCAAAAAGGTCAACGCAGGGAATCCCCAGCTCAAAAAGACGGCGGCACTCAGCCGCAATGTCTGCCACACACCAGCGGGTGCACCCCGGCAGAGATTCTACAGGGGTATTCAGGCTACCCTCCTGCACAAACATGGGATAAATCAGATTAGCCGCTGAAAGAGAAGTTTCACGCATCAGGCCACGCATGGCGGCCGACTTACGATTGCGGCGGGGGCGAATTGCTAAATCCATCATATCACCGATGAGCATACCATTATTCCGACTCAATGTAAAGGCACTTTAAAAGCCCAATTAGGAATAATCACTTGCTTTTCAGCGCAAGGCAGGTTACAATAAGCGCTCGCCATGAATGCCAGCCAGATTCACCAGGTACTCGATTCCTTCGCCGTAACGCCCTCCAAATCACTCGGGCAGAATTTCCTCATCGACGAAAACATAGCCCGCTGGATTGTCGCTCAGCTTGACATTCAGCCGGAAGACTGCGTGGTGGAGGTAGGCCCCGGCACCGGGGCTCTCACCGAGCACATGGCACCGCTCTGCCGCAAACTGATTCTCGTGGAATTTGATGCGCGACTGGCAGAATACCAGCGCAACCGCTGGGCAGATTCCCCGCATGTGGAGGTACACCATGCCGATGGTGCCTCATGGGATCCGCGCCGCCTGTTTGCCGAGCAACCGGTCAAGTTCATGGGCAATCTGCCCTACTCCGCGGGCGGCGCCATTCTGGCCAACTTCCTGACATCGCCCTGCGCATGTAGCCGAGCCGTTGTCATGCTGCAGAAAGAGTTTATTGACCGCATTCTGGCCAAGCCCGGGGATGACGCCTACGGGCTGCTTTCCCTGCGCATCCAGATGGATTGGGTACCCAAAGCGCTCAAAACGGTACCACCCGAGGCATTTTCGCCTCGCCCCAAGATTGACTCCACCGTCATGCTGCTCACCCCGCGCAACCCGCTGGAGTACCCGCCTTATGACCACCGGCTCATGGATGAACTGATGCGCCGTTGCTTTGCCCAGCGTCGCAAACAAATGCATAAGCAACTGCCCGCCACCCCGGCCTGGCAGGAGGTTGCAGCAGCCGTAGGTGTTTCCCCCACAGCTCGCCCCGAAGAACTGGGGCTGGAGCAGTGGATAAAGCTCACCAACGCCTACGATACCCACCCCCTCGCAGCCGTTGCGCAAAAAGACGATGAACTCTTTGATGTCGTGGATGAGCAAGACAACGTCATCGGCCAGGCAACGCGTAGCGAAGTACATGCCAAGGGGCTGATGCACCGAGCCGTTCATATATTGGTATTCAATAAAAAATACGCCTGTCTGCTGCAAAAGCGCTCCATGCTCAAGGACCGCCACCCCGGGGTATGGGACTCCTCGGCCGCCGGACACCTGGACGCAGGAGAGGATTATGAAAGCGCGGCTCGCCGTGAACTCGAAGAAGAACTCGGCATCACCGATACACGCCTCATCAGGGTTGGCACCCTGCCGCCTTCGGAGCAAACAGGCTTCGAACATGTGGCCATTTTTGCCGCCGTACAGGACGGGCGTGTTACATACCCCGCAGCGGAAATCGAGGGTGTGCTCCCCTTCACCGCCGACCTCATCGACAGCTGGCTGGAGCGCAGGCCGCAGGACTTCGCCTCCTCGTTTGCGCTATGCTGGCAACAGGTTCGCGGCATGATTGGAAACGGAAACTGATTTTTTTGTTATTTTATTGTTTTTAAGCTTGCAAATCAGAGAGAAACAGGCTACAATGCTTGGGGCTTAAAAAACTTTGAGAGAAGAACCATGAGAGCCAAAAATATTTCTCGCTACACATACAAGAAAACAGCTTTCCAGGGGTGGAGGCTTGCGCTGCGACGCCAAGGCAAGCAGTTTGTCAAGTACTTTGCCGACAAACAGTACGAGAACAGCACAGCTGCTTTCAAGGCAGCCGTTGCGCTGCGCAATGAAATTCTGAATGAGTTAAAGAAGGGAGCCTCCCCCGAGGCCGTGTTCGAAGCCGCGAGTGAACTGCTGCAACAAAATAAAAAGAATTCCTGATTCGGCTTTTACCGGGGCATGGGGTGCAGGAGATAACATCCGCTTAGCACCGCCCCGCTGAGCAGCTCCTACTTTTTCGGAGTCTCCTTTGCTTGCGAAGGAGATTCTTTTTTGGGGCAAAGCACCTCGGCAGACTTGCGAATAGCCGGCAGGAACGGCGAGGCGGCGGCCTCACTGAGCAAGCGCTGCATCCCGGACTCCACGCGCTCCGGCTGCCCGGCGGCCGCCATGGCTGTGTACATCAGCAACGTGCAGCGTATTTTATCGCGCTCACGATCATACATTTGCGACGCAGCCTCGAAATACCCGACGGCCGGCTGATAGCGTTTCTGCTCCGCACAATGCAGAGCATACATCTCGGCCAGTGCCGCGCCGTCGCCAAGGTTCATTTGCTGCTCAACAGCATTTTGCAGAGCAGTGGGATTCTTGCCAAAGCGCCGCAGGAGCCCCTGCCACACAGAGTACACCGTATGCCGCGCGCGAGCACGAAACGGCCTGTAGAGCGGGTCGCCCAGCACAATTCCCTGCCAGGAGACAGTCGGCGTAGCCAGCAGAGCCGCCTCGCCCACCTGAGCACCGGCCAGCAAATGCCGATAAAAGACAGCATAATTCAGGCAAGGCCCCAGGTAGGGTTCATACACGTTACCGGCTGTCACGCAAGCGCCGCGTTTCAGCAGGGCTGACACCCAGGTTCTGCCATCATAAAGATTGGTGCCGCTATAGGAATGCAAATGGCAGGCGATAGCGCCGCGCGCAAAACGAAAATCAGCCGGAGCCTTGGCATGGAACGGCCCATTGGCCGGATTCGCATACCAGCCGAAGTAGGTAGCCACATTCTGCATCAGCGGGAAGGAATCCGCCAAGGTCTGGCGCGATGTCTCCAAAAAGAGCGGCAGGCAGTGCTGTCTCGCCAGGGTAGCCACCTTGTCCAGCATGAGATTTCCCTCCTTATAAGGGCCGCCGTTATCCACTACCACCCATCCCTGCAAGCCCTGTCGCTCCACCTCGGCCGGCTCATTAATCATTCGGAATATGGTCGCTTCATCCGGCCCGTCAATTCGGCAGACACTCATCACGGCCTGAGCCTCACGACCGCTAGGCATCTTCTTGTCAAACAACGGATTGCGCCCCATGCCCTTTATGGGAAAACGCGCCCCAAGCAAAGCCAGCTCCGAATCCACGGAAGCCTCCGAACGCTGCTGCCCCTGCCCGATGGGTTTGCCGTCTTTCATCATTTCTTTCACGCGCAGGGGTAAATCGGGCATCAGCACCATGGCTCGCATAAGCTTGATGCCATTGCGAGGACCGGCCGGCCACCGCAACCCGCGCTTACGCCCCTGCACCAACAGAGATTGCACCATCGACCCCTCAAAATCCTCGCGCGATATGTCACCGCGTTTCACCCCGAACACCGGCAGCATCTGCTCAGAGGGTATGCCCCTTACCTCGCAATATCGCATGGCAGCAGATTGGCTAAGAACGGAATCCGCATTATACACCACCGCCACCTCCGTCGGCAATATACCGAATGCATTGCCACACACCACCGCCAAAAGCCAAAGAAGATATCTCATACGTCAGGCACCTACTCTAGCAAATACCTCGGCGTATTTCAAGCGAAAAAAATCCCTCCGCGGCGATGAGACGCGAAGGGATTTGATAATGATTAAATACAGAAAGTGTCGAGCTTTACTTCTCCTCGATGTGCACGTCGTACACGCGGCCCATGATGTTGAGCTTCATGTCGCGGCCGGAGATAGCGGCAGATACGCCAACCGTGGAGAGCGCGGTGGGAGCACCGAAGTTCTCCTGCTTCTTAGCGGTGGGCGGCTCAGGGCGCTTGCCGGCATAGTAGTCCTCCAGCTGCTGCGGGAACATGGCGTAAATCACGCAGTTCTCATCCGTGGCGGGAATGTTCTTAGCGGTAAGCTTGTCGCGCAGATCCTGCATGCCGGGCTTAATGAGGTCGGCGGGGCGGCAGGTGATGGGCTGCTTACCGGAGCGCTTGGCGCACTCAGCCTGCAGCTCGGGGTCAACCGGAGCGGGCGTGTGGCCATAGTAGCCGAGAGCCACGTCCATCGTCTGCGGGGTAATCTGCTTCCAGCGCCCGAACTTCACGTTGAAGGCAGCCTGAGAGCCCACGATCTGAGAAGTGGGCGTTACAAGCGGAATCCAGCCCAGAGCCTTACGCACCACGGGAATCTCAGCCATCACCTCGTCAAACTTGTCCATGATGTTGAGCTCCTTGAGCTGGTTGCGGAAGTTGGAAAGCATACCGCCGGGCACCTGGTAGAGCAGCGTAGCACTGTCCACAATCTCATTCTTGTGGCTGGTGAAGCGGTTGAGGCTCTCGTAGATGGGCTGGAGCATACCGGAAATGGTGGTAAGCTTCTCAGTGAAGTCATCGGCCACCACGGGGCAGCGGTCATAACCCTTCAGCAGAGCCAGCATGCGCATGCAGTCGGGCTGAGCCGTACCGTTGGCGAAGGGAGCGATGGAGCAGTCCACGGCATCAGCACCGGCGTTGATACCGGCTACATACGAACCGGCGCCCAGACCGGCGGTGTCGTGCGTGTGAATCCACACCGGCAGGTTGGTGCTCTTCTTAATAGCCTCCACAAGAGCGGCTGTCTCGCTCGGGGGAATAAGGCCGGCCATATCCTTAATCACGATACCGTCGGCACCCATTTCGGCAATCTTCTTACCAAGGTTGGCGAAGTACTCCAGATTGTGCACGGGGGAGGTTGTGTAGCAGATGGTGCCGTGAGCAATAGCACCGGCCTCCTTGGCAGCACGGATGGAGGTACGCATGTTCTCCGGGTCATTCAGACAGTCGAAGATACGGAAGATATTCATACCGTGCTTGGCGCTGGTCTTTACAAAGGCCTCCACCACGTCATCGGCATAGTTGGTGTAACCCACCATATTCTGGCCGCGCAGCAGCATCATGTGCGGGGTCTTGGGGGCAAGCTTCTTCAGGGTGTCCAGACGCTCGAAGGGAAGTTCACCCAGGAAACGCAGACCCGAGTCAATCGTAGCACCGCCCCAGGTCTCGAGAGCGGAGAACCCCATCGTGTCAAGGATGGGAGCTATTTCGAGCATCTGCTCGGTTGCCATACGGGTGGCTGCCAGCGACTGGTGACCGTCGCGCAATACTGTGCAGTTGAATGTTGCCGGTTTCATAATATAAAAATCTGTTGAGGGTACAGTGCACCCCACCTTGTTGCTGCCAGACTACCACAAAACGCCCGCGCGCGTCAAGAAAAATCGCCGCAGCAAAAAAAAATCCCCGTTTTTTTGTTTTTTACAGATATTTTTCTTGCCAAATGAAAAAAAAGGTGTATCATCTGTGCACCATGACCCGCAAAGGTGGTATCAACAAGACACGTAAGGCTGTCGCCAAGC
>JAUNRE010000027.1 GCA_030535795.1 Akkermansia sp.
AATTCATTTTTCATAATTTATATTGTATATATAAATATCGATAAGTCAAGAGTAAAGCCTTTCGGTACTGTATAATTTTAGCTGCTCCGTCATAACATTTGCAGAATATAGTCTCCCTAGGGTGCCCAAAAACTTAGCTAGGAAGGAGTGAGGAGAAGGACGGCAATGAATCTGTTTCCATTTCAAATAAAAATCAATATTTCTTGCAGGAGTGGCAGTAATATTCAAAGGTATAAGAATAAGATGCGTTATATAAACGTAAAGGTGCAAATGTTCGTATGAGTGCCATTTTTTCTTGACATTATAAGGCTACTGCGATAGAGTTACTGCATATGAAATGGTCGATTCTGAGATTCCTTCCTTGCCTTATAACGCTCCAAACAAATGCAACTGCCAACGATTCTACGCCTATCTCAAGTATAGAAAAAGCAGCGGTTGTGTCTAAAGAAATTGATTTTCTATCCTGTCAAATCAGCAATGATGCTAATTTTAGTGTTTTTTCTTTTTTAAATTTGTTAAAAGAAAAAAAAAGATTCAAATTATGTATTTGAGTTTGGTGATATAGAATGTAACGAAACGGCTACTTTGCTATTTTCAAATACAACAGAGATACAGAATAATATAACGGAGTTACGTGCCGTTTTCTATCTACAAAAAACTAAACTTTTTCTAGATTGTTATTTTGAGCTACATTTTGATGGCAAAATAAACATAAAAAATATTTGTTTATTAAACCCACCAACAGAACGAAAAATACTTACTTGTGATTCTCCGATTGTTAATATTCCTAATCAAGTAGTCTATCTTGTAAAGAGAGAACAAGAATTAAATTTAAGTGTGGGTAAATACAAATTACATGCAGAATCAGCTCAAGAAACAATAAAGCTTCCCACATTAAACATTCCTACTTCTTCGACACCTAGTGATTATAGGATTATTTTCGAATTGAAAACTATCAAACAAGAATCAATAGAGATAATAGGAGTACTTCCGTCAAATGCCCAACTGTCATTATTATTAGACACATTACTTGATGGCGAGAAAGCTACGGTAATAACTCAAAACGAGACTGGGGGTGATGAGTGGTCCGCGCAAATCGAATTTAAATTTTCTGTTGGAAAGGATTTCTCCAACAAACAATAACGATGAACGCAGTATTTTCCCTAGGATGCACTATAATTCTCATACTACCCCCCCCTGCGTTTGACTGGAAGCCCGAAGAAGTTGTTACCGCCGATTTGGTAGCCGGTGGCTTTCCAGCTGATGTGGGTGAGGGTGGTGTAAATCTCATCTTTCCACTTGTATCCGCTATCGAGTACGTCTACCTCAACCAGCTTGCCTTTGTAGATGCGTATCAGCTGGTCGCCGGGTTCCAGTTTGATGTCTTTGCTCTTGGGCGTGATGCTCACCGGTGCTTGACCAGCCTTTTTCAGATCGTAGGAAGTCAGCTTGATTTCTACCACTTCGGCAGCTTCCGGTTTAGTAGGCTCAACGCCGGATTCCTGTGCCGGGGCTTCGGCGGTCGGCTCCACGTCCGTCACGGCCTCGTTCAATTCTTCTGCAAGTTCAGCTTCGCGGGCTTCTTCAACCTCCTGCCACAGGGCAGCTCAAAACGGGGTATAAATATGAACAAAAACAGTCCCGAAAGTCCGGTTTGCGTTATGAGTTGCGATTTTATAAGTCGCTGAAATCAAGGCACAAAAAAAGAGCGGTCGTTACCATGTTGTCCTGGTTACGACCGCTCCCATAATAGGGGGGGCGGAAAACCGAGGCCTCCCAAAAAAGTTTTGCTCCATTATCATCTCTATGACTGCTTTATGGGACAGCAATGTCTGTACTTTTTGAATGTTGCTTGTGTTCCCATACGCGGGAAGTTTTCTCAGTTTTTCCCAGTTAAACGGTGTAAAAGAGTGATTATAGGCACAAAAACGACAATGTAAAGGTAAAAATGGCCAAAAGAAAAGCCGCTTAAAGCTTTATTTATCAGGCTTTAAGCGGCTTTGTTTTCCAGAGCCGGATGTCAGGGTCGAACTGACGACCGTCCGATTACAAATCGGGTGCTCTACCACTGAGCTAATCCGGCGAGGTGCGGGCATTCTACTGTATAAAATGCCCGTTGGCAAGCTTTTTTTGCAAAAAAGTTACATCAGAAGTGCCATCCTACGTCCACACCGACGGTGAGGTTGAAGCTATCGACGGCGTCGTACTGCAAGGCGCGGTCGATTTTGCCGGCGTTGTTACCGGATTTGGAGGCTTGCACCCAGGGGATGACTTTGAGCTTGGCGTCGCGCCCCATGGAACCGCTGTGGGTGAAGAGGGGCAGAGCCGCGCGGATGCGGTAGGCGTCAATACCATCGGCGGAGTCTGCCCAGTAGCTGAAGGAGGGCGAAATGCCTGCGGAGAGCTCGAGATCTGCCCCGAGTCGGCTGCCGTTGAACACGTTGGTGAATCGGTAGCCAATCTCCAGGTCGCCGTAAATGCCGTTGAGGCCGCTGAAGCCCAAGCCCCAGGTCATGCTGCCGAAGAAGCCTTTCTGGCCATCATTGAATTTGAGGGCTACGTTGATGTCTTGCGAGAGCCTGTGGGGTACGCCATCGTGATACTTGGCGAGGAAGCCCTCCATGCCGCCGTAGCGCAGGGAGTAGCCTACTTCGGCCGTGAGGTTGGGGAAGATTTCCTTGCCCAGGGCGTAGTTGGCGTTGAAGAGCGGCGTGTCGCCGAGGGCATCGCCATGGCCCCAGATGATGCCGTAGGTGCCGCTGATACGCTGGTAGATGCCACGGCCGAAGAGGTTTTGGTTGGGCAGGATGTAGCTGCCGCTTACCTGGGTGTAGCCGTAGTCGGTCAGACCGTCGGTAAGCCCCATGCCGCGCACGGTGTATTCGTTGGTGTAGGGGGTGATGTAAATGTAGCCTTTGTTATCGGTGCCGATGGCGGGAGTGTCGGGCGCAAGGGCGGGGGTGGTGAGTGCCGGTGCCGGGGGCTCGGCGGCGGGCTCCGGGGTTTCGTAGCTTACGTTGTCGTAGGTTACGGGGCCGTCCGGTATGGCGGGCGGTAGCTCAGTGGCGAGTGCCGGCAGGCCGGCTGCAAGGGTGATTAAGGAGCGTTTCATCATACGGAGATATTTTAGCTTTCTTAAGCAATGAGTGCAAGCACAAAAAGTGTAAACGGGCGGGAAAGGTGTGATTTTTTTGATAAAAGTCGTTGACGTGGTGGGTGTGAGCCGTTAGAATAGCGTGCATGAAGATGATTTGCATATTGTCGGCCATGCTGATGCTTGGGGCGGTGGTGACGGCTTCGCCCGTGGAAAAGCCTGTGGATTTGGAAAC
The DNA here is from genome assembly GCA_030535795.1 of Akkermansia sp. Taxonomy (GTDB): domain Bacteria; phylum Verrucomicrobiota; class Verrucomicrobiia; order Verrucomicrobiales; family Akkermansiaceae; genus Akkermansia. Next base: position 3,330 of record JAUNRE010000027.1, read on the forward strand.
AATGGTGCAGGATGCCCGCTGCCGGCAGGTGTTGGTGAACTGCCTCATCAACGGGCAGCCGGTGCGTATGATGCTCGATACGGGTGCGACGCACACGGTGCTGCACGCTGCGAGTGCGGAGCGCCTGGAGGGGGTGCAGTGGGTGGATACGAGCAAGATGCAGTTTAAGGGGAATTCGGCTCAGCGTCCGCGCTTGGTGGTGGCGCCGCTGCAGGTGAGCGAGGTGAAGGCGGAGCAGCATCCGTTTCTGGTGGTTGATTTGTCCGGCGTGCGCAGTATGATGGCGGAGCCGATAGACGGCATATTGGGTATGGATGTGCTGGGCAGCATGCCGTTCACCTTCGATGCCCGCGCCGGGAAGTTTTACTGGGGCACGCCGCAGGGTGCCACGCTGCAGCCGCTGTATGGCACGCGCGATGATGCCGGGCGCATGATGGTGCAGGCGGAGGTGGCCGGCAAGCCTGTGGAGATGCTGCTGGATACCGGCAGTAGCCTGACGCGGGTGTACGCCGATGAGTGGAAGCCCGGCAAGGGCAACAACAAGACGGCGCACGTGAGCGATGTGGACCGCGCGCAGCAGAAGCAGGTGGTGCTGGGCAAGGCGGCGGATATGGAGCTGGTGCCCGGTGTGGTGTTGCGCAAGGTGGCACCGGTGCTCTGCAGCCGCAAGGAGCGCTCGATGCTGGGTATGGATGTGTTGAAGGATGTGGTGCTGGTGCACCTGCCTACCGCCGGGGTGCCGTTCGGTTCGTTCTTCATTGCCAAGTGATGCTGTTGTCATGAGAATCGCGCTCACTGTACTCCTGCTCGTTATCAGCAATGCCGTAATGACTTACGCCTGGTATGGCTCACTGCGTAAGCCCGGTGCTGAGGTGGATGCGGGCGGTATGTGGAAGATTGTGTTGCTGAGCTGGGGTGTGGCGTTTTTTGAGTATTGCTTTCTGGTGCCCGGCAACCACATCGGCCGCTCGGCCGGGTTGAGCTTGGCGCAGCTTAAAATTATGCAGGAGGTCATTACCCTGTCGGTGTTTGTGCCTTTCATGCTGTTTTTTATGGGTGAGCATTGGAAGTGGGATTACCTGTGGGCGTTCCTCTGTGTGCTGGGAGCTGTCTTTTTTGTGAATCGTGAGGCGCTTATGTCGCCGTGAGGAGATTGCCGGTCAGCTATTTACAAAGGGAGTTCGGCGGCACGCTCGTCCCGCCGAACTTCCCAATTCGTAACTCGAAATTCGTCATTGATTTGTTTTTCCTCATTATTCCGCCGCGTCATTTCGCGGTGTGTTGATTTATTTGATTTATGCACTTGCCATTTCCAACAGATTGTTGTAGAATAACGCGTATATGAAACTGCTGTATCTGCCGCTTTTCAGTGTACTTCTGCTCAGCTCCTGCTCTGTGTTTGAGCGTGGGGAATACACCCCGCTGTATTTGCAGAAGCCCTCGCCCTTGGATCCCCCCGGTACGGCGGAGGCTCGTGAACAGATGCGACAGCAGCGCGTGAAGGAGGGTATCTTTGCCGTGGGTGCCACGCCCGAGGTGCAGCAGGGTAAGGCTTTCCTGCTGGATCGCAACCCGGACTACACACCCGACCCCAAGGGGCGTATGGTGACGACGGGCACGGTGAAGGTGCTGTCCTGCGAGGGTACCTATTACTTTGTGGAGGCCGAGAACGGCAAGCGTGGTTTCCTGCGCGAAACGGATATGGTGAACCCCGTGACGCTGGTATCCACGGTCGATGTCGGGCCGCTGCCGACGGGTGAGGGAATTCTGCCGCTTGATGGCGGGGTGCTGCCCTTTGAGCAGGCGCGGGATGACCAGGGCGCCGATACCCGTCTGCGTACCAACAAGGATGGCCGTACGGTGGTTATCGTCGGCAAGAAGACGGAAAAGAACGAAGAGTTTGAAGCCAGAAAGCGCGCGCTGGAAAGCGGGCGGTCGCTCGATGGGGTAGAGACGGCTGTGCCGGTGACTCCGGCGGATGACGCGGATGAGCCGCTGCCCGAGCCGAGCGGGTCTCAGGGCTGATGGCGGGGGATAACCGGCCTGAGGAAGCGCGGGGTGCTGTATGAGGTACGCAACGCTTATCGAGAAGTTTCTGCTCTACCTGGCTGCGGAGCGCGGCCTGAGTCTGAACTATCGTGAGGGCGTGCGGCGTAGTCTGTCTCGTTTTGCGCAATGGTGCGAGGCTCGCGAGTTACAGCCGGCGGATATCACGGAGCCCATGTTGGCGGAGTATCGGCAGTATTTGCATGCCGAAGGGCTGCTGCCCTCCAGCTGCCGAATTGCCATGGTGCACCTGCGGCGTTTTTTTCGCTACCTGTGCAGCAGTGGGGTGTTGGCGGTGAATCCTGCTGAGTTGGTGCAGGGTGGGCGCCCCGACAGGAAGATACCGGAAACGCTGGGCGCGGAGCAGGTGAGCCGCCTGCTGGAGAGTATCGACCCCGAGGATGTGCCCTTTGGGGCGCGCGACCGCGCCATGCTCGAAATGCTGTATGGCAGCGGGCTGCGCGTGAGCGAGCTGGTGAGCCTGCGGCCTGAGCAGGTGGATTGGGATGAGATGTTCTTGCGGGTGCTGGGTAAGGGGCAGAAAACGCGCTATGTGCCGCTGGGCGGCATGGCGGCGGTGGCGCTGCGCAACTACATGCAGCATGCACGCGGCAAACTGCTGCGCTCCGGGAAAAGAGCCGCCGTGTTGTTCCTTTCCAACAGGGGGAGTGCGCTTACCCGTGAGCGTATACGGCAGATTATTAAGGAGCGCGCTCGCGCTATCGGCATGCCTGAGAATGTGTACCCGCATATCATGCGCCATTCCTTTGCTACTCACTTGCTGGAGAACGGCGCCGACTTACGCGTGATTCAGGATATGCTGGGGCATGCCGACCTCGCTACGACCCAGATTTATACCCATGTGGAAAAGAAACGCCTGGTGAGCCTGCACCGCAGCTTTCATCCCCGTGGCCGGAAGTGAGGGGGCACGCCCGCGCGTCGGTGCCTATTTTTTGAGGGCGCGCACCAAGGTGAGCACGGCGACTGATTTCACGCCCGGCAGGCGGCGCAGCGCCCGGCAGCAGGCGCGGGCGGTCGAGCCGGTGGTGAAGACGTCATCCACCAGCACTAGGTGGGCAGGCAGGCTCTTGCGGCCCGAGGCATAGGCCGGGGCGGCGCAAAAGGCTTTGTAGGCATTGAGGGCGCGCTGGCGGGCGCTCAGGCCGATCTGGCTATCGTGCTCGGTATTGCGGCGTTGCAGGGCGCAGGCTACCGGCAGGTGCAGCAGCTTGCCGAGGCTGCGGGCCAGCACCTCCGCCTGGTTGTAGCCGCGTTGACTCAGGTGCGCCCGGGTCACCGGCACCGGCACCAGCGCGGTGTGTTGGTGGGCTGCCAGCTCAGGGGTGTTCTGCCACAGCTCTGCCATGGCCGGTGCCAGGCCGTCTGCCAGGTAGGAGCAGTGGTGGAATTTGAGCTTGTAGATGAGCTGCATGACTTCATCGGTACCGGCCAGAGCGGAGCGAGCCAGGGTAAAGGGGCGCGGGTGCCCGGCACAGGTCTCGCAGCCGGCGGTATCGGCCGGGGTGCATTGCAGCGGCGCACCGCAATACAGGCAGATGGGGCGGGGCAGGCGCTCCAGCGCTGCGAGACAGGTGGGGCACAGGCTGCGCTGAGCGGTTTCCCCGCAGTGCTCGCATACAATGGGGTAGAGCCAGCTCAGCATGGCGGGGGGCGGCAGGAGGCCGGGAGGGGCTGTATCAGCGGTGGCGGCTCAGGAACTCCTTGGCGGCATTCTGGTAGGCCAGCGATGCCTGCCCGTAGGGGTCGTGCTCGATGACGGTGCGGCCGAAGCTGGGAGCCTCTGCCACGCGCACGGAGCGGGGGATGACGGTGCTGTACATTTTGTTGGGCAGCACTTCTTTTACCTGAGCAATCACCTGGTTGGCCAGGTTGGTGTTGCTGTACATGGTCATGAGCACGCCTTCGTGCTTCAGGTGCGGGTTGGCGCCGCTTTCGCGAATCTGCTCCACCACATAGAGAATCTTGGAGAGACCATCTAGGCTCAGGAACTCGCACTGCATCGGTGTGAGCACTTCATCGCAGGCGCACAGGGAGGAGGTCATGAGCACGCCCAGCGAGGGCGGCGTGTCCAGAAATACATAGTCGTAGTAACCGCTGCATCGCAGGCCTTCCATGGCATCGCGCATGCAGGTGATGTGGGTGCCGTTCTGGGTGAGCTCCACCTCCACGCCCGACAAATCCATGTGAGCCGGGATGATGGAGAGGTTGCGGCGGTTGGCCGGGCGAATGAGGTCTTCCATCAGCTTATTGCCTATCAGCGCCTGGTAGAGACTCTGCCCGCTGGTTGCTTCAATACCCAGGGCGGACGAGGCATTGGCCTGCGAGTCCACATCGATAAGCAGCACCCTGCGGCCGCGCTTGGCGAGGGCGGCGGAGAGGTTGACGGCGGTGGTGGTCTTGCCCACTCCGCCCTTCTGGTTGGCAATGGCGATTACTTTCACGCGCGGCATTTTACTGTATTATTCAACCGATAGCAAGCTGATAATTGTTGTCAGCCGCGTCTGTATGTGCTAAACTCATGTCATGCATACACAACAGGTCATTGATGCCGCGCGTCAGCTCTGTGAGGAAATGGAGGCTCTCACTTTTTCCGCCCCCGTGGCTTATACCTACAACCCGCTTACCTACGCCTGGGCCGGGCACGAGGCCTACATCCGCCGCTTTGCCGACGGGCAGAAGGATGTGCTCTATCTGGGTATGAACCCCGGGCCTTTTGGCATGGCGCAGACCGGTGTGCCGTTCGGCGAGATTGCGGCGGTGACGCTGTGGATGGGGATTACCGCGCCGGTGGGAGTGCCTGCGGCCACGCATCCCAAGCGGCCGATACAGGGCTTCAGCTGTCCGCGTTCGGAGGTGAGCGGGCGGCGTTTGTGGGGGCTGTTCGAGGAGATGTACGGCACGGCGGAGGCGTTTTTCAGCCGGGCGTATGTGGCCAACTACTGCCCGCTTATCTGGATGAGCGAGAGCGGTGCCAACATTACCCCGACCCAGTTGCCCAAGGAACAGGTGGCGCAGATCGATGCCGCCTGCCAACGCCACCTGGTGCGCCTGATTGAGATTTTGCAGCCGAAATGCCTGGTAGGCGTGGGGGGCTATGCGCTCAAGCAGTTGGAGCTTGCCGCCGCTCAGCTGCCCGGGCAGCAATTTACCCTAGGCACCATGTTGCACCCCAGCCCGGCCAGCCCCGTGGCAAATAAGCATTGGCCCGAGAAGCCGCGGCAGCAGATTTGTGAGCTGCTGGCGGCGGCCGGCTTGCCATGCCCCGCCTGCTGACGCAGCGGACGTTTGAAAACACAAGGCAGATGCGTTACAATGAGACTATGAACGACTCGGAGTGGAACAGCGTTACTATCAGTGATGAGGAAAGACCGCGGGTGAGCCCGGAGGATTTGCGAGAGCTGGCGGCAGACCTCGACCCGGATGATTATGATGAGCCTGTGCAGGAGTTCCTGGCGGAGCTGATGCAGGCGGACGATACGACCGACCTGCAGAAAGCAGCCACCCTGTTGTTGCAGGATGAGGTGGATTTTTCTCCGGAGCTGGCGGCGTTGGAAATCGAGCCGGATATGGGGCTCATTACCCTGCTGATTGCCACCGGGGCAGATGTGAATGCGCTCAATCCCTATGGACAGGCACCGCTGCATCTGGCCGCTCAATACGGCTACGGAGAGATTGTGGATATGCTGCTGGCGGCAGGTGCCCGCCGGTCGCTGCGAAACTATGCCGGTAAACTGGCAGCGGAGATGACGGATGATGCTGCACTGAAAGCACGCCTGATGCCGCCTGCACGTCCTGCTACGGACCTGCCGCTGCCGCCGGAGCTGGTGGATGCCGTGGCGGAGGCGCAGCTGCGCGGTGAGCACGAGTGTACCTGCGGGCATGAGCACGGCGAGCATGAGTGCCGCTGCGGTCACGATGGTGAGCACGACTGCGGCTGTGGGCATGCCCACTGAGCGCCGAACTTTCAACTCGGAACTCGCAATTCGCAAGCGCCCGTGTGATGCCTCGTCTTTAATTGCGGCGGGGCTTTTTCTTCTTTTGTTCCTCCTGCTGGCGGCGGCGTATGTCGGCAGGGGTGGGGCGGCGAACGATGATTTCGTCCGCCATGGCCATGTCGGCCAGGTCGCGCGCGATTTGCTCGCGGTATTCCGCATCGGTTGTCATCCAGAGGTATACATTGTGAGCCTCGACTTCTGCCTTGTGCGCTTTGGCCAGCTCATAAACTGTCTGGTCTCTTTCCTGGCGGAGCTGCTGCAGCTCCATGATAGGCTTGAGTATCAGCATAGAGCCCAGGAATGCCACCAGCCCCATGAAGATGAGCGCCGATACACCCATGAAGCGGTTGATGCCATCGGTGCGGCGTGCCCGTATGGATTCCAGCTCCTCCAGGGTGTGGTGGGGTTTGCTCAGAAAGGGGATTTTCATGCCGGGGCGAGCGGGTGAGACTTATCAGGCGTTGCGTTCGGCAAAGGGAACAAAGCGGCCGCGGCGCGCCAGCACGACTGTGTGCATGCGCAGCTGCTTACCCTTGGACGATGCCGGCACAGGGGTGGAGCTTACCTCGAAGCCGGCGCGCATGAGGGTGCTCTCCAGCTTCTTGTCGCGCTTGGCGATGGTGATAGCCAGCAGGCTGCCGCCCTTCAGCGCGTTGAAGTACGCCTGCGCATCACCCAGGCTCAACTCGCAGCGGGCGTGTACGTGGCGCATCAGGATGGCGTGCAGCGAGCCGGTGCGCTTGCGGCACAGCTCGGCAGCCGTAGCTGTTTCGGCGCTTACTCGGCTGTCCTCCCATACGGCTTTGGTGGGGCTGTAGCTGCGGTTCCAGGCTATAATGTCGGCTACGGGTTCCGCTACGATGAAACGGGCTTTCTCGCGGGGGAGGCACTCCATGGCTTTGGCCAGGCCGAAGCCGAAACCCAGCCCGGCTATCATGATGCAGGGCTGCGTGGCGCGAGTGATGGGAGAGGTGGCGATTTCTGCCATGGAGTCTTCGCTGCCATGGGTGAAGGTGGTGGCGCAGGGCAGGCCGTCGTGCTGCAGGCTCAGTTCGCCGTCTCGCTCCCACAGCTCCCACACGCTGCCGTCTTCCATTTGTTTCTCGCCTAATTTGGTCAGGGGCTTCATGCGCCTTATGATAGCAGATGCCGGCATTTTTGGCAAGCGCGTATTGCGTGAGCGATTGTTTAGAGAAAAAAGCAGCGTTAGAAATGTCTTTTTGTACAAAGAGTTTCAGTTTATGCTTGACTTTGCTCCAACTATCGGTTATCGTTTTTACACAAACGTCATGAAAGACCGTCGAATCGTAATTACTGGTATGGGTGCCCTTACTCCCCTTGGCAATAGCGTCGAGGAGACATGGGCTGGTATGAAGGCAGGTCGCTCCGGCATCTCCGAGATTAAGAGCATTGACACTCAGAATCTTTCCGTTCATATAGCAGGTGAGGTGAAGGAATTTGATGCTTCGCCTTATTTTAAGAAGGATCCCAAGGCTGTTCGCCGTTGTGACCGCTTTGAGCTGCTCGCCATGGCGGCTACCGGCATGGCGCTGGAGGATGCAGGGATTGACCCCGAAAAGCTTAACAAGGATCGCGTAGGTGTCATGATTGGCTCCGGTATCGGCGGCTTGGGTATTCACGGCGATAACTGTGAGGTGCTGATTAAGTCCGGCCCCCGCCGTGTGTCGCCCTTCTGCATTCCCTACATGATTACCAACATGGCTTCCGGCCTGGTGAGCATTGAGTATGGTTTCGGTGGCCCCAACATGAGCATCTCCACCGCTTGCGCTACTTCCAACCACTGCATTGGTGAGGCTTGGCGCATCATGAAGTTCGGCGATGCTGATGTGATGGTGTGCGGTGGTGCCGAGGCTGCCATCCTGCCCATCGGGCTGACCGGTTTCGCCAACATGAAGGCTCTTTCCACCCGCAATGATGACCCCGCTACGGCCTCCCGCCCGTATGATGTGGATCGCGATGGCTTCGTGATGAGCGAGGGTGCAGGCGTTATCATCCTTGAGACGCTCGAGCACGCCCAGGCTCGCGGCGCCCGCATTCTGGCCGAGCTGGTGGGCTATGGCCTCAGCTGCGATGCCTACCACTACGCCGCCCCGGCTCCCGAGGGCGAAGGTGCCAGCCGCTGCATGGAGATGGCGCTCGAGCACGCCGGCCTGAAGCCCGAGGATGTGGACTACGTGAATACGCACGGAACCTCGACCCCCGTGGGCGATATCTGCGAGGTCAAGGCCATCAAGCGCACGTTCGGCGACTACGCCACCAATGGCCTGGTGGTGAGCTCCACCAAGTCCATGACCGGCCACCTGCTGGGCGCTGCCGGTGGTGTCGAGCTGCTGGCCTGCGTGAAGGCGATTCAGGAAAACTTCATTCCCCCCACCATCAACGTGTTCAACCAGGACCCGCAGTGCGACCTGGATATCTGCCCCAATGTGGGTCGCGAGATGAAGGTGGATGTTGCCCTCAGCAACTCCTTCGGCTTCGGTGGCCACAACTCTTCGCTTATCGTGAAGCGTTTTGTGGATTAACACCCGCAGGCTGATATCACATGAATTTGAAGACGCGGCGGTTGGGGGTATACCCCGCCGCCGCCTTGCCATCGATACATGAATCCGATCCTTGATAACATTGCAGACGGTATGAAGGGCAAGGGGCTCACCCGTTTGGATGCCTTGCTGCTGCGCTGGGGACTGCTCAGCGTGCTGGTGTTGCTGTGTACCATGGTGCTGCTGCTGACCGGGGCGTTTGAATGGGTTGATATGGCGCAGCTTACCCTGCTGTGCGGCAGTCCGTTTTATATGGAAGCGGAGGCTACCCAGCATGCGGCGCTCAGCCCTGCCGGGGTGTTTGCGGTGTGTGTGGGCGTGACTCTGTATCTGGCGCTGGTGCTGCTGCGGCACGATTCTTTTGTGCAGCGGGTGCAGGTGCTGGTGCCGGCACTGCTGGCAGTGGCGATGCCGGGGCTGCTCTGCGTGCTGTGGGATTGCGTGTTTTATGTGGCACCGCTGGTGTTTTGCGTGTTGCTGACTTGGCTGCTGGTGGTGAGCATTCCTTTCTTTTCGCGCATCCGTTCATGAAGGCTCAGGACTACCCCCAGCCCGTGCAGGAGCTGATAGCTCGCCTGAAACGCATGCCGGGTATCGGTACGCGCGGGGCGGAGCGCCACGCTCTCTGGTTTTTGCAGCATGGCCGCAATGATGCCCGCGCCCTGGCCTCCGCCCTGACCGCTGCGGCTGATGAGGTGGCGGCGTGCCCCTGCTGTGGTTTCTTTTCTTTGCGTGGGGAGCTGTGCACCGCTTGCAGCGACCCTACCCGCGATACTTCGCTCCTGTGTGTGGTGGAGCAGCCAACGGATGTACTGCCGATTGAGCGCAGCGGCGTTTTCCGTGGGCTGTATCATTGCCTGGGCGGCAAGATTTCGCCGCTGGACGGCATCATGCCCGAGGATTTGACCGTCGCGAAGCTGACGGAGCGTGTGCGGGCGGTGCAGGGCTGCGAGGTGATTCTGGCCGTGGGAAGCGATGTGGAGGGCGAGGCAACGGCTCTGTATCTGGCCGAGATGCTTGCGCCGCTCAACTGCCGTGTGTCGCGTCTGGCGCAGGGTATGCCTGCCGGCGCCGGGCTCGGGCAGGCCGATGCCGTGACCCTCATGCGCGCCCTGGAGGGACGGCGGGGAATTTGAGGGGCACTTAACCGAGTGTCGAGTGACGAATTTCGAGTGACGAGTTACTAAGTTAGGCGGCTTTCAAATTCGTACTTGGAATTCGCCCGCGTACTCCACATATTTCGGCTCGCGTTTCCGAACGGGCGGAGATATAGCTTGCTTTTTGTCGGTGTTAGGGGCAAAAGGGAGGCTGTATGAAGAGAACGGTAGCGGATGACATGGCAGCCATGCTGGCGGCTGCGGGAGTGGCGCGTGTGTATGGTGCAAGCGGTTGCGGCACGGGGCAGCTGCCCGGTCGACATGCCTTGCGCTGTATCGAGACGCCCCAGGGGCGCATAGCGGCTTTTGCGGCTGTGGGCGAAGCGCAGCTGACCGGGCGGCCGGCTGTGTGTTGCGGCGATGGTGCCGGCAGCCATTTGCAGATGGCGGAGGCTTTGTATGAGGCCACGCGGGGCAGGGTGCCGGTGGTGGCCATCGCTCCGCAGGTGGCAACGGATGCGGTGGGGAGTGGCGATTTCCGGGAATCCCGCCCCGAGGTGTGGCTGAGGGATTGTTCCGGGTATTGCGAAATGGCGCTTTCTGCCGGTTCTGTGGGGCGGGGGGTGGCTGCGGCGCTGCGCCATGCCCGGGCACATGGCACGCCCGGTGTGGTGGTGCTGCCGGCGGATGTGGCATGCGCTGAAGCGGAGCCCCGCGCACAGCATCCCCCGATGCCGGGGTGGGTGCAGCCGGCTGTGCTCGAACCCGCCATGGATGCCGTGGCGCGGCTGGCTGAGCTGTTGAACCATAGTCGCAAGGTGGTGTTTCTGTGCGGGGGCGGGTGCGCGGGGGCGCATGATGAACTCGTGGAGCTGGCGCGGCGGCTGGGGGCTCCCATTGCCTATACCCTGGGCGGGAAAGAGGTGATGGAGAAGGAGAATCCCTGTGCTGTGGGGATGGTGGGGCTGCTGGGCTGGGGGGATGCCCCGGCGGTAGTGCAGATGGCGGATTTGCTGGTGATATGGGGCGCGGATGTGCCCTGTGGCTGCCGGTTGCCGGTGCATGGAAATGTGGTGCAGGTGGATGCTGATGCGGCTGTTCCGGGGCGGCGTGTGAACCTGTGCCATGCCGTGCATGGTGATGTGAGGCGCACGGCGGCGCTGCTGTTGCCTTTGCTGCGCGGGAATGGCAGCGAGGAGTTCCTGGCACAATCTCTGATGCGGCACGGTAAGGCCGTGGCACAGATGGAGGCTGCCGTGCGTGAGGTGAATGAGTGTGCTCCGATACGCCCGGAGTATGTGACGCGTCTCATCAGTTGTCTGGCGGAGCCGGATGCCGTGTTTGCCGTGGATGTCGGTCCGCCGCTTATCTGGGCGGTTCGGTATGTGCAGGCATTGGGGCATCGCCGGTTTATCGGCTCGTTCCATTATGGCGCGGCAGATTGCGCCCTTGCAATGGCGCTGGGCGCCAAGGCGGCGAATCCCTCACGCCAGGTCATTGCCCTGTGCCGTGCCGGGAGCTTGCAGCAGCTGCCCGATGAATGCCGCATGCTGGTGAAGTATGGCCTGAGTGTGAAGGTCTTTGTGTACAATGATTCTGAGCCGGAGTCGGAGTGCTTGCAGGGTGTATCGGAGGTGTTGCCGCCAGTGGATTATGCCGCATTGGCTGAAGGGGCGGGAATGAAAGCCGTGCGTCTGTCGTGCACGGCGGATGCTCCGGTGGCGGTGCGCGCCTGGTTGGCGGAGCGCGGGCCGGCGCTGCTGGATGCCCGGCTCGATGCCCATGCTCTTGCCGCACCGCCGGATTCGGCCATGCTGCGCATGTTGCAGCACTTCAACGCTCAGCCCGGGGCTGCCATGCGCGCTGTGCCGCCGGAGATGCGCCGTCTGCTGTTCGGAAACCGATGTTTCTATACCCCCTGAGCCCTTGCATCGCCTCTGCGGTGATATAACCCACACTACACCTCTTGTCCCGCGCCGCAGGCGCCAAACTCAAAAGCCCCGCAATGCGGGGCGAAAGTATAGTAGCCCAAGGCGACGCTGCGTAGCAGCGTAAACCTTGGGATAGGTGAAAATAGAAAATCAAAGCCCGACGAAGCGAAGCTGAGGAGGCCGACAGCAGTTTGGTTCTCAGTCATTTCAAGGTGTTTTTTGGAAGCTTTAAAGCGCGGGGCGTGAGCGGTGGAATAAGCTACGCGCACCCGCGGGTGAAAGCCCGCCGAACTTTCAAAATCGTAACTCGTAACTTGTCTATCCCCATTGAGTTACTGATGGCAGCGCTCGCAGCTGAGGGATTGCTGCTCGCGGCGGTGGCAGTCCAGGCAGGCGCGCATGGTGTGGGGGCTTTCGGAGTCGGGGGAGGGGTGGCATTGCTCGCAGGAGGTACCGGCGGCAACATGCTGCCCGTGGTGAAAGGAAACAGTGGCAGGCAGGGGGGCTTTGCGTACCCATTTGAGAGGCTCGGCGGTATAGGCGGGGTGGTCGGGGTTGGCCGCTGCGTGCAGGGGCAGCAGGCGCGGGTCGTTCGCCAGAATGTGGCGGTGGCAGTCCAGGCACTTGCCGGCAGCCGGTAACCCTGCCTGTGCTGCGTGGGGGGCTGCGGTGTGGCAGGCGCGGCAGTCCATCCCCGCTTTGTCGGCTGCGGTGTGGGTGTGGTGGGAGAAGGGGAGCGGCTGCACCGGTGTGTGGGGGCGGGTGCTCCAGGCGTTCCAATACAGGAACCCCACTGCGGCGGCCGTGATGAAAAGCAGTCCCCACACGCTCGCCGGGGCGAGGTGTGGGGACTTGTGTTGCCGACTTTCGGAATTCAAAATCAGACGAAAGTCGGGTTATTTTTTGGAAACGGTAATTTTGCCGTAGGAATCACGCTTCTGCCCCATGTTGAAGATAACATAGAGGCGGGGCTTTTTGACAGCAGCGGGTACGGTGAGGGTGTACACGTTGTTGTTTGTATTGAAGCCCATGAAGCCGGCGTGGCGATCCTCGGCGATTTTCTTCTTGCCGTCGTAGAGCTCGACAGCTGCTACGCGCAGAGCCTCGGTACCTCTCTGGTAGGTGAACGTCACCTCGTAGGTGCCTGCGCCCTTGATGGGGATATCGCCTTGCACTTCAATCGGGGTGGCGTCATTCGGCAGAACGGCGGGGCTCCAGCCCTGGATGAGATTGAGCTCGCTGACCCAGAGGCGTTCAGCGCCATCGGCGGATTGGCCCAGCATGCTGTTGGGGTCGAGGGAGCGCAGCTTGGCAATCATTTCCTTCAATTCGCCCTTGCGAGCCAGGCCGCCGTGGCGGTGAAGAAGGCCGATGCAGATGCAGCAGAGCTGCTGCTGCTGCTCGGTGGTGAAGTGCGGGTTCTTCATCAACTCCTTGATTTCGGCCAGTGTTTCTTCCCAGTTTTTGGTGCCGGCTGTGGCAATCGCCTTGTGCGGCAGGTTGAGGGTGGCAAGCTGGTGCATGCCGGTCTTGTCCTCGGGGTCTGCTTGCTTAATGCGCTTGGCAATATCGCGCGGCTTGTTCACGCCGGCTACGAGTGCTGCTTCACCCAGCAGGCGTGCCTGCTCCACGCCTTTGGCGGCCTCGGCCTTCTCCAGCAGCTTGCGCTGGCGGGCGGCGGCGCTCATGGCCTTGCGTACCTTCTCGGCGACGGCGCTCGGGTTGTTGCGCTCGGAGTAGGGGATGCAGATGTCAGCCAGACGGTGCCCATCCTTGTTGTAGAGGATGATGGCGGGGTAGACGTTCGGGAAGCTGAGGTCGAGGTTGCCGAAGCGCTTTTTGTTGGCTTCGTGCTCCTCCTTGGATGTGATGTTGGGCACAGCCAGGGTCATGACGACGGCGTTACCCAGTTCCTTGGATACGGAGGGGTCGGCCATCATGCGTTCAGCGGTCTTCTTGCTGTACTTGTCCCAGCCGTGGGCGTAGGTGACGATAGCGTAGCCGTCTTCCGTCACCATGGTCTTGGCCTGTTCAATGTTGTCTGCTTTCTGGTAGGCTGCTGCGGTGAGCGGAGCCATGGCCAGAGCGAGCGAGAGTAAGCTTGTGGTAACTTTCATTTGCTTAGTAATGAGTGGTTAAGGTTAGGCTGCCTGGTCGCCGTAGATGTAGATGCCGTTGAGGTGGAAGAACTCCGGGCCACCGACGCGCAGGATGCGCACATACTTGGCAACGGGTCTCTTGCCGCCCAGGTCGCTGCGCATGATGCGCTGGGTGCAGGGGCCGAACTGGTGGACATCGGTCCAGTTTTCGCCGTCTTCGGATACCTGAATCTTCATATTGTTGTGGCGATGGCTGTTACCGGGCGCCGTTACAATGACGATGCCGTTTACATAGACCTGTCGGGGCAGGGCTACTGCGATGTAGGCATCAGTGTCCTTACCGGTGTGGAAGGTGCCACCCTCGGGAGTGAGCAGACCGGCGTGTTCGTGCGGCTTGTCCCAGTTGGAGGTGGAGCTTGTCCATACCAGACCGCCCTCGGAGGCAAGCTTGCCGGGGAAGGGCTCGAAGGCAGGAATCTTGACATCCGGGTTCTTGTGGCCGGTGGCTGCAATCATCTTGGAGATGGCCTGGAAGGCGCTGAGGTCGCGGTTTTTTTCAGCTGCGAGAATGGCGGGTTTGAGGAGCTGGATGCGCTCCTCGGGGCTCATGCTGCCGCTGCCGGAGCCGATGCCCTTGATGGTGGCCTGCATCAGACGGGCGTTACCGTCCTTGTCGAGCTTCTTGCCCAGGTTGTTACCCCAGTTGAGGATGGCGGGGGCGTACTTGCTGTTGCTGACGGTAGCTCCCAACACAGTGGAGTAGAAGTTGCAGAGCTCCTTGGTATCCTTGTCGATGCCCATGCCGGCAAGCTGTTTGTCGGCCAGACGCTCAATGTGCCAGCGGTCGGGGCCCATTTCTTTCACATTCTGCCAGAACTTCAGGTAGGCATTGCGCAGCTGAGCAGGGCTGTTGCCCAGTGCTTTGGCCAGGCCATCGGCCAGCCCTTTCTGCATGTGTTCGTAGGCCATTTCAGGGTAAATGGGTACGAGTTTCTCGCAGATGGTATCGTTAATCTGGGTCCAGTGGCCGGCAGTAGCGGCATCGCTCTTCTCGAGTGCTTCTCGCCATTCGCGCAGCGCCATCCAGTTGCGGGGCTGAGCTTCGGCGGCTTTCTTGTAGCAGTTGGCTGCCTCGTTGATGTTGCCGGCATTGGCCTTGATGTTACCCAGTACGCGCCATGCGGTAGAAAGCTCGGTGTCTTTCTTCTGCTCGGCAGAGTAGAGCTCGGTGGCGGAGTGTAGGGCTGAGAAGGAGTGGACGTTTTTGAACGGCTGCCAGTGCAGGCCACGCTCCCAGCTCAATGAGTAGGCGGGAGTCCACTTGTCGCCCACCAGTACGATGAAGGCACAGTGGCCGGGCTCACCGGCTGTGAGGGCGGGCACACCGTTGGCCAGAGCCGCGAAGGTGCCGAAGTGGGAAAGACTACCGCACACGCCGCCGACGAGGTAGGTCATGGCCTCACGGTTATCGCCCATGTGGTCCTCGAAGGGGGCATAGTAAAGCGGGCCGTGGATGCTGTCGCCGTAGATGTTGTTGAGGCGGTAGTCACAACGCCAGCAGGAGCCGGAATAGCGGTCGGCCGGCAGGTGCATGTTATCCTGCGCCCATTTGAGACTGGCGATGGAACCGTATGGGTTATCCCCCTTACAGCCGCAGACGATGCGGCGCTGCCAGAAGGGCAGCTCATCGAACACGCTGTTGAGGCGGTCGTCCTTCCAGGATTGGATGTAGAAGTTGGCACGTTCAACGGCGTCTTCCTGGTTCCAGTTGGACTTGGCGTACTCCAGAGCCGTGGCGGTCGCAATGTCACGCACCATGCGGTTGGTCACCATATCAGGGTTGTCCTTGGAAATCTTCTTGAGGATGGAGAGCGCCATGCCGGGGCGTTCGCATTCGCCGGACAGCGCAATCTGGGTCGCCCACTCGGGGTCGCCTCCTATCATTTCCATGAGCTTGCTGCCGCCCTTGCCGGCTGCGCTCTCACTGAGGAGGTGGTCGCTCTTCTGCTCATTCTCCAAGCGGGAGATTTGCTTTTCGAGGTTTTTCTTGTTCCATGCGACGGCCGGGGGCAGTGTGACGCCAGCCGGGATGTCGGCGGTCAGCTCAGCCAGTTCTTTCTGCAATTTTTCGAGCTTCTTGCCGCGCTCCTCGGCAGCTTTGGCCACGTCTTCACGGCAGCGCTGGTCGGCGTCTGCTATAATCCACTGAGCCAGCAGCAGTCGGTTCTCGGGTTTTCCGATGAATTCGTTGACGGCGGCATCGGACATATTGCCGAGGCGTTTTTCGATTTCAGCGGCTACTTTATCGCGTACCTTGACGCAATCTGCCCATTCGGCACCTTTGATGATGCCGACGTTCTTGATGGTGGCTTTCTTTCTGCCTCCCTTCTTGCCGTTTTCTGCGAGTTTGCTGTTGGGAATGATGTCCTTGAACAGCTCGGGCTTGACGGCGTAGGTGGCACCTGCTGCAATGAGCACGGCCAGCGCCAGTTTTACTACAGTTCCTGCTTTCATGGTGAATAAAAGGTTTACCCCGAATCAGGGTCTGCTTCAGTCTACCTTTTAATTGCTCATACTTCAAGCAAAAAAAGAACCGTACGCGGTAAAAGGCGCGTACGGTTCCGGGGAAATAGGCTGCGTGCAGGCTTATTTTTTCTCCATGCGGATGAAGCCCGAGGCTTCCATCCATCCATCATGGCATTGGGCGGTCAGCCACACCTCCAGCGTGGCACCTTCGGGAAGAGTCGGCACGTTGAGCTCTACGGTTTTGGTGTTCTTATCTTCGGGCAGGTCTGCCTTACCCACTACCTTGCCGTTCACAGCCACACGGAAGTTTCTGCTGCTCATGTTCCCTTTCTCTACCGGCACAAGTGAGAAGGTGTAGGTACCGGGGCCTTTGTAGGAGCTTGTTACATCCACATGCCAGTCTTTTTCGAAGCCCAGGGTCTGGTGGCCGCGCGTGTAGTAACCATTCTTCACGGTGTTGAAGGTATTGGGATCCCAGTAGTGCAGGAACTTGGCAGCACCAATAGCCAGCTGGCTGTCAGGGTCAAGTTTCACGATTTCGCGGAAGGTATTGAGCAGCGGTGTTACATCCCGATTCTGTGGGGTAGTGGTGGAGAGGATGCGCTCGCGCTGTACATAGGAGAGCCCGGCAAGCCACTGCTGGCGGCGGTCTTTGCCATTGAGCTGCCGGCTGTTCAGTACCTTGCGCACATAGGCTTCAGCGGCATCGAAATCGCGTTCCTTGCCGCTCAGCTTGCCTTCCTTGCCACCCTTGAGAATACCTTGGATTTCGCGGTACATGTCGAGGTGGTCCATGCAGAACTGGGCGCGGTAGCCGCTTTCATCGTTCGGATCTTGCGAGTTGATGATTTTTTTGAGCTCTTTCTGCTTCATCGCATCAACCATGGGCAGCATGGCTAGAGCCTGTGCGGCGGCTGCCACAGCCTCGCGCCCTTTTGAGCTGCGGGCTTTCTCTACCAGTGCGGCGAACTCTGTGGCCTTGGCGGCCAGGGGGGTGAGCTTTTTCATGGCATCTGCGGCATTGCCCAGACGCTCGCCGCTCAGTTCTGTCATGTATGAGCCGTCGGGTGCCAGCAGTACAACTGCGGGCAGGTTGAAGTGCTCTATGGGCAGCACCTTGTTGCGGTCTCGCTCCTGCCCCAACTTCTCATCGAAAGTACCGAACACGCAAGTGTTGCCATGCCGGGTACCAACTGCCTGCCAGTCTTTCACAAAGGCGTCTATTCCCTGCTGCCAGTCTGAGCCGTACCAGATGATAACGGCGGGCTTTCCTGCCTGTTTTGCCTGTTCGCGGGCTTGTTCCACGTCCGGGTATGTCAGCGTGGCTGCCTGTATGCTCAGCGCGGCAAGGGGCATCAGCAGGGTTGTCAGTAATATGTTTTTCATGGTGTCAGAAGATGTTTTGGTTTATTTGCCGTAGACCACAAAGTGGGAGATGTGGGCGTAGTCGTTGCTCTTGCTGTTGTCGAATTCCACCTTGAGCCACTTGGCAGGAGTTCCCTCGGGGAAGCTGACGGCCCATTCCTTGGGCATCCGGTCGATGCTTGCTCGGGCTACCCAAGTGGCACCGTCCTCGCTGGTATAGACGGTGGCTTTATTCATGCGTCCTTCGTTGCCGTCCGTCTTGCGTATGATACAGCCGGACACGAAACGGCGCTTGGGCAATTCCACCACAAAGTTGGGAGTGGCCTCTTTATCGGTGTGGCACTTACCACCCTTGGGGGTGGTGATGTTGGCGTGGAAGCGCGGGGTATCCCACTGGCAGGTGGAGGAGCTGCGGAACATGGCCGCTTCTATCGGTTTACCCGGTACGGTGGATTTGAGCGGTATGTTGATGTTGCTGGCACCACATACCTTGGCCGCAGCTTGGGTAAGTGCTACGAAAGCAGCTGCGGAGCGAGCTTGCTCTGCGGCAACAATGGCCTTGTTGTACGCTTCTCCGAGCTTCTTGAGTCGCTCCTCTTCTGCCTTGGCATCGCCGCTGCCCGAGTTGCTTTCTGCCTGTGCTGCGGCTGTGTTGAACGCACGACCGAAAACATCTTCCTTCCCGTTTTCCACATAGTTCTTGAGTGCCCACTCCAGCAGCTGGCCAAAGGTGGTGGCGTCTTTCGCATTCATGTGGATGGCCAGGGTCGTACCCAGATACTTCTCCTGTGCCGCCGGCGTGGAGAGGGTGTCGGATTGCTTCTGGATGATGCTCTCGCACTTCACTGCCCATGAGGAGCGGGTGCCGGATATCATCTTGTGGCAGAGCGCGTAGAGCTTTATCTTTTGCTCATCGCTCATGGCGTTGATTTCCTCCTCCAGATCCTGCATCATGTTTACTGCTGCAAAGCCGTTTCCTTCGTAGTGGGGTATCGTCTTGCTCAGGTAGCTGTATGCTTTGTCCGGGGTGAGCCCTTGTGACTTCATCTGCTTGCTCAGAGCAGTGCGGAAGAAGGGGTGTAGCGGCGAGAGTTGCAGGGCTTTCTGCCACATGTCGATAGCGCCTTCCGTGTCTCCGGTCGCCTCCAGCGCGCGGGCGCAGGCCGCGTGGCGGTATGCTTTCTCCACGTTCTCGTCATCCCCGAATACGGTTTCCATCAGCATGTATGAGGTCGGGGCCTGGTTGCCGAAAATGCGGTTGTGCATGCCGCCATCCGGGCCGCCGAAGCCGCCTACCCATGTGCCGCGCTCCGGGCGTACGGCATAGGCGCAGTGCCCGGGCTGCCCTACTGTATATGCCGGGATGCCATGTGCCTGGGCTGCCACACAGCCCAAGTGCGACATAGCGCCGCACACACCGCCGTTGCGGTGGCAGGCTTCTGCTTGGCTCTGTTCGCTGTACGGCAGGTTGTACATGCCGCCTTGCACGGTATCGCCGAATTTGGAGGGATCCGTGTAGGTAGCGGCCCAGCAGGAGGTGTGGAACTTGTCCCACGGTACGTTGATGTTCTCCAGCGCCCATTCAAAAGAGCGGTCGTCCCAATCCTGCCAGGGGTTGCCTGTCACAAAGCGTAATTCCCAAGCTTTCAGCTTCCCGAAATTCGGGTGCAGCACACCTCTGGCTGCATTTTTGACAAAGAAGTTATAGCGCCATACAGGGTTAAACTTATTGGGATCCTGAGTTTTCTCACGGGGATTTGGGTCGGTTTCGCCGCCGCCCCAGGCACTAGCCAGCGCCACGGCCAGTGGCTTGTTTTCCACATTTCCCTTGTGGTCTTTCCAGATGCGGTAGAGCACATCCAGCCCCACATCTGTGCCATGGGGTACTAAGCCGCAGCCGAGGTACAGCTCCTGCCAGGCTGCATCTTTTGCAAACTCTGCCAGGAATTTGCCGCGTAGCTTGCACTTTCCCGCAAACTCTGTCATGACCTTTGCATCCGTCTCGCGGATGACCTCAAGCAGCATCGCCATTTCCAGCACCTCCGGAATGTCCGGCCGGATGTTTTTGCCTTTCAGCGCCGCCAGTATGGTCTCCTGTACCTTCGTGTAATCGCCCGTAGCTATGGCTTCTTGCACCTCTTTCGGAAGTGCGGATTTCGGATATGCCTTCTTGCTTTTCGTCTTGCCGGATACGACTTCATTCGTGCCGGGGATGATATCCTTGAATAGCTCAGGCTTGACGGCGTATGTGGGATCTGCTGCAATGAGCATGGCCAGCGCCAGTTTTACTACAGTTCCTGCTTTCATGGTGAATAAAAGGTTTACCCCGAATCAGGGTTTGTTTTAGTCTACCTTTTTATTGCTCATTCAGCAAGCAAAAAAGAACCGCAAAATAAAAGAAGTGCAGGCTTATGGTATTTCCGGAATTTTCTCGCACGATACTTTTAACGCGCTGGCACCGAATTGAAAGCCGCTCAGGGTGGAGCCGCACCGGCGGCGGAGCCGGCAATTCGTTAATCCGCTTTTTTCCGGGAAACGGGGTTGACTGTGGCGGGGGCGGCTGTTAGAATGGCTGCATCATGAAGATGAAATGTTACCCTGCTGTCTTGTTGACGTGTGTTACCCTGTTTGCACCCTTGGTGCATGCCGAGCCGGAGGAGGATTATGAGGAGGATGTGGTGGAGGCTGAGGACACCGCTGTGCCGGATGCCGTGCGTGCATCGATGCGCGCGAGTCAGAAAGAACGCATAGAAGAGGCGTGCTCTCTCTTCGGGCAGTTGCTTTCCGTGGCCGAGGGGATTACCGATCGAGCCTCGGCTGATGCAGCGGCTCCGAAAGTACGGGAACTCAACGCTTCTCTCAACGAGTGTCTGGAGCGTGTGTTCCCTTTCATGGCGGAAAAAGCCGATATGGCAAAACTGGATGCACTGATGGCGCAGGTGGCACTGGCTTCGGGGCGTCTGCGCGAGGCGCGCCTCTTCGGCTCCGTGGCTTTGGCTGAGGCCAGTGGCTTTTCGGCTGCTGCGGCGCGTGAGCACGAGGAACTGACCTTGCAGGCAAAGGAGCATATCGGCAAGTTGCTGCTGGTGCGCCATGCCGAGTTGGCTGCCCGCTATCCGGGTATTACGGGTGGCCCCGGTTGGGGCGAGGATGACGCCTGGGTTGTGGAGGATTCCACCGTGGAGACGCAGGAGGCTCTGGTAGAGGAGATTATCAGCGGCATCGGCTCAGAGGCGGATTTTGCCGGTGCGTACTACCTGCGCAAAGGAGGGCGCAGCTATGCCGTTTTGCGCGTATCGCTGCTGATAGAGGGGAAATATTACTTCCTGCCCATGTATGTAGATATCACCGGTGAGCAGGAGGAGTGAGTTTCCTGCGCAAAATGACAGCCGATGCGCAGACGGTGTTTGACTTTTCTGAGTGCATCTGGCATAATTTCGTGCAGTTATGGCAGAGACAAGCAGTTTTGTGTTTTTCGGCAGCGACGAGGGCGCAGCAAGCTCTCTGTCTGCGTATAGGGAACGAAATGAGGCTTGTGTAGGAAAAAATATAAGTGACGCGTTGGAATAATTAGGAAAACCGCCAATTTGTGGAAGTACGATGGTCGAATTCAGAAGGTCCCGTCTTCGCGTCTCGCTACGCTCGCATGCTACGCCGTGGCAGGCGAATTTGAAAGTTCGGCGGGCTGTCGCCCGCGGGTATGCGTAGCTAAGACAACCGCTTGTGCCCGCGGCTTAAAGCGC
>JAUNRE010000106.1:0-724 GCA_030535795.1 Akkermansia sp.
CGCCTTCGCCATGACGCCCGCAGCACTCACCATCGCCATGGCCGCCGCAGCATTCGCCATCGCCGTGGTGGCCGCACTTGCACTCGTGCTGCTCAGCCTCCTGCTGCTGGCAATCGCTCTCGCATTCATCACAGTTGCCGCTGCAACCACCACCGCAGGAACAGCTCATCTGCTGAGTCATGGCTGCGGCAACCTCTTCATCCGAAGGAGCGCTTCCCTTCTCAAACGCGATGGAAAGATACTGGTGCACAACAGCAAGCATTTCTTCCACCTCCTGACGCGCCTCAAGGAAGCCACGGCATACAGGGTTATCAATCACATTCTGGCGCAGTTCATCAAAAGCGGAGATTTCCTCCTCCGAGGGGGGCATACCCTCCATGTGCTTGTTGCGCAGCTTTTCACCGTACTCGTTCACCTTGCGGAAAAGGTCGGTAGCTTCGGGGTTCTGGTAGAAGAGGCCGATACGAGCTTTGGCAGATACCACCTTCTGACACTGAGCAAAGGCATTAGCCAATTCGGTGGTGATTTTCACTAATTCCGGAGTGAGTGAGGTATTTGACATAACGCGCGTATTGTATCACAGCTCAACACAGCATGCAACTGCTTACTGTGTCAAAGTTGAAGGCAGCAGGTACAAACCCGCTGCCTTCACAATAACCTGAGTCAGACCTCAGAGCAAGGAAGATATCCGGTGTTTTACTCCTCTTCTTCCTCCTCTTCGTCT
>JAUNRE010000106.1:734-6595 GCA_030535795.1 Akkermansia sp.
GGGCAGCCTGATGGTAATACAGGCGGAAGCCGCCGCCCTGCAAACGCACCAGCAGGCCAAGGGCCCTGTCAGGGAAGGTTATGAAGGCGGGCTGAGGGGGCATATTCTCGTCTTCCTCCTCCTCATCATCAGCAGTTGCTGCGGGAGCAGGAGCCCCACCGGGCATCGGACGAGCTATAGGAGCGGGAGCCGGGGTCCCCTTGGGGCGCTTCACAAGGATATGGATATTGCGCACGCCTTCGGTAATGGTATCGACGGCATGGATATCACCCAAACCACCCAGGACAGCACCGGCCATACCGGTTACCATGCCGCCACTGGGGTCGGCTGCGCCGGCAAGAGCCATCAACCCGGCCAGAGAGGCAGGACGCATGGTGTACACCGTACCGGCGAACTTGCGCTTACCAACAGCATTTTTCATGATAAGCTGGTTCAGAGCGGCGGAAGTACCGACTGCCAGCTTGTTACCGGCGTAAAGGCTGGAGGGCTTCATGCCGCCGAGCTCGTCGGGAAGAGTGAAATTGACCACTGTGGAAGACTTACCCTTCTTGACCTTGTAGTACTGGCGCAGCATGTTGCGATCGCCACCGGCCAGGATACCGATAGAGGAACCGAGCATGTTGGCGGAGCTGGCCAGAGACTTGCCGTTTGTCACGGTGTTGAAATACGTGGCGGCCGGTGTCCCCTTCACATCGAACACGACAAATGCAGGAGTATTGCCAAGCGACTTACCAAGGGAGCGCATGGCCGTTGCAATCGAGTTGCCGCGAGCGGCAAACTTCTCACCCTGCCCCTCACTCTCAGCAAGGGAGGTATCGTACCCGCTGTAAATATTGAGAGCCGGTGCAATCACATCCACGAAGGAAGGACCGGCTGCGGGGGTATACGGGGTACTCTCGCTGTAGTAAATCGTCTTGCTGCTGGCTGCAACCTTGCTGAGCTTCAACTCGCCCTCAGCGTAGGAAGCACCACAGGCATCCATACTGAGACGAGCATGGTACGCACCGCTGCTTACCTGCCACAGCCCCAGAGTGAACGGCTTGGCAAACTTTTCGTAAGAGAGGGACTTGAGGTACGCGGCAACAGTGTCCACCCCGCGAGCAGCTGAGCCGAAGGTAAGGCTCTTTTCCTCATTCTCGCGAGCAATGGCACGGAAGATATTGCCAACAAATGCACTCATCAGCGTCACGCTCTCATTGGTTCCCTTGGAAACAGCGTTGAGCAGACCGGGGTGCACATAAGCCGCGCACACAAGCTTGTGGCTCAGTGCCGGGTCGTAGAACGCCATCTTGTCACTGCCCAGTACCGAGGCATCTGCACTGTCCACAATCTTACAATCGGAGGGAGACTCGCAGATGCACATCACCAAGGCATTGCCATCAATCTTGAAAATGTGGTAGAGACTGCGCTCCTTCAGGATTTCCAGAGCCTCCTTACCCACGGCCTCCGTGGCATCCACCTCGCCAAGCATGTCGGTAAACTTATACTTCCAACCCTGCCAGCCATTTTCCTTCACAGGCTCGGCTCCGTTGCCCTTAGACTGCTCGATGACTGTCTTCAATGCGTCGGGAAGCATGGCAGAACCACCGTCGTGATTCATCGTCACTACACCGTACACCGGGCTCAGGTGAGTATTGGGCAATTTCTTCAGCGCTTCGAGAGCGGCAGCACGCGAGAGTGTCAGCTTTTCAGCCCTGATGGCATCTGAATAATCAGCAGCCGCCTCATTGGCCCAATCCTCAGCCATTTGCTCACTCTTGGGCTTGGAATCCAAGTACTGAACAATGGGTATCAGCGTATTGAGCGCATTACTCATCCCCCTGCCCACGCCCATGGCATACGAGGTCACGCCCTGCGCAAAATCCGGGTCAGCAAACGGGCTGTTACCGGCAGCCATCGGCATAGCGGGAGCGGCTCCTTCTTCCTCTGCGCCGCCGGTTCCGGGCTTACCAAAAATCGGAGACACGAAGAAATCTCCCAGCCTGATTTCCGTAGTTGCCACGCAACACTCCACATCGGCAGGCAATACGGCCAAGCCGGGCATCACTCCGGCACGCACAACAGCCCCGACTTTGGCACCAGTAGCGGGTTTCGCCAGAGATACATAAGTCTGAGCCATATCAGACGGTGCTGCAGTTGCCACCATCGGAGCAGCAACCATCGCCGTCATCATCAGAGTAGTATAGAGTCTCATAACGTAGCCATTCTATCCTAATCCGTGCCCAGAGTAAAGGAAAAAATGGCTACTGACATCCTTTTCAACTCAAGTCTATGTCGATACCGAATGTTGAAGCCAAGGAATCTGCATCAAATTCCGTCTCAGCAAGAGGTGCCGAGGCAGCTAAAAGAGAGGAAGGCTCAATGGAACGCAGCGTAAATAACAGCGAAGGGTCGGCATCTATCAGGCAACCGGCGGCATAAATGGCCGCAGCGGCATGGGCACAGGGTTCAACCCAATCCGGACAGCTGCAATTCATCCTCCAGTCCGCCGGTTCCGGCAACAAGCCCCCCTCCGGTGCACACAACACCTCCAAAACAGCGGCATCCACCTTGCCTTCCAGTAGTGCCACCAGCGAATCAATGCGATGAGAGCAAGCTGCCCGCAAGGCCTCCGCTTGTTCTTCATCAAGCGGCGCGATGCTCAGGTTCACGTCGTAAAGCTCCTCGGCACTCACCAGCGCCTGAATAAGACCGGGAGCGATGCGCAGATTCAACACGCACCCATGGCGAAGCAAGGAGCGCCCGGGCGCCAGGCACAGCCCCCCTGCCTCGCAGCGAGCCAGATGCCGCATCCATGCACTGCCCCAGAAGTTGGAAGCGAGCTTACGCGTGGTATTCACCACCGGATGCAGCTCTTCGCCCTCGGCACGCAAGGTCGCCAGCCGCTCTGAGGCCAGTTTACCCAGCGCTTTCACGCTCAGGCGGGGTGTATATTCATCGCACATGCCCGGTATGCAAAAAGCACCGCAAAGCTCGCAGGCTTTGCGGTGCGAAAACATATACCTATCTTACTTGGTCACGCTCTTGAAGTACTCAAGCGTCGTCTTGAGCCCCTCCTCGAGGGTGTACTTAGGCTCCCAACCGGCATTGCGCAGCTTGTCAGCACAGGAGCGGCTGTGCTTCACATCGCCGGGGCGCTCAGGCAGGTGCACCACCTTGGAGGTAGAGCCGGCAGCCTTAATGATAATCTCAGCCAGGTCATTGATGGTAATCTGACCACCGTAGCCCACATTGTTCACACCGGTTACTTCGGGATGCTCAGCCACGTAGGCCAGCGCACCGACGATATCCTTCACATAGATGAAATCGCGGGTCTGCTCGCCATCACCGTACACGGTGATATCCTCGCCCTTGATGGCCTTTTCCATGAAAATCGGCACGGCGGCGGCGTATGCGCCCTTGGGATCCTGGCGGGGACCGAACACATTGAAGAAACGGCAGCAGCCGGTGTTAATCTGGCCGGTGGTGCGGAACATGTCCATGTAGTACTCACCATCGAGCTTGGTAATGCCATAGGGGCTCTTGGGCTCGGGGTACATCGTCTCCACCTTGGGCACAATGGGATTATCGCCATAAATAGCGGCTGAGGAAGCCAGTACGACCTTCTTGCAGCCGGCCTTGCTGGCTTCTTCCAGCACTGTCAGCAGACCATTCACATTCAGGTCAATGCACTCGCGAATCTTGCTCATGGACTCAGGCACAGATACCAGAGCGGCCATGTGGAAGATGTAGTCAACGCCCTCCACAGCTTTGGCAACAAGCTCACGGTCAGTGATAGAGCCTTCGATGAAAGTCACCTTCAGGCCATCAAGATTCTTCTTGTAGCCTGTGCGCAGGTTATCGAGCACACGAATCTCTTCCGCCACACCCTGATAGTGCTCAGCGATGTGAGAACCGATAAAGCCGGCACCGCCGGTAATGAGGATTTTCATATTATTACGAAAAATGTGTTTGTTAACGGCACCATTCTAAGGCAAACGAGCTCCGATTGCAAGCAAGAAATAAAAAATCGGCATTTAATCTTCGGTCCGAGCATTCAGCTCCTCGGTAATCCTCGCCCCCCTTCCGGATGAGCCCCGGAACCATCCGGCGAGATACTGCGGATGCAGGACATCTGTTTCAAGTTTCCCCGATTTTTTCCTGCTTTGTCAATAATCCTGCACGGGTGAGCCGGGGGTAGCCCCGGCGAGGGCGGGAATCTTTTTATTGAAATCGGCCAGGTCGGTCAGATACTCTCGCCATTGAATGAAAGGCATAGGCGGGCGGGTGTGGAGCCCCATGCGGAAGTGCTCGATACGCGCTTTGGCTGCTCGCAGGATATGCTGCGGCAGGCGGGCGATTGCATCAGCCGCGGCTTCGAGGTGCTCGCAGGCATCGTGGCAGATAAGGGGCAAGTCGCAACCGGCGCGCAAAGCCAGCGCGGCAGACTCCGCCGGGCTATAGCGTTTAGCGATGGCGCCCATGCACAAGTCATCAGTAAACACAACACCCTCATAGCCAAGGCGATTGCGCAGGAATTGCTGCACAAGAGCCGGGGAAAGCGAGGTAGGCAGCTCGGCGTCTATCTCGGGTATGAGCAGGTGCGCTATCATCATCGACGGCAGCTCAGGCATGAGCGCATTGAAAGGTATCGCAGCGTCCATCAGGAAAGAATCGCACGTTCCGTGCAACACGGGCAGGTCGAAGTGGGGATCACACTCAGCCGCCCCCATCCCGGGAAAATGCTTGCCGCATGTGGCCATTCCGGCTCGCACATGAGCCCGATTCCACACCCCGGCATGAGTCGTGACAGCTTGGGCATCATCCCCCCAGCAGCGGCTCGGCAGGGCGTTGGCGCGCGCGGAGCCTATATCGAGAACGGGTGCAAAGTTCGTATTAACGCCCAATGTGTACAGACACTGCGCATTATACCACGCGGCCTGCGTTATCAGGTGGCTGTTGCCGGTGGCTGCCAGCTCGGCAGCGGAAGGATGCTTCACAAAAATATCCGCCGTGCGCACCACTCGCCCGCCTTCCTGGTCGATGGCAATGACGGGGACATCCGGCCCCGTTGTGAGTGCGCGCAGCTCATCGGTGAGCTCGCGCGTCAACTCATAGTCAATGATATTGCGGGTAAAGAGGATGTAGCCGGCCGGCTGCAGGCGCGAGAAGAGCTCCCTCTCGCGCGCCGTCAGCACCGGCCCCTCAATACCTGCAACAACGGGAAACATTCGGATTTACTTGTTACCGAAAATGCTGGCGCGGGTGAACATGGGGTAGACGGGGATTCCGCGGCTCTCAATAGCTTCGCGTCCGCCCTCCTGACGGTCTACCAGCACCAGAGCAGCCACCACCTTGCCACCCTCAGCCTCGATGGCGTCAATAGCCTTCAGTGTGGAGCCGCCGGTGGTAATCACATCATCCACCACAATCACCTGCTGCCCGGCTGCAAAGTTACCCTCAATACGCTTGCCGCGGCCGTGGTCTTTGGCTTCTTTGCGCACGGTAAACACGCAGAGGGGCTTCTCGGCATTTGCGGAGTACATGCCGATAGCCAGAGAAATGGGGTCAGCCCCCATCGTCATACCGCCAATGGAGCACGCCTCGGGGAATTTCGGTAGGATTTCCTCCTGCACCATCTGCCAGCCCACCTCACCGATGAGGTTGGCACCGCGGGCATCCAGAGCGGTGACGCGGCAGTCGCAGTACAAGTCGCTCTCCTTACCGGAAGCGAGAATAAAATGACCTGTCTTGATGGACTTAGCCAGCAAGATTTGCAGAAGTTCGGATTTGGCGTTACTCATGACGCCCGTTATTTTACGCTTCCTCCGCCCAAAAAGCAAGCAGAATCATTGGTGTTCTTTCTGCAGGTCTTTGAGCAT
>JAUNRE010000169.1 GCA_030535795.1 Akkermansia sp.
TTCGTTTTCTACTGCGGGAATGGGACATGCCCACACTTTATAACGAAGAGCCGATTTTTTCATCCCCCGGAATGCCGATGAATGATGTAACCGCATATGTCTGCCTGCCGATTTTGGCGGCAGTTGCTGCCGCTCCGTTACTTGAGGCGGAAGAGTATCCTATGCCCCATATTGATGCTTTGCCGCAGGAGTCTGTGGTCGCACCGGCGGATATGGCCGGGCGGTTGCGCTTGCTGCGCGAAACGATGGCTTTGGCCGATATGCTGTGCGATGTGGCTGAGGATCCGGGTATTTATGCCGCCCCGGCGGCTACCGTGCGGCTGGTAGTGGATAAATTCCTGCTGCCGAGGTGGCAGGTGTTGAAGCAACACCCCGCTACCGAGCTGCAGGAGCTGTGTCTGCTGGCAGATGCCATTGATTGGCAGGGCGACTGGCTGCTGGACATGGCGGAGGGGGATAGCTGTGTGGCTCTTGCCCGCGACGCCGAGCCACTTACCTGCCTGGAGCGCTTGCAGAAGGCGGCGCAAGCCGTAGCAAGGCGGCTGGAGCGGGGGGCAGAGCCGCAGTTGGCGGCTGAGCTGAGGCGTGGGCTGGCGCTCCTGGGGGGCGAGCAGGTGCTGCAACTGCCGGCTCAACTGCTGGAGCAGCGGTGGGCAAAGGATTACAAGACGGCCTATGCCTTCTTTTGCGAGTTTAAAGCGGCACTGGCGCAGGAGGACGCCGCAGCTATGCGCGCGCTGGCCGATTACACGGATTACCTGCTGCAAGGAGAGGCGGATGTGCTGCGCCTCAACGCACTGGCTGCGGTGTATGCGCGGGTATGCCGTGCCGAATACCGAGTGCGTCGTCCCCGGTGGAGTATCAGCCCTGAAATGCAGGCCGCCATGCAGCCGTTTCTGCAGCGCCTGCCGGCGCTGCGTGGAGTATTGCCCTGAGTGCAGATCTCAGAGCCTTTCTTTATCCGGTTCCCGGGTGATGCGTTTCAGTGCGGCCAGAGCCTCTTGTGAGCCATTGAGGGCCGCCGCAGTATACCATTGACGTGCTCTCCGCAGGTTGCGCCTCGTGTCGTGCCCTTGCTCATACAGAAGGCCGATGGCCAGCAGCTCCGGCTCGGTCTGATGCTCACGGGCATGGGTAAAGAGTTGCTCATATTTCAGGATGGAGTGGGCGGGTAGCTTACCCGTGGCTAACATTCCATCGCCCTGGCGGGCTCATGAATTCGGCGCCTACGGCGCAGGATTTTACCTATCTTGAAGCGCTCCGCGCTGCCAAACTAAGAAGCCCTCGCCAGAGGGCGACAGAATCATAGCCCAGGGCAAGCGAGCGTAAGCGAGTGCTGCCCTGGGTACGAGACAAAAAAATGAATAGAGCCCCGCCTTGGCGGGGTGACGGAAAACCGAGGAATCCCAATATACGTTTCGCTCCGTTGCCATCTCCATGACTGCTTTATGGGACAGCAATGATTTACAATTGACAAAGTTCAAGTTTCGCGAGCTTTCGCTCGGATGTCTTAGCTA